>DAHUZJ010000062.1 GCA_027306585.1 Acidimicrobiaceae bacterium | reverse complement strand
GGCGTCACGGAGCGAGCGCCCGTCGCTCGGCACCACCACCACGGGGTGCGGGAGGTCGTCCGGCGTCAGGCCGTCGAGGAAGCGCCCCTGGGACAGGCATGCATCGGGCAGGAGGTAGCGGTCGCCGGCAGGCTGGGCGGCCAGCGCATCACGCAGGTCGGTCCCCGTGAGCAGTCCGGCGACCCCGATGTTGCCGCCGAAGTACCGGTTCTCGACCTCGACCAGCCGCACGCCGGCGCGCCCGCCGACCAGCGGCCCGAGGACGCGGGCGCCGTAGCTGCCGGTCAGGACCGCCACGGACGCGCGACCGGCGCGTCGGTGCCCGGTGCCGGTGGAGGGTGGCGCGGTCACCGGCGGGTCCGCGGCGCCCGCCTCGGCCTCGTCCTCGGTCGTCTGGCGCTCGGCGCGCGGCGCGCGGTACCCGGCGGCCGGCGCCCCCTCCACCCAGGCGAAGAAGCCGGGGCGGACGCCCTGGGCGGCGCCGTCGTCGCCGAGGAAGGCCTGGGAGAAGGCACGGGCCATGCCGATGCCGTTCTCGTGCTGGGGGTACCCGTCGTAGTCGGCCGCCGCGGGGAAGGGCCGTCCCGCCAGGAGGTAGTACTCGTCGGCGGCGTAGACGAGGCGACGGCCGAGCACCGAGCCGAAGACCTCCTGCCACCGGGCCACGGTGTCGCATACGGCCACCGCCTCGGCGGGCGTGTGCGGGCGCAGCTCGGGCTCGCTCGAGTGCCGGCTCACGCCGAGGGGGACCACCCCCACCGTGGCCAGTTCGGGGAACCGGTCGAGCACGCCGGCCAGGGTGTCGTCGAGGACCTCGCCGTCGTTGATCCCCGGGCACACCACCACCTGGCCGTGCACCTCGATGCCGCCGTCGAGGAGGACCCGCAGCCACCGCAGGCTCGTGGCGCCCTTGGGGTTGCGCAGCAGGCGGGCCCGCATCTCGGGGTCGGTGGCGTGGATGGACACGAACAGGGGGCCGAGGCGCTCCTCGAGCACCCGCTCGGCGTCGAGCTCGGTGAAGCGGGTGAGGGTGGTGAAGTTCCCGTAGAGGAAGGACAGCCGGTAGTCGTCGTCCTTCAGGTAGAGGCTGCGCCGCATGCCCTTGGGCAGCTGGTGGATGAAGCAGAAGGCGCAGTGGTTGTCGCACGTCCGCACCCGGTCGAAGACGGCCGAGGCGACGGCCAGGCCGACCGGCTCGCCCGCCCCCTTCTCGACGGTGACGGCCCGCGCGCCGTCCTCGCCCGGCCGGCGGACGAGCAGCTCCACGCGCTCGCCGTCGACGAGCTGCTGGTACTCGATGACGTCGCGCGGCCGCTGCCCGTTGAGGGTCACGAGCTCGTCGCCCACCGCAAGCCCGGCACGAGCGGCCGGCGACGCCTCGGTGACGACGGTCACCTTGGGCGCCGACATGGCACACAGGCTACCGGCGCAACAGGCCTTTCCCGGCACGCGCTCAGGGGGTGGGGCGACCGCCCGGTAACGTGGAGGACCGTGCCGGTGGACCGCGTGCTGCTTGCCGAGCCCCGTGGGTTCTGCGCCGGGGTCGAGAAGGCCATCAAGGCCCTGGCCTGGATGGTGCGCGTCTTCGAGCCGCCGGTCTACTGCTACCACGAGATCGTCCACAACAAGTACGTGGTCGACCAGTTCCGGGAGCGCGGCGTCGTCTTCGTCGACGACGTGTGCGAGGTGCCACCCGGGGCGCCCCTCATGTTGAGCGCCCACGGCACCGCCCCCGAGGTGGTGGCGGCGGCCCGGGCCCGGGGCGGCGTGGTGGTCGACGCGGTGTGCCCGCTGGTAACCAAGGTGCACCACGAGGTGAAGGTGCGCACCCGCAAGGGGTTCACCGTGCTCTACGTCGGCCACGCCGGGCACGAGGAGGCCATCGGCACCATGGCGGTCGCCCCCGACGCCGTGCGCCTGATCGAGACCGAAGCCGACCTGGAGGCCCTCGACGACCTCTCCCCCGGCGAGGCGCCGGTGGCCCTCCTGGCGCAGACCACCCTCAGCCACGACGAGTGGCGGGAGCTCATGGAGGCGGCCAAGCGGCGGTTCCCCGACCTGTGGCTCCCCAACCGGAGCGACCTGTGCTTCGCCACCACGAACCGCCAGGCGGCCCTCAAGGCCATCGCCGGCGAGTCCGACGCCGTGGTGGTGATCGGCTCGGCCAACTCGTCCAACACCGTCGCCCTCGAGAAGGTGGCCCGTGCCTCGGGGTGCGCCAAGGTCGTGCGGGTCAACCACGCCGACGAGCTTCCCGACGACCTCGAGGGCACCGTCGGGGTGACGGCCGGGGCGTCCGCCCCCGAGGCGCTGGTGGACCAGGTGCTGGTCCGGCTCGCCCCCCGGGAAGGAGTGAAGGCGGTCCCGGTCGTGGCCGAGGACGAGTACTTCCCCCCGCCGCCCGAGCTGCGCGAGCTGCTCCGGGCTCTGGCCGTCACCGTGGGTGTGCTGGCCGGCGCCCCCTCCCCCGCCGGGCTCGACCCGGTGGCCGACGACCGGGAGGTCCGGGCGACCGACGTCCTGGTCGGGATCGCCCCTCGACGGGTGGCCTGAGGGTGCCGGCCACCCCGTCCACCCTGGTCGAGCGCGTCCCGCCGGCCAGGTCGGCGCGATGAGCGGCAACGTCGCCGACGAGGGGCAGCGCCGGCGCCTAGGGGCGTTGCAGCAGCTCGTCGTCGAGCTCGGCCGGAAGGACTTCGATCGGCGCCATCCGGATCTCGAGCTGACGCCGGTGACCGCGCTGATCTGCGCCTACGAGGAGGAGGCCAACCTGCCGGCGGTGCTCGCCGCCATGCCGGCCACGGCCTGTGGGCTCGACGTCACGCCGGTCGTGGTCGTGGACGGCGGCGACGACACAACCGCCCGGGTCGCCCAGGAGGCGGGTGCCGTGACCTTTGTCTTCCCGGTCAACCTCGGGCACGGCAAGGCCCTGCGGGTCGGCTACGACCTCTGCGTGCGGGCCGGGGCGCAGTTCGTGGTGACGCTCGACGCCGACGGGCAGAACGATCCCCAGGAGATGGCCGGGCTCCTCCAACCCCTGGTCGACGACGAGGCCGACTTCGTGGTGGCCTCGCGCCGACTCGGCACGGATCGCTCTGCCGACCAGACCCGCCGCGCGGGGGTGGTGTTCTTCGCCTGGCTGCTGAACACGCTGACCGGCGCGCATCTGACCGACACCTCCAACGGGTACCGGGCCCTGCGCACCACCCTCCTGGCCGACGTCGTCCCCCGGCTGGAGCAGGACCAGTACCAGACGTCGGAGCTCCTCATCACCTCGCTCAGCCGCGGGTGGCGGGTGGCCGAGCGCGGCGCCACCTGGCACGAGCGCCAGTCGGGCGAGTCGAAGAAGGGCAAGAACCTCCGCTACGGCCTCCGCTACGCCACGGTCATCCTGCGGACCTGGCGCCGCGAGCGCCGGGGGCGCTGAGCTCAGGGCAGCGCGGCGCGGGCCTCGTCGTAGACCTGCTGGACGGCCTGCCGGAGCGCCTCGGTCGTCCCGTGGACGACGCTGCGAGGCACGCGGCCCGTCCCCGTCCGGGCCGGCGCCGGCAGTGGCTCCCCGACGACGACGCTGATCGGTAGGTGCCGAGGCAGGAGCCGGCCCTTGGGCATGGCGAGGTCGGAGCCACCGATCCCGATCGGCACGACGGGCGCACCCGTCCGGGCCGCCAGGAACGCCGCCCCCTCCAAGAGGTCGGTGACCTCCGCGCCCGTCCGCCGGGTACCCTCGGGGAAGAGCACCAGCACCTGTCCCTGGGCCAGGACCGCCTCGGCCCGGCGCAACGCCTCCCGGTCGGCGGCCAATCGGTTGACGGGGAAGGCGCCCAGGGAGTCGAGGAGCCGTCCCAGGGCCCGGTGCTCCCACAGCTCGCCCTTGGCCATGAAGAAGAGCTTGCGGTCCGTGACGAAGGCGTTGAACCCGAAGTCGGCGAACGAGCGGTGGACCGGGGCGAGGATGACCGGCCCGTCGGCCGGGATGTGCTCGCGCCCGCGCACGACCGGGTGGAACCAGCCGCCCACGATCGACTCGAAGAGCCACCGGCACGTGCGGTAGCCGGGCGTCAGGCGGGGGTCGACGCGGTACGCGGTCGCTGTCCTCGCCGTGGCGCCGCCGGTGCCCGTCCCGCTCACAGCCACGACAGCACCTCCTGGACCACCTCTTCCACCGAGTGGCCGGTCGTGTCGAGGACCCGGGCGTCGGGCGCCTGCACGAGGGGCGACGCGGCCCGGCTCGAGTCGATCCGGTCCCGGCGGGCCACGCCCTCGGCCGGCTCGTCACGGCGGCGGCGCGCACGCTCATCGGCCGACGCCGTGAGGTAGACCTTGAGATCGGCCTCGGGCAGGACGACGGTCCCGATGTCGCGGCCTTCCACGACCCCACCGGCGTGCGCCGCCGCCCACCCTTGCTGGCGGGCCACCAGCTGGGCCCGCACCTCGGGATTGGCGGCCACGGCGGAGACCGCCCGGCTCACCCCGGGGGTGCGGATGGCCGCCGTCACGTCGATCCCGTCGATGGTGGTGCGCTCGCCCGCCACCTCGATGACGGCGTCGCGAGCGATCGCCGCCACTGCCGCCCCGGCGGCCGGGTCGACGCCCCGGTCGAGGGCGGCCCAGGCCACCGCCCGGTACATGGCGCCCGTGTCGAGCCGGTCCACCCCGAGCCGCTCGGCGAGGACACGGGACACGGTCGACTTGCCCGAACCGGCCGGGCCGTCGATGGCCACCAGGCGCAGCCGCGCCACGCCGCCCAGCGCCCGCAGGTCGTCCAGGAAGCCGGGGTAGCTGGTGGCGACGCAGGCGAAGTCGTCGAGCCGCGACTCGCCCTCGCCGGCCGCCAGCGCGCCGACGGCGGCCGCCATGGCCATGCGGTGGTCGCCGCCGCTGTCGAACCGGGCATGGGCCAGGCGGCCGGCGCCCACCACGACGAGATCGTCACCGTCGACGTCGGCGCGGGCTCCGAGCGCACCGACCAGGCGGACGACCGCCGTGAGCCGGTCGGTCTCCTTCACCCGCAGCTCGCCCACGTCCCGGAAGACGGTCGTGCCGGTGGCCGCCGCCGCCGCCACGGCCAGCACGGGCACCTCGTCGAGCGACGGGATCTCCGCCGCCTCCACCGTGGTGCCCGTCAGTGAGCCGGCGGTCCGAGCGGTGAGGTCGGCGGTCGTGCCCCGGCGCTGCTCCAGCGCCACCGGCGCACCCATCCGGCGCAGCACGTCGACGAACCCGGTCCGCTCCTCCCCCGCGTAGATGCCGGTGACGGCCACCTCGCTGCCCGGCACCAGCACGGCGGCGACGGCCCAGAACGCGGCCTGCGAGGGATCGCCCGGCACGGTGTGCTCGAAGGGCTCGAGCTTCGATGCCCGGACCCGCACCACGCGGCCCTCGCCCTCGGGCGCCACGGTGACCGCTGCCCCCAGCTCGGCCAGGAGCTCTTCGGTGTGGGCCCGGGTCGGCACCGGCTCGTGCACCACCGTCTCGCCGTCGGCCCACAGGCCGGCCAGCAAGATGGCGGACTTCACCTGGGCGCTCGCCACCGGCGGCGTCCACTCGATCCCGTGCAGGGGGCCGCCACGCACCGAGAGCGGCGGCAGGCAGCGGGCGCCTTCGCCCTCGACCGCCGCCCCCATGGCGCGCAGCGGCTCCGCCACGCGGTCCATCGGGCGCCGCGACAGCGACTCGTCGCCGACGAGCACCGTCTGCCCCTCGATGCCTGCAACCAGGCCGGCGAGGAGGCGCATCCCGGTTCCCGAGTTCCCGCAGTCCACGGCCGTGACCGGCGGGCTCAGCCGCCCCCGCCCGCCCGTGACCGTCACCCGGTCGCCACGGTCCTCCACCGTCGCACCCAGCGCTTCCACCGCGGCGCGGGTGTGGCCGACGTCCTCGCCGTCGGACAGGCCGCGCAGCGTCGAGGTCCCCTCGGCCACGGCGGCCAGCAGGAGCACCCGGTGCGAGATGGACTTGTCCCCCGGCGTCCGGACCGTCCCCCGGAGCGCCCGTCCGCCCGCCACCCGGACCATGTCGGGGGCCCCGGCGGTCACGAGAGCTCCTGCACGGTGCAGTGGTAGCCCCGGTCCGCGAGCGCGTCGCGCAGCCCGCCGGCGTCGCCGGCGTCGACGACGAGCAGCAGGATGCCTTGGGCGGCCTCGGCGGAGTGGGCGATCCCGATGTCGTAGATGTTCGCGCCGAGGGTCCCGGCGAGGCTGGTGATCTCCGCCAGCACTCCCTGGCGGTCGGGCACGGGGATCCGCAGCTCGGTGAGGCGCGCCGGACGGGCACCCCGGGCCGGCAGCTGGCGGCGGGCGGCGCTCGCCCGCCGGAGGGCGCCGAGGAGCCCCTCCCGGTCGCCGGTCGCGACCCGGTCCCGCATCGCCCCCAGCTCGGCGAGGACCCGGTCGAAGGCGGCCACGATGGCGTCGGCGTTGTCGGTGCAGACGTCCGGCCAGATCCCGGGGTGCCCGGCCGCCACGCGGGTCATGTCGCGGAAGCCGCCGGCCGCCAGCCGCAGCAGGGCGGCGTCGTGGACGGCGTCGTCCGCCGCCGCGTTGACGAGGGTCGCCGCCACCAGGTGGGGCACGTGCGAGACGACGGCCACGAGCCGGTCGTGGTCCTCGGGGGGGAGCACCACGACGTCGGCCCCCAGGGCGGTGACGACCGTCCGCAGCCGCTCGAAGGCGGCCAGGTCGGTGGTGGGCGTGGGGGTGAGTACCCACGCCGCCCCGGCGAAGAGGCCGGGGTCGGCCCCGTCCAGGCCGAGCTGCTCCGAGCCCGCCATGGGGTGGCCCCCGACGAACCGCGGATGGTCCACGACCGCCACGACCGGCGCCTTCACACCCCCGACGTCGGTGACCACGAGGTCGGGACGCCGCCCCGGGTCGTCGAGGAGCCGCCGCGCCACCGCGGCCACCGTCGACACGGGGGTCGCCACGAAGGCCACGTCGGCGCCGAGGTCGTCGCCGACGGCGTCCAGCACGCCGCGCTCGACGGCGGCCTTGGCGCGCGTCTCGTCGAGGTCCCACCCGCTGACCCGCCATCCCTGCGCCCGCAGGGCAAGTCCGAGCGAGCCGCCGATGAGCCCGGTGCCGACGACCAGCGCCCGCCGCTCAGACCGGGAGGTCATCGCGGAGCACCTGGGCGCCGTGCAGGTAGACGTGCCGGAGCTCGTCCCGGGTGCGACCGGTGTGGACGTGCGCCAACAACCGGATGCACCGCGGCATGGAGCCGGGGACGGGGATCTCCTGGGCGCACATCAGTGGCACGGCGCCGAAGCCGATGCCTCGGGCGGCAGTGGCCGGGAACATGGACACCACGTCGGCCGTGGCGGTGAACAGCACACTGACCAGGTCGTCCTCGACCAGGTCGTTGCGCGACATCAGCTCGCGCAGCAGCTCCTGGACCCGCTCCGTGATCTGCTCGGGGGTGTCCTCCTCCACGGTCGTGGCCCCGCGCAGGGCTCGGAGGTTCGGCGTACCGGGCATCGGCCGTGCATGCTACTGCCCGCCTCGCCGCGCCCCTCCCTGTCGCGGCGGGTCGTCGCGTGCCCCGGCCAGCGGACGAGCCCGGCTGCTGGGCGCCGCCCGAGCCCGGCGAGCGGCCGCGCCGGGCGAGCCGACCGTCGCCGCGCGGTAGAGGGCCTGGACCTCGGCCTGGGTGAGCGGCCGCCAGGCGCCGGGCCGCAAGCCGGGGTCGGCGACCGGGCCGATGCGCGTCCGCACCAGGCGCCGCACCGGATGGCCGACCGCCTCGCACATGCGACGGACCTGGCGGTTGCGCCCCTCGTGGAGGGTGATGCGCAGCACGCCGGGCGCCACGGTGCCCACCGTGGCCGGTGCCGTCGGCCCGTCGTCGAGGAGCACCCCCTCGCGCAGCGCGCGGACGGCTCCCGGCGGCGGCATTCCGGCCACCTCGGCGAGGTACTCCTTGGCCACGCCGTGGGATGGATGGGCGAGCAGCTGGGCGAGGTCGCCGTCGTTGGTGAGGACGAGGAGCCCCTCCGTCTCGTAGTCCAGACGGCCGACGGGGAAGACGCGCGGCTCCGGCGGCACCAGCGACACCACCGTGCGCCGGCCCTGGGGGTCGCGGGCCGTCGACACCACGCCGGCCGGCTTGTTGAGGAGGTAGTAGACGTGCCCGGGCGCGACCGGCACGGGCACGCCGTCGACGGCGACGCGCTGGACGGCCGGGTCGACCCGCTGGCCGGCGGTGGCCGCCGCTCCGTCGACGGTGACCCGGCCGGCGGCCACCAGCTCGTCGCAGACCCGGCGACTGCCCACGCCGGCGCGGGCGAGCACCTTCTGGAGCCGCTCGCCGTCGTTCCCGGCCCCGCCGCCAGGGTCAGGCGCCGTCGGTGCTCCCCTCGGGGCCGGCGTCCACCGCGCCGGGATCGCCGGCGTCGGCGTCGGCGACGTCGGGCCCGTGGTCGGCGTCGTCGGGATCGGCGTCGTCGTTGGGGTCGTCGTTGGGGTCGTCCACTGCGGCGTCGTCGGGATCGGCGACGTGGCGCTCGCCGGGTCCCCGCCGGCCGACGGCGGCCGGACCGCCCTGGCGGATGCGGTCCTCCATCTCCCCCACCACTTCGGGGCCGGGGAGGAAGTCCTCGACCGGCGGGAGCTGGTCGATGCGGTCCAAGCCGAGGCGCTCGAGGAACAGGCTCGTGGTGCCGTAGAGGACGGGCTGGCCTGGACCCTCGGCGCGGCCCACCGCCTCGATGTAGCCGCGCTGCTCGAGAAGGCGCACCACCCCGTCGACGTTGACCCCTCGGAGGGCGGCGATCTGGGCACGCGACACCGGCTGGCGGTAGGCGACGATGGACAAGGTCTCGAGCGCGGCCGTCGACAGGCGGTGGGAGACGTCCCGGTTGGCGAACCGTTCGACGTACGGCGCCTGGTCGGAGTCGGTCTGGAAGCGGAGGCCACCCGCGATGCGGACCAGGGTCACCCCGCGCTCCTGGTCCCCGTACCAGCCGACCAGGCGGTCGCACGCGGCCTCGACGCGGTCGACGGGCTCCTCCAGCAGCTCGGCCAGCAGTCCCGGTGGCACCGGCTCGACGGCGACGAGCACGACCGCCTCGATCGCCCGGTCCAGCTCCCGGTCTGTCACCGTGCCACCCGCCGCAGGGTCACCCGCCGCAGGGTCACCCGTCGTACTCGTCGGCGCCGATGAGGGAAGCGACGAGGTTGGGCTCCTCGGCCTCCCAGGCGACCTCGAGGTCGCCGAACCGCTCGGCCTGTCCCAGCCGGACCTTCCCCAGCTTGCACAGCTCGAGCAGGGCGAGGAAGTGCACGATGACCTCGATGCGCTTGGTGCAGTGGGCGGTGAGCCGCCGGAAGGTCGTCGGCCCGGCCCCCGGGAGCCGGGTGGCCAGGTCTTGGACGGTCTCGGACACCGTGACCGTGTCCACGGTGACGTGCGAGAGGTCGACGCTCGGTACCGGGCGCTCGGCGGTCGCCCGCAAGTAGGCCTGGGCGAGCCGGTCGGGCGTGACCCCTGCCAGCAGGTCCGGCGCATTGACGACGAACCCCTCGTCCATGCCGACCTCACGGGGCACGGAACGAGAGGCCCGCTCCGACAGGGCGACGAGGACGTCGGCGGCTGCGGCGTACGCCCGGCACTCGAGCAGGCGCGCCAGCAGGAGGTCGCGCTCCTCCCAGCCCTCCAGCTCCTCGTCCCCCTCCACGGCGTCGGGCCCGGGCAGCAGGCGCTGGGACTTCAGCTCCACGAGGATGGCAGCGACCAGGAGGAACTCCGACAGGGTGTCCATGCTGAGCGACTGGCGGCGCGCGGTCAGCACCGCCAGGAAGCCGTCCACGACCGGCGCCAGCGGCACCTCGAGGATGTCGACCTCGTGGGTGGTCACGAGGTGCAGGAGCAGGTCGACCGGCCCCTCGAAGACCGGGGTGGTGACGGCGTACCCCATGAGAGGCGACCTTACCGAACCGGGCCCGGCAGATCGCGCACCGTCGGGACGCCCCCACCCCGGCACCTACGATGACGTGGCGTGACGCGAGTCCTCTCGGGCGTGCAGCCCTCCGGCGACCTCCACCTGGGCAACTACCTCGGTGCGCTCCGCCAATGGGCGGTCCACCAGCACGACCACGACGCCTTCTACTGCATCGTCGACCTGCACGCCCTGACGCTCGAGATCGACCCGAAGGTGCTGCGGGCGCGGACGCTCGACACCGCCGCCAACCTGCTGGCGGCCGGGCTGGACCCGGAGGTGTGCACGGTGTTCGTGCAGAGCCACGTGCCCGAGCACCCGCGGCTCACCTGGCTGCTCGAGTGCACGGCCACCATGGGCGAGCTCAACCGGATGACCCAGTTCAAGGACAAGGGGCGCGGGCAGGACGCGGTGCGGGCGGGGCTCTTCACCTACCCGGTCCTGATGGCGGCGGACATCCTCCTCTACGACGCCGACCGGGTGCCCGTCGGCGACGACCAGCGCCAGCACCTGGAGCTGACCCGCGAGGTGGCCGTCCGCTTCAACAACCGCTACGGGCCGACCTTCACGGTGCCCGAGGCGGCGATCCCGACCGTCGGTGCCCGGGTGATGGACCTCCAGCACCCCGAGCGCAAGATGTCGAAGTCGGTCGACTCGCCCCTCGGCACGGTCGCCATGCTCGACGACCCGGCCGAGGTGGCCCGCAAGGTGCGCAAGGCGGTCACGGACACCGACGGCGAGGTCCGCTACGACCCCGAGGCCAAGCCGGGGCTGTCCAACCTGCTCGAGCTGCTGGCGGCGGCGACCGACCGGCGACCCGAGGACGTGGCCACGGACTACGAGCGTTACGGGGACCTCAAGCGCGACCTCACCGACGCCCTCGTGGAGCTGCTGCGCCCGGTCCGAGCCCGCCACGCCGAGCTGTCGTCCGACCCCGGCGCGCTCCACGCCGTACTCGCTCGCGGGGCGGCCCGTGCCCACGAGGTGGCCGCCGCCACCTACGCCCGTGCAGCAGCGGCCATGGGGCTCCTTCCCGCCTGACGGAGCTTGCCGGCGCGCCGCCCGTTCGGGCGGTGGGTGGGGCGGTGGGTCGAGCGGCGGTCGGGGCCGTGGGCGCCGCTCCGGGCGTCGCTCACACCCCGAGGAGGTGCTCCCACCACAAGAAGATGTGCCCGAAGATCGCCTGCAGCGGGTACAGGTGCACCATCGACAGCAGGACCAGGCCCCCCAGGATCACGACCAGCCCGTAGGGGCGGATGCGCAGGTAGCCAGGCCACCAGGCGGACGGCAGCAGGCGCTCGAGCAGGGCCGACCCGTCGAGCGGCGGGATCGGGATCAGGTTGAAGCACGCGACCCACAGGTTGACGGCTCCGATGTCGAAGACGATCTGGGGCCACCAGCCACCGACGGCCGGCACCGCCCGACCGGCCACGAACAGCGCCGAGAACGCGACCCCGGCCAGGCCGGCGATCACCACGTTGGTCAAGGGGCCGGCGAGCGAGACGAGCACGCCCTGGTTGCGCGGGCTCCGGAGGCGCTGGACGTTCACCGGGACGGGCTTCGCCCAGCCGAAGAACCCGAACCCCGCCAGCACGGTGATGGCGGGGACGATGATGGTGCCGACCAGGTCGACGTGGCGCAACGGGTTGAGGCTCAGGCGGCCCGCACGCTTCGCGGTGTCGTCGCCGAACGCCAGGGCGACCAGCCCGTGGCTGACCTCGTGGAGGATCAGCGACGGCACGAGGATGCAGAACAGGATCACCTCGCCCGTGGTGAGCCGGTTGGCGCGCACCAGCAGGACGACCACCGCCACGACCACGAGCGCCCACACGAGGCGGCGCGTCGGCGAGGTCCGGCGCTGTGGGGGCGCCGGCGGAGGGCTGCCTCCCCACCAGCCGCCACCACCGTGCCCATCGCCGGGTTGGCCGCCGCCGGGTTGGCCGCTGCCGGGTGCCGCCCCGGCGTCCGGGCGGTCGCCTCCCGGCCAGGCCGGTCCTGCTCCCCAGGTCCCCGTTCCCTGAGGTCCCTCGCCCCACGTGCCGGTCGTCCGCCCGTCGCCGGTGGGCTGCACCGCTGTGGGGAAGGCGTGCTGGCGCGCCGGCCGTTGGCCGCCTGCTTCGCCCGGCGCCCCGTCGCTCATGTGCTCAGGACCGGGAGGCGCAGGTGATGCACCGGCGTGCCGCCGGCTTCGCCTCGAGGCGGGCCGGGACGATCGGCTTGCCGCAGACCTCGCACCGGCCGTACGTCCCCTGGTCGAGGCGGGCAAGGGCCGCTTCCACGTCGGCGAGGGCGTCCTGGAGCTGGCCGGCGAGGGCGGCCGCCTCGCCTCGCTCGGCCGACACCTGGCTCGTGTCGGCGAAGTTGGGGTCGTAGTTGAGGCCGCCGCCGCCGTCGGCGAACCCCAGCTCGGCGAGCTGGCCGCGCAGGTCGGCCCGCTCCTCTTCGAGGAGCTGGCGGTAGTCCACCTGGGCGTCGGCCGTCGGCGCGTCGCTCGGCATGCCTCAGAGCCTAGAGGCTCGGGCCCCCCGAAGTGCTTCTACCGGCGGCGCGGGCCGCCTCGGCCGGGCCCCGGCCGTCGGCCCGCGGGTGCGCCGCCTCGTACGCGGCCCGCAAGTGCTCGTCGGTGACCTTCGTGTACAGCTGGGTCGTCGTCACGGAGGCGTGACCCAACAGCTCCTGCACGACGCGCACGTCGGCGCCGTGGGCGAGCATGTGCGTGGCGCAGGAGTGGCGCAGCGCGTGGGGGGCGAGCCGGACCCCCACGGCGGCCGCCCGCTGCTGGACGATCCCGAACGCCCCTTGCCGGCTGAGGCGCCCCCCGCGGGTGTTGAGGAAGAGGGCCTCGGCGTCGCCCCGCCGGCGCCACCGGGCAGGTGCCATCTGGTCCCGCCCCCCCGGCTCGAGCCACGACGCCAGCGCGACGCCGGCGTGATGGCCGAGGGGTACCAGGCGCTCCTTGGACCCCTTGCCGAGCACACGGACCAGCCCGCCGGCGTGCGCCAGGTCTGACAGGTCCAGGCCTACGGCCTCGGAGATCCGGGCGCCGGTGCCGTAGAGGACCTCGAGGAGTGCCCGGTCCCGCCGGGAGCGCGGGTCGACGCCGGCCACCGACTCGAGGATGTGCACGACCTCGCCCTCGGCCAGCGCCTTGGGCAACCGCAGGGCGAGCCGGTCCCCTTCCACGTCCTGCGTCGGGTCGTCCGGCCGAAGGCCCTCGTCGACGAGGAACCGGTGGAGGCCCCGCACGGCCGACAGGGCCCGGCTGATCGAGGCGGGACTGTGGGCGTCCCGCAGGTGCGCCACGTGGGCCTCCACTTCCGCCGGGCCGGCGTCGAGCGTCGAGCGGCCGCGGTCACCGAGGCGGGCTTCGTAGGTGGCCAGGTCGCGCCGGTACGCGGCCAGCGTGTTGGGCGACCGGCCCCGTTCCACTGCCAGCCAGCTCAGGTACTCCTCGGCCGGCGTGGAGAGCGGCTTCACCGCAGGGTGGCGCGGGCCAGCAGCAGCCCGAGCATGGTGGTCTCGTCGACCACGCGGCCGTCGGCGACCAGGTCGTCCACGTCGGCGAGCGCCACCCGCTCCACCGACATCCACCGCTCCTCGAGACCGGCCGGCGACGTGGGGCACGGCTCGAGCCCCGTGGCGAGGAAGATGGTCGTGCGCTGGTCGCAGTACCCGGGCGAGTTGTACACGGCGGCGAGACGTTCGAGCCGGCTCGCCTCGAAGCCCGCCTCCTCGGCCAGCTCGCGCCGGGCCGTCTCCTCCGGGGGCTCGCCGTCCACGTCGCAGGTGCCGGCCGGGATCTCGAGGACGGCCTCCCCGACCGCCACCCGCATCTGGCGCACGAGGGTCGCCGTGCCGTCGGCATGGACCGGCACGACCGCCACTGCACCCGGGTGCCGGACGACGTCGCGCTCGAAGGGCTGGCCATCGGGGTCGGTGAAGCGCGTGTGGGCGACCCGGAAGACGTGGCCCCGGAACACCTCCGCCTCGTCGACCTGGTGGAACCCGGCCATCGACCCGCCGAACGGCGCTAGCCGACCGCGTCGAGGTCGGACAGGTCGATCAGGCGGGGCTCCCGGCCATCGGCCCGCTGGAGCGCCGACCCCACGAGCGCCCGGAAGAGCGGGTGTGGCCGGTCGGGCCGGCTCTTGAACTCGGGGTGTGCCTGGGTGCCGACCCAGAACGGGTGCCTCGGCAGCTCGACGAACTCGACCAGCCGTCCGTCGGGCGAGGTGCCCGAGCAGCGCAGCCCGGCCGCTTCCAGGCGGGCGCGATACCGGCTGTTGACCTCGTAGCGGTGGCGGTGGCGCTCGGTCACGGCCTCCGCGCCGTAGATGGCGCTCACTTGCGAGCCCGGCGCCAGCATGGCGGGGTACGACCCGAGGCGCATGGTGCCGCCCTTGTCGATGACGTCCGTCTGGTCGGGCATGAGGTCGATCACCTTGTGCGGGCTGTGGGAGTCGAACTCGCCGGAGTTGGCGCCCTGCAGGCCGGCCAGGTGGCGGGCCGCCTCGATGACCATCACCTGCAGCCCGAGGCAGAGCCCCAGGCAGGGGATGTCGTGGTCCCGCGCGTACCGGGCCGCCGCCACCATGCCCTCGATCCCCCGCTCCCCGAAGCCGCCCGGGATCACCATGCCGTCCAGGTCGTGCAGGCGCTCGGTCCCGAGGAGGCCGGGCACCATCTCGGCGTCGATCCAGTCCAGCTCCACCTGGGCGCCGTGGAGGAAGCCGGCATGCCGGAGCGCCTCGACCACCGACAGATAGGCGTCGGGCAGGTTGACGTACTTGCCGACGATGCCGATGCGCACCGGGCGCGACGCCGTGTCGACCCGGTGCACCAGGTCCTCCCACTCCACCAGGTCGATCGGGTGGGACGCGGTGTCGATGCCGAGCGTCCGGCAGACGACGTCGTCGAGCCCTTCCTCGTGCAGGACGAGCGGGATCTCGTAGATGCTCGGTGCGTCGATGGCGGACACCACCGCCTCGATGGGCACGTCGCACAGCAAGGAGATCTTGCGCTTCAGGGCTTCGGAGATGTCCTTGTCGCTGCGGCACACGATCACGTCGGGCTGGATGCCTCGACTGCGCAGCTCGGTGACGGAGTGCTGGGTGGGCTTCGTCTTCTGCTCGCCGGACGGGGCGAGAAACGGTACGAGGGTGAGGTGCACGTAGCAGACGTTGTCCCGGCCGACGTCACGCCGGAACTGGCGGACGGCCTCGATGAAGGGGACGATCTCGATGTCGCCGACGGTCCCGCCGATCTCCACGATCACGACGTCGACGTCGTCGCTCGCCAGGCGGGTGATGCGGCTCTTGATCTCGTCGGTCACGTGGGGGATGACCTGGACCGTCTTGCCCAGGTAGTCGCCCCGGCGCTCCTTGGCGATGACCGACGAGTAGATCGACCCCGTGGTGGTGTTCGAGTTGCGGTTCAGGCTCTCGTCGATGAAGCGCTCGTAGTGGCCCAGGTCGAGGTCGGTCTCCCCCCCGTCGTCGGTGACGAAGACCTCGCCGTGCTCGCCCGGGTTCATCGTCCCGGGGTCCACGTTGATGTACGGGTCGAGCTTGCACATCGTCACGTGCAGGCCCCGGCACTTGAGCAAGCGGCCCAGCGACGACGCCGTGAGCCCCTTGCCGAGCGAGCTCGAGACGCCGCCGGTGACGAAGACGTACTGGCTCGTCACGGGCTCACCGCGGCCCGCGCAGCGTGCGCCGGTCGGTGGAGGAGGTGCACCCGGCCACGCTACTCGCTGGTCCGGCCGGCGGTGGTGGAGCGCTCGAGGACGCGAGGCCTGCCGCCGGGGCGTCGGAGCTCCAGGAGCTCTTCGGCGTGGGCGCGCGCCGTGGCGCTGTCGGGATGGCCCGAGAGCATGCGGGAAAGCTCGACCACCCGCGCCGCCGTGTCCAGCGGCTCGGCGACCGTGGTCGTCCTTCCGTCGGCGTCGACCGCCTTGCGCACGGCGATGTGGTGGTCGGCCAAGGCCGCGACCTGGGCCAGGTGGGTCACGACCAGGACCTGGCGATCGCCCGAGACCTCATGGAGCGCCTTGGCCAGGGCCAGGGCGGCCGCGCCGCCGACGCCGGCGTCCACCTCGTCGAAGATCGCCGTCGGGGCGCCCCCGCCCGTGACGAGCCGCAACGCGAGCATGGTCCGAGAGAGCTCGCCGCCCGACGCCACCCTGGCGAGGGGCTGCGCCGGCTCGCCAGGATTGGCGGCGAGCAGGAATTGCACCGCGTCACCGGCCCCATCCCGGCCCACCGTGACCTCGAACCGGGCTCCTCCCATGGCCAGGTCGGCCAGGCGCTCGGTGACGGCGGCCCCGAGGCGCGGCGCCGCCGCCTGGCGAGCGCGGCGCACGTGCTCCTCTGCGGCGAGGAGGGCCTGCCCGGCATCCTCGCGTTGGGCGTCCAGGGCCTCGGCCTCGGCCGCCTGTGCCGCCAAGGCCGACAGGCCGTCCCGGGCCTCGTCGGCGTAGGCCAGCACGTCGGCCAGCGTGTCGCCGTACTTGCGGCGCAGGTCGGCCAGCCGCCGCCGCCGAGCCTGCACCTCGGCCAGGCGCTCGGGGTCGTCGTCCCAGCCCTCGACCTCCCGGCGAAGCTCTGCCGCCACGTCGGACGCCTCCACCATGAGGGCGCGCAACCGCGACTCCCACGGTCCGAAGGGGTCCCGTCCCCCCAACGCACCGACGGCGTCACCGAGCGCGCCGAGGGCCGACGGGGACAGACCGGCCGCGTCCGGGCCCTCGAGTGCCGTCAGGGCAGCGAGGCCGGCCAGGCGATGCGCTTCGAGGTCGGCCAGTCGCGCCTCGTCGGCGCGCAGCGCCTCGTCCTCGTCGGGACCGCCGATGCCGGCGGCATCGATCTCGGCGACCTGGTGGCGCAAGACGTCGGCCTGGCGGGCGCGCTGGCGGTCGTCGCCACCCAGCGCGGCCAGCCGGCGCTCGGCGTCGGCCACGGCGAGGCGTGCCGCCGCCAGGGGTGCGAGGTCGATGCCGGCGAAGTGGTCGAGGGCGCGGCGCTGGGCGCCCGGCGTGGTCAGGGCCTGGTGCTCGTGCTGGCCGAGGAGCTCCACGAGGGCGGTCCCGTGCTCCGCCAAGGCGGCGACCGGGGCCATCCGCCCGCCGACCCACGCCTTGGAGCGGCCGCCCGGTGCGACCGTCCGGGCGACCAGCCGCTCGGTCCCTGGCTCGGGACCGGTGCCGGACCCCGGCTCGGGACCGGTGCCGGACCCTGGCTCGGGGTCCAGTTCGACGGCCTTGGCCTCGGCCTCGGCGTTGGCGCCAGCCGATGGTCCGGGACGGGGATCGGCCGGCTCGAAGCGCGCCTCCACCAGGGCCTCCATGGCCCCCGCCCGGACCATCTGGGCCGACGCCCTGCCGCCGGTGACGAGCTGCAGCGCCTCGACGAGCAACGTCTTGCCGGCGCCCGTCTCCCCGGTGAGGACGGTCATCCCCGGGCGGAGGTCGAGGGTCAGGTCGCGGATGACGCCGAGGTCCCGGACCCGCAGCTCGGTCAGCACCCGCGCACCGTCACGGGGCCCGGCCGTGGGTGAGGGCGGCGCGCAGGGGCCGGGCGAAGCCCCGCCCCCGGGGGCACACGACCCGCAGGGGCTCCGGGGCGACCCGGCACGTCACCCGGGTGCCGGGCTCGACCCGTCCGGCTTCACGGCCGTCGACCACGAGGACCGCCGGGCGGCCGGGCAGGACGGTCACGGTCACCGTCTGGTCCGCCCGCAGCACGAGGCTGCGGTCGACGGCCAGGTGGGGGGCGACCGGAGTGAGCACCATGGCCGGCAGGCGCGGGGACAGCACCGGGCCGCCGGCCGACAGGTTGTAGGCGGTGGAGCCGGTGGGCGTGGCGATCAGCACGCCGTCGGCCTTGTACTCGAGGAACTCCTCGTCGTCCACCGCCGTGGACAAGCTCACCATGTGGCCGGGGACCGTCTTCTCGAGCACCATCTCGTTGAGCGCGACCCACCACCGTTCACCGACGGGGCACGCCGTGCCGTCCCCCTGCAGCGAACGGTCGTCGCCGGGCGCCGGGGTGAACGAGCCGTCGACGGTGACTGCCAGCACCGCCCGCTCCTCGACGGGCACACCACCGTCGAGGGTGCGGCTGAGGACGTCCTCGAGCTGGTCCGGCTCCACCTCGAGCAGGTAGCCGAGCCGTCCGAAGTTGACGCCGAGGACGGGGACGCCGGCCGCATAGGCGAGCGGCACGAGGCGCAGGAAGGTGCCATCGCCCCCCAGGCTGAGCGCCAGGTCCGCGCCGCGCAGGTCGGCGGCGGACAGGTCGCCAGCCGGCACCCGGCCGGCGGCGCGGTCGGCGTCGGCCAGCCGCAGCACGTCGACGGCGTGCCCGGCCGAGGCCAGCCACGGGGCCACCCCGTCGGCGAGGGCAGCGGCTTCCTTGCGCGCCGGGTTGACGAGGATGACGACGGTCGCCATGTCAGGCGCCGGCTCCGTCCCCGCCGCTCGGCCCGGTGGCCGCCGCGACGGCCTCGTCGAGGAGGCCGGCGACCCGCTCGTCGGGGACGCGGCCGACGTGGGCGCGCCCGTGGAGGAAGAACTCCGTGTTGCCGGCGGCGCCGGTGACGGGGGACGGCATGGCACCCATGATGGCCGCTGTCCTCGCGGTGAGCGACGATGCCACCCGTCCGAGCGCCTGGCGCCACAGGGTCGGGTCGCGCACCACGCCCTTGCCCCGGGACGCGTCGGCCCTCCCGACCTCGAATTGCGGCTTCACGAGCACCACCAGGTCGCCGCCCGGCGCCACCAGCGGGCCGGCCAGGACAGGGACGACCGCCGTGAGCGAGATGAAGGACAGGTCCGCCGTGACGAGGTCGACGGGGACCCGGAGGTCGGCGCCGGTACGGGCGGCGACCGCCGCCAACCCGGCCGCCGTCAGGTCGCGCAGGTTGACCCGCTCGAGGACCACCACGCGGCGGTCACCGCGCAGGCGGGGGTCGAGCTGCCCGTGCCCGACGTCGACGGCGGCGACGGCCGCCGCCCCGCGTTGGAGGAGGCAGTCGGTGAAACCCCCCGTCGACGCGCCGGCGTCGAGCGCACAGCGCCCGGTGACGGCGACGTCGAACCTCGAGAGGGCGGCGTCGAGCTTCTCCCCGCCCCGCCCGACGAAGCGGGGCGGGGGACCCACCACCTCCACCGGCTCGCCCGGACCGACGAGCCGGGAAGCGCGCTCGGCGACGGCACCGCTCACGAGCACCTGACCGGCGGCGATGACGGCTTGCGCCTGCTCCCGAGTCGGGGCGAGTCCTCGGCGAACGAGCACCTGGTCCAGGCGTGCCCGGGGTCCGGGCGTCACGGCGTGCGCGCGCTGCCGGCGGCGGGGAGCAGCAATCGTCAGGCGGTCGACGAGCCGGCCGGCCCGGCGGGCTCGGCCGGACCGGCCGCCGCCTTCTTCGCCGCCGGCGCCGTGCCGCCGGCCTTCTTCGGACCGGCCGCCTTCTTCGCCGTCGCCGTGGTGGCCGCCGCCTTCTTCGCGGCCTTTTTCGGACCGGCGGCCTTCTTCGGACCGGCCGCCTTCTTCGCCGCCTTCTTCGCCGTCGCCGTGGTGGCCGCCGCCTTCTTCGCCGCTTTCTTCGGACCGGCGGCCTTCTTGGCCGCCGCCTTCTTGGCCGCGGCCTTGGTCGTCACGCCCGCCGGCCCCGCGGGCATCGTGCCGGCGGCGGTCGCTGGCGACCCGGGCGTGGTCGTGCGGCGCGGGCGGTGAGCGCCGGCGGCCGCAGCCGCGGCGTCGGTGGCCATCTTGCCGACGTCGGCCGACCGCTTCAGGATGTCGGCCACCTGGCGGGCGAGGTCGTCCGGATCGATGCCCAGCGCCCCTAGCTGGTTCGACACCTCCGTGCGGATGAGGTCGAGGAGCTCCTCGCTCGCCCGGCGGCTCCGCTCGACGAGGTCGTCGATCCAGTTCTGCGTCTGACCGCGCTGGACCTCTCCGGCATTGACGAGGTCGCGCACGATCTCCTCCGCCCGTGCCCGGGTGATCTGCCCGAGGGCCGCACCCGCCTCGACATACCTGCGAAATCCGTCATTCGGGGACATAGGGCCAGGGTAACGCCGGCGTGCCCGTGGTGCACCGCACACGTCCGGCAACGGCGTCCATGGCGTCTCGCCGCTTGCCGGCGCGCCAGCGTCAGGTCGGCGCGGAGGGGACGAGGGCCGCCAGATCGTCCGCGACGAAATCCGGCAACGGGTCCGGGAGCGGTGCGTCGGGCGCGGTGACGCCGGAGAGCACGAGCGCGAACGGCGCGTGCAGGCGCCGGGCGAGCAGCCCGTCGGTCGTGGGCCGGTCACCGACGACGAGGTCCACCGTGCCGACCCGCCTCGTGATCAGGTCGGCCAGTGGCTGGTGCGGCTTGCCGGCGACCTCCGGCGTGCACCCCGAGGCCGTCGCCACCGCGGCCAGCAACGCACCCGCACCGGGGAGGAGGCCGTCGGGGGTCGGCAGCGCGGGGTCGTCGTTGGTCCCGATGAGGCGGGCACCCGCCAGCACGGCTCGGGTGGCGCGGGTCAGGCGGTCGAAGTCGAATTCCTGCGTCCAGCCCACGACAACGGCGTCGGCATCGGCCTGGCCGTCGCGCACGAGCACGGCGCCGCGGGCCGTCATCGCCTCCGCCACGCCGGGTCCCGCCAGCCCGAGGACGGTGCTCCCGGGCTCGACAAGAGTGGCGGCAGCCTGCGCCGAGCTCAGCACGTCGTCGAGCCCGGCCTCGATGTGGCCGCGGGCCAGGCGCGCGAGCAGCTCGTCCACCGTCGGTGACGAGTTGTTGGTGGCGAACAGCACGCGCACGCCGGCGGTGCGCAGCCGGGCCACCGCGTCCCCCACCCCGGGGATGGGCTCGCCCGTCAACCACACGACCCCGTCGAGGTCGAGCACCCACGTCGCGCCACGGTGCAGCTCGGGGCGCGGTGCAGGGGATTGCTCGGAAGGTGGTCGCATTCGGCAGCTCGCTCTCGTCCGGCCCCACGACGAAGCCCGGTGCAGGGCACCGGAGGCAGGCTACCGTGACGTCGTGGGGACCCTGGTGCCGGTGACGGGGCGGCCGTGGCCCGGTGACGGGCGGCCGTGGCCCGGCGGCGGGCGTAGGTAGCGACCGAGCAGCCGCCGTGGCGCAGGTCCATTTCCGGGGAGCGACCAAGCGGTACGGCGCCGTGCTCGCCGTCGATCGGCTCGAGCTGGCCGTGGCCGACGGCGAGCTCCTCGTGCTGCTCGGCCCGTCGGGGTGCGGCAAGACCACGGTGCTCCGGATGGTCGCCGGCCTCGAGGAGGTCGACGAGGGCACCATCGTGATCGGGGACGACGTGGTGAACGACGTCGCGCCCAAGGACCGGGACCTCGCCATGGTGTTCCAGAGCTACGCCCTCTACCCCCACCTCACGGTGGCCAAGAACATCGAGTTCCCGCTCCGCCAGCGCCGGATCGAGGGCGAGGACCGGCGCCGCCGGGTGGCCGAGGCAGCGGCCAGCCTGGGGCTCACCGAACTGCTGGGCCGCAAGCCGGCCCAGCTGTCCGGGGGCCAACGCCAGCGCGTGGCGTTGGCCCGCGCCATCGTGCGCGACCCCAAGGCGTTCCTCATGGACGAACCTCTCTCCAACCTTGACGCCGCCCTCCGGGTGCAGACCCGCGCCGACATCGTCGCCCTCCAGCAGCGCCTCGGGACCACGACCCTCTACGTGACCCACGACCAGGTCGAGGCCATGACGATGGGCCACCGCATCGCCGTGCTGCGCGACGGGGTGCTCCAGCAGGTGGCGCCCCCCCAAGAGCTCTACGACCGGCCCGCGAACACGTTCGTGGCCCGCTTCCTCGGGAGCCCCGGGATGAACCTCGTGCCGGCGTCGGTCACCGAACCGGCGTCGGTCACCGAACCGGCGCCGGGAGGGGTCCCGGCGCCAGGGGCGGCGCCGGTGCCGGTGGGGCCGCCGGGCGACCGGGTCGACCTGGCGCTCGCCGGTGGCCGCCTCGCGCTCGGGGGCGAGGCGGCGCTCCTGGCCCGGAAGGCGTCGTCGCTCGTGGTCGGCGTCCGCCCCGAGCACCTGGCCATCGACCCGGCGGGAGCACTGGGCGCCCGGGTCGTCATCGTCGAGCTCCTGGGAGCGGAGGTCCAGGTCGTGTGTGCGCTCGACGACGGCACCCAGGTCGTGGTCCGGCAGGGCGCCGACCGGCCACGCCCCGCCGCCGGCGAGCTCGTCCGCCTCGCCGTCGACTCGGGCGCGCTGCACCTCTTCGACGCCGAGTCCGGCGTGCGCCTGGCGGTGGGACCGTGACCACGGTGGCCGCCGCGCCACCGGCATCGGCCCCGCGCCGGGGGGGCCGTCGGCGCCGGGTGCGGGAAGCGGGGCTCGGCTACCTGCTCGTGCTGCCGGCCGTGGCCGTCTTCGGCGTGTTCGTCTTCTATCCGTTCGTCGAGAACTTCCGCCTGGCCCTCTACGAGACGCCGCCCTACCCCGGCCTGCCGAGCCACTACGTCGGGCTGCACCAGTTCGCCCAGGTGCTCACCTCGGGCGCCTTCTTCCAGAGCCTCCTGTCGACGCTCGTGTTCGTCGTGATGGTGGTGCCGACGGGGCTCCTACTGGGCCTCCTCCTGGCGGTGGCCGCCCGGCGCCGGCTCCGGGGGATGGCTGCGTACCGCGTCATCTTCTCGTCGACCGTCGTCACGTCGGTGGCGGTGGCGGCCCTGGTCTTCGGGACCCTGATGGACCCGGTGGTCGGCCTCCTGCCGTGGCTGGGCATCGACCCACGCCCGCCGATCCTGGACAACCCCACCTGGGCGTTGCCGGCGGTGGCGGTCATGGCGGTGTGGCAGTTCCTCGGGCTGTCGTTCGTGCTCATGTCGGCGGGGCTCAGCTCGATCCCCGAGGACGTCCTCGAGGCGGCGCGGGTGGACGGCGCGTCCGACTGGACGGTCTTCTGGCGCGTCACCGTGCCCCTCCTCTCCCCGACGCTCTTCTTCGGGGTGGTCGTCGCCACCATCTACGCCTTCCAGACGTTCGGGCAGATCGACATCCTCATCGGGCCGGCCAACGCCGCCTACGAGCACGTCAACGTCCTCGTGTACAACGTGCTCACCACGCTGCAGGTGAACCGGACACCGGGCGAGGCGGCCGTCCTGTCGATCGCCCTGTTCCTGCTCACCCTCGGGTTCACGAGCCTCCAGCTGCGGTTCCTCGAGCGCCGGGTGCACTATGGACGCTGAGACGGGCGCCGTCGCGATCGTGCCGGAGCCACCGCCGGCACCGGTTCGGGCGGCCGAGCCGCAGGGTGGCGGTGCCCACCGTCGCAGGGCTGGCCGGCTCGTCGCCCGCTACGTGCTCCTCACCTTCGGCGCCGTCGTCGTGCTCCTCCCCCTCTACCTGACGGTCGTCAACTCGCTCCTCCCGACGACACAGCTCACGCGCCGCCCGCCGCCCTTCTTCCCGGCGCACCCGCAATGGCGCACCTACGCGACGGCGTGGGACCAGGGTCATCTCGGGATCTACCTGCGCAACTCCGCCATCCAGACGGTCATCATCGTGCTCGGCCAGCTGGTCACGTCGATCCTCGCCGGCTACGCGTTCGCCTTCTTGCGCTTCCCGCTGCGGCGGGTGCTGTTCGTGGTCTTCCTGGCGACGCTGATGGTCCCCTTCGAGGTCACGATCGTGACCAACCTCGACACCATCACGACGTTCGGCTGGTACAACTCCTTCGCCGGCCTCACGGTGCCCTTCCTCGCCACCGGCTTCGGCACCTTCCTCCTCCGCCAGGCCTTTCTCCAGATCCCGCGCGACCTCCAGGAGGCCGCCGCCCTCGACGGCTACGGGCACTGGCGGTTCCTGACGCGCATCGCCGTGCCGCTGGCCCGTCCGTCGCTGGCTGCGCTCGGCGTGTTCTCGTTCCTCGCCGCGTGGAACCAATATCTGTGGCCGCTCCTGGTCACCGGGGACAACAACCACATCCGCACCGTCCAGCTCGGCCTGAAGCTGCTGCGCAGCACCAACCTGCAGTCGATCAGCGTCAGCCTGGCGGGGACCGTCATCGCCGTGGCCCCGCTGCTGGTACTGCTCGTGGTGTTCCAGAAGCAGCTGGTGCGCAGCCTGACGGCCGGCGCGGTCAAGTAGCGCCCCACCCTCGCCGAGTCCGAATGCCCTACTTCCCCCGGCACCGAGATGGCAGGCTGGCGGAGATGGCCGCCACCTCGCACCCTGTTCGACACGACGACCACGGCCGTCGCCGTGCCCCTCGCCGGTGCGAGGCCGGTCGGCCGCTCCGGCACGCGGCGCTGGGCGCCGCCCTCGCCGCCCTTCTCGGCGGGGTCGTCCTGGCCGGACCAGGCCCCGCCGTGCCGGTGGCCGGGGCCGCCGCTTCGTCCGGTGCCCCGGCGTCCCTGTGCCCGCTGAAGACACTGGCCCACCACAAAGGGACGGTGAACATCGACTTCTGGGAGTCGATGGTGACAGCCAACGGGAAGACCTTGGCCACACTGACCGACAAGTTCAACTCGTCGCAGTCGAAGGTCCACGTGACACTGGTGCAACAGCCCAGCTACACAACAACCTGGACAAAGTACCAAGCCGGCCTCAGCAACGGGCAGCTGCCCGACGTCGTGCAGCTGACAAGCACCGACCTCCAGGCGATCACCGACTCGCGCTCGGCGCTGCCGGTACAGGCCTGCATGAAGGCGACGCACTACGGCACCGCGGACTTCCTCCCACGCGTGCTCGATGCCTTCAAGGTCGGCGGCGTGCAGGTGGGGATGCCGTTCGCCGTCTCCACGCCCGTCCTCTTCTACAACAAGCTGTCCTTCCAAGCCGCCGGTATCTCCTCCCCTCCTGCCACACTCGGACAGCTCGTGGCCGATGCGAAGGCCTTGAAGGCCCACGGGACGGGGATGAGCCTGAAGCTCGACCCCTGGCACCTCGAGACCTGGCTGGCGACCGCCAACCAGTACTTCGTGAACAACGGCAACGGGCGGACCGGCCGTGCCACCAAGGCGGTCTTCAGCGGCGCCGCAGCCCGCAAGATCTGGACAGACCTCGACGAGATCGTACGGAGCGGCGACGCCGTGACCAACCTGGCCACGGGCCCCACCGGCTTCGACAACCTGGTGGCCATCGGGGCCGGCCAGTCGGGCATGACCATCGACACCCCGGCCGTCCTCGGCACGGTCACCGCCCTCCTCGCCACGGGGAAGTTCCCCAACGTCCAGCTCGGCGTGGCGCCGTTCCCCGTCTTCAGCACCAAGGTGAAGGGCGGCATCGAGCCGGGCGGCTCGGCGCTCTACATCTCCAACCGGGTCCCCAAGGTGCAGCAGGCCGCGGCGTGGCAGTACATCACCTTCCTCGACAGCACGACATCCCAGGCGACGTGGGCGGCGGGCACCGGGTACATCCCCATCCGCACGTCCTCCACCGAGACGGCCACGGTGCAGAAGCTGTGGCAGACACAGCCTGGGTACAAGGTGGCCTACGAGCAGCTGCTCCACGGGCTCCGGTCGAACGCCACCGCCGGGGCCGCCATCGGCCCGTACCCCCAGGTGCGCCAGGCGGAGCTCACCACCGAGGAGTCGATGTTCCAGCAGGGCGTGTCGCCGACCAAGGCGGTGGCGACCGCGGCGTCCAAGATCGACCGCGTCCTCGCGAGGTACAACCAGCGCATCGGAGGGTCCTGATGCGGGTCGTCGCCCTCGGTGGCGGCCACGGGACGGCGGTGACCCTGCGGGCCGCCCGGCACTACGCCGACGACGTGACGGCCATCGTGTCGGTCGCCGACGACGGCGGGTCGACCGGCCGGCTGCGCGAGCAGCTCGACGTGGTGGCCCTGGGCGACATGCGCAAGTGCCTCGTCGCCCTGGCGGACGACTCGCTGCTGGCCCAGGCGTTCGAGCATCGCTTCGGGGAGGGCGACCTGGCCGGTCACGCCCTGGGCAACCTGGTCCTGGCCGGGCTGGTCACGGCGGCTGGCGACCTGGTGGTGGCGGTCGACGAGGCGGCGGCGCTCCTCGGCGCGTCGGGCCGGGTGCTGCCGGCCACGACCGAGAAGGTCGTCCTCCGGGCCGTCGGCGAGGCGGGCGAGGTCAACGGCCAGGTCGCGGTGTCGCGGGCGGGGCGGATCCGCCGCGTCTCCCTCGTCCCCGCCGACTGCAGCCCGCCCCCCGACGCCGTCAGCGCGCTCGGGAAGGCCGACCAGGTGGTGATCGGGCCTGGTTCGCTGTTCACGAGCGTCCTCGCGGCCGCCGCCGTGCCCGGCATCGCCGAGGCGCTGGCGTCGACGGCGGCCCAGCGGGTGTACGTCTGCAACCTGCGCCCGCAGCTGCCCGAGACCGAAGGGTTCGACGTGGCGTCGCACGTGGCGGCGCTCCAGGCCCACGGCGTGACCGTCGACGTGGTGCTGTACGACTCGACGGCGGGCGTACCGCTGGGTGACCAGGGAGTGTCGGAGGCCGGCCCCGCCGTCCCGGTCGTCGACCGCCGGCTGACGAGCTCCAACGGCCTCGTCCACGATCCTGCAAGACTGGCCCGCGCCCTCGCGGATCTGCTGCCATAGGCGGCCGTGCGTGACCGACCGGAGGGAGCCGGTGCAACGGGGAGGAGCGGAGTGACATGACGGTACGTGTCGGCATCAACGGGTTCGGCCGCATCGGGCGGAACTTCGTCCGGGCCGCGCTGGCCACGGGCGCCGATCTCGAGGTGGTGGCGGTCAACGACCTCACCTCGGCGGAGACCAACGCCCAGCTGCTGCGGTTCGACTCGACCCAGGGCCGCCTCGACGCCCCGGTCGAGGTGGACGGCGGCGACCTCGTGGTGGCGGGGCGCCGGATGAAGGTGCTGGCCGAGAAGGACCCGGCGGCGCTCCCCTGGGGCGAGCTCGGGGTGGAGGTCGTGGTCGAGTCCACCGGCCTGTTCACCTCGCGGGACGCGGCGGCCGCCCACCTGAAGGGCGGCGCCGACAGGGTCGTGATCTCGGCCCCCTCGTCGGACGCCGACGGCTCGTTCGTCGTCGGGGTCAACGACGCCGACTTCGATCCCGACCGCCACGTCGTGGTCTCCAACGCCTCCTGCACGACCAACTGCTTCGTGCCCATGGTGAAGGTCCTCGACGACGCGTTCGGCATCGAGGCGGGCCTCATGACGACGGTCCACGCCTACACCAACGACCAGAACCTCCTCGACCTGGCCCACCGCGACCTGCGCCGGGCCCGGGCGGCCGCCGTCAACATCGTGCCGGCGTCGACGGGAGCCGCCCGTGCCACCGGCCTGGTGCTCGAGGCGATGAAGGGCCGGCTCGACGGCGCCGCCCTCCGGGTGCCCGTCCCGGTGGGATCGGTCACCGACTTCACCGCCGTGGTGGGCGGCACGGTGGACGTCGCCACGGTGAACGGCGCCTTCGCCACTGCGGCAGCGGACGGCCCCCTGTCCGGCGGCATCCTCGTCTACAGCGAGGACCCCCTCGTCTCCTCCGACATCGTGGGCAGCCCGGCCTCGTGCACGTTCGACGCCGGCCTCACGATGGTGCAGCCGCTCGGCGACCGGACCCTCGTCAAGGTGCAGGGCTGGTACGACAACGAGTGGGGGTACTCGAACCGCCTCGTCGACCTCGCCCTGATCGTCGGGGGACAGCGGAGGGCCCGGTGAGCGCAGCGCCGGCCCGGCCCGGCCCACTCGAAGGACTGCCCCTCCTCGAGGACCTCGGCGACGTCGACGGCAAGCGGGTCCTCGTCCGGGTGGACTTCAACGTCCCGTTGGCCGAACGGGCCGGCCGGACGGTGGTGGACGACGACTTCCGCATCTCCGCCGCCCTGCCGACCTTGCGGTGGCTGCTCGAGCGCGGGGCGACCGTCACCGCGTGCAGCCATCTCGGGCGGCCCAAGGGCGCCCCCGACCAGCGCTGGTCGATGGAACCGGTCCGCGCCCGGCTCGACGAGCTCTGCCCGGGCGTCGCCCTCCTCGACAACCTCCGCTTCTCCCCCGGCGAGACGTCCGACGACCCGGCGTTCGTGGCGCAGCTCGTGGCCGGCCAGGACGCGTACGTCAACGAGGCCTTCGGCGTCACCCACCGTGCCCACGCCTCCGTGGTCGGGCCGCCGCGGTCGCTGCCCAGTGCCGCCGGGCGGCGGCTGGCCGAGGAGGTCGCGGTCCTCGGGAGCCTCCTCGACGAGCCCCGGCGGCCATTCGTCGCCGTGGTCGGTGGGGCGAAGGTGGGCGACAAGCTCGGCGTCCTGCGGGCGCTGGCCACCAAGGTCGACGTGCTGGCCGTCGGCGGGGCCATGGCCTTCACGTTCTTGCTCGCCATGGGCCACGAGGTGGGCGCCTCCCTCGTCGACGACTCGCGGGTGGACGAGTGCCGGGAGCTGCTGGCGTCGGGCGTCCGGCTCCTGCTGCCGAGCGACGTGGTCGCGCTCGAGCCGGGCGGCACCTTCGGCGCCGAGGCGGCGGACGGGCCCAAGGGCGACACCGAGGTGTTCGCCACCGACATCCCGGACAGCTGGAAGGGGCTGGACGTCGGGCCCGAGACGGCCGAGGCGTTCGCTGCCGCCATTGCTGGCGCCGGCACGGTGCTGTGGAACGGCCCACTCGGCGTGGTCGAGGACGAGCGGTTCGCCGCAGGCACCCGGCGCGTCGCCGAGGCCGTCGCCCGCTGTGAGGGCTTCACCGTGGTGGGGGGCGGCGACAGCGTGAGCGCCCTCGACCACCTGGGGCTGGCCGGCCGTATCGACTTCTGCTCGACGGGTGGCGGGGCGTCGCTCGAGTACGTCGAGCACGGCGACCTGCCTGGATTGGCGGCGCTGCGTGCCGCCCCCAACGCCCCCAACCGTCCCACCGGCTCCACCGGCTCCACCGGCTGATCCGGTGGCGACAACCCGCCGGGCGCTCCGGCGCCTGCTCGTCAGCGGCAACTGGAAGATGCACCACGACCACGTGGAGGCCCTCCACACGGTGCGCGACCTCGGCCTGCGGCTGGGTGCGGACGACGTGGCCGACGTCGACCTGTCGGTACACCCGCCGTTCACCGACCTGCGCACGGTGCAGACCCTCGTCGAGGCGGACGCGCTCCCGCTGGCGCTCGGCGCCCAGCACTGCTCGGCCCACGACCGGGGCGCCTACACGGGGGAGGTCAGCCCCCAGATGCTGGCGCGCCTCGGGGTGCGCTACGTGATCGTGGGCCACTCCGAACGGCGGCACCTCTTCGGCATGGACGACGCCACCGTCGCCGCGACGCTGGCGGCCGTGCTGCGGCACGGGATGACGCCCCTCCTCTGCGTGGGAGAGACGACCGACGAACGAGCGGCTGGGCACACCGAGGACCGGCTGGGGACCCAGCTGCGGGCGGCACTGGCCGGCGTGGCGCCCGAGGCCGTCGCCACCATGGTGGTCGCCTACGAGCCGGTGTGGGCCATCGGCACCGGCAACGCGGCGACGGCCGTCGATGCCGAGGACGCCTGCGCCTTCCTGCGCCAGGTGGTGGCCGAGGTGGCGGGCGATGGGGCCGCCGGCAGCATCCGGCTCCAGTACGGCGGGTCGGTGAACGGCGACAACGCCGCCGACTTCCTGGCCGAACCGGACGTCGACGGCCTGCTCGTCGGCGGGGCGAGCCTCCAGGCAGCCTCGTTCGTGGAGATCGTCCGTGCGGCCCGGACCGCGCTGCCTCCGGTGCGCCCGTGAGGCCTCTCGGCGCACCGTGCGGGCCCCGCTCCTGAGGCTGCGTGGGGCTCGACGCCAGCGGCAGCCCATCGCCTGCTACCGTTCGTGAGCCCCCCTCGCGCGGGGGCACAGCGCCGTTCGAACGGCCGTAAGTCCAGGTAGAGGAGCTTTGCGCGTGTTGACGTGGGTCTACATCGTCATCGAGATCCTGTCCGCGGTCGCTCTCATCTTCCTCATCCTGATGCACAGCGGGAAGGGCGGCGGGCTGTCGGACATGTTCGGCGGCAGCGTGGGCGCAGCGGCACAGGGATCGACCGTGGTGGAGCGCAACCTGGACCGGATCACGGTCACCGTTGCCGTGATCTTCGCCCTCACCACCCTCGTCCTCGACCTTCGACTGCAGTGAGGCTGCCGGGCCGGCTGCCCGGCCTTGCGGGACGCGGCCGCTCGGTGCTCCTAGCCGGACTCGCAGGTCTGGCGCTGGTGGCCGTCATGACCGTCGGGGCCGATGGTGGCCCGGCGGCTGCAGCATCCACGCCGGTGGCCGGTGCGACGCCACCGACCGGTGCGTTGACGTCTGCGTCGGCCACGTCGACCACCGTCCCCTGGGTCGTCGGGACCGGTGGCACCCTGACCGTGGGCATCGACGAAGCGCCCACCGGCTGCAACCCGGACGTGGCGAGCGGCGACACGTGGGCCGACCGTCTGGTGCTCGCGCCGGTGCTGCCGAGCGCCTTCCAGGTCAACGCCAAGGACCAACCGACATACGACCCGGCCGTCATCAACCAGGCGGAGCTCCAGAGCACCAGCCCTCAGACCGTCGTCTACAGCATCAACCCCAAGGCGGTGTGGTCGGACGGCGTGCCCATCTCCGCCGCCGACTTCATCTACACGTGGCAGCAGGAGCGAGGCACCGGCGGGCCCATCGGCTCGGCGGCGTCCACAACCGCCGCACCGACAGCGGGCTCGTCGGGCTCGCCCACGTCGTCCACCAGCACCTCGACGAGCGGTGGGACGGGCAGCGCTGGGACGGCGTCCACGACCACGACCACGACGGCGCCGGTGGCGACCGGCCCGACAACGCTGCCGGGGGCCACAGGGACGACAGGCACCCTCATGGGCTACCGCCAGATCAAGTCGGTCAAGGGCAGCAACCACGGGCGCACGGTGACCGTCGTCTTCCGCACCCCGTACGCCGACTGGCAGGCACTGTTCGACGACCTGCTCCCCGCCCACGTCCTGCAGAAGGTGGGCTGGACGCCGTCCTGCACCACCGTGAACCCTTCGATCGACCTGTCCGGTGGCCCGTACGTGATCAGCTCGGCTGTGCCGGGCAAGCAGGTGGTGCTGGTCCGCAACCGGCGGTGGTGGGAGCAGCCTGGCTACGCCCGGCGGATCGTGATCAAGTTCGCCAGCAGTCCAGCCCAGTTGGCCGGCTGGGTGGCCAAGGGCCGGGTACAGGTCGCCCTGCCACGCGGCTTCGACCGGCAGTTCGTGCAACGGGTCACGGCGTCCCCGACCCTCGAGAGCCAGGGCCAGGAGACCACGACATTCCTTCAGCTCGAATTCTCCACCACCGGGCCCGAGACCTCGGCCGTCGCGGTGCGACAGGCCGTCGCCCACGCCATCGACCGCCAACAGCTCGTGAACCAGATCGTCGGGTGGGCGGACACCTCCATCGTCCCGGCCGTGAGCCACCTCTACGCCGAGAACCAGAGCGGGTACCCCTCGCCCCGGCAGCTGCCGATCCAGATCGCCGGGCAGTCGGCCGCCACGACCACCACCCTCCCGAGCACGCCGACCCCCCAGGATCCTTTCCCCACCACCGCCGACCTCACCACGGCAGGCCGGCTGCTCTCGGAGGTCGGCTTCGCCCGCCAAGCCGACGGGACGTGGCGGCAGCAGAACGGGCGGGTGCTGACGCTTCGCATGGCCGTCGACACCGGCGACTCGTGGGCGGCGCGGACCGCGCCGCTGCTGGTCCATCAGCTCCAGGCGGCCGGCATCCCCACCACCGTGGTGGACGAGCCCACCGCCACCGCCGCAGGGAGCGCCCTCGCCAGCGGCGCCGCCGACATGGCACTGCTGCCGATGCACGCCACCCCCTACGGCAGCACAGCCATCGCCTGGTACACGACGCTCCTCGGGGCACCGGGCCATGGCGGGTCGCAGGACTGGTCCAACTTCCAGGACCCGACGCTCGACAACCTCCTCGTGCAGGCGTCCCAGCAGCTCAACCCGGTGGACGCCTCCCCGCTGTACACGAACGCCGACATGCTCCTGTGGCAACAGATGGTCGCGTTGCCCCTCTTCACCGAGCCGACGGTCCTGTCGTGGTCCGGATCGGTGGGTGGCGTGGTGGCCGACCCCAACGGGCCGAACCTCCTCACGACGGTGACCACGTGGGGCCTCAAGGTGCCCCCCACCAGCCCTCGAGCGGCAAAGACACAGACACCGTCGCAGTGACCGCGCCCGGGGCGGCCGGTGCCGGTGTGCCGGTGCCGGTGCGGCGGTGGCCTTCACGGGGCGCGCTAGCATCGTCCCTCTCGTCGGAGTGGCGGAATAGGCAGACGCGCCAGCTTGAGGGGCTGGTGCCCGCAAGGGCGTGGGGGTTCAAGTCCCCCCTCCGACACTGACGTTCGCCCACGGCCTCGGTGCCTGGCGCTTCGATGGTGCTGGCGGTTGGGCCGCCTCTTGGTCGTGGACCTCGTGTGAGCGGTTGCCCGCTCGGCCCGAGGCGCGACTCGACGATCACCATCCGGCGGGCCGGGTCGTAGGTGAGCTGGAGCCCGAGCTTGCGGTAGACCTCGGCCTTGTCCTCCGGCGCGGCGGTGGCGAGCACGTCGAGCAGGTTGCCGAGGCCGCTCACCAGGGCGGCCAGTTGGATTGCAAGCCCCCGGTAGGACGACCGGTGCGGGCGTGATGCTGATGATCGCCGTCAGCTGGAGAGTCTGTCCTTCCCGAGCGCGGTTGATCCCGGCACCGCGGGCTGTGGTGACTTCGACTTGCGGTACGACTCCAGCTCTCTTCGTGCGGAGTCGATGCCGGCCATCAGCTGCGGGTTGGAGGTGATCTCCTGAGCCCTGTGCTGGGCCGCCTCGATCGGACC
>DAHUZJ010000099.1 GCA_027306585.1 Acidimicrobiaceae bacterium | reverse complement strand
ACCGCCCCGGCCGCCTTCTCAGACCGGTTGGCCTGCACCATCTCCCGTCCCAAGGGCAGCCATTGCCGGCGGTAGGTCTCGACGAAGCGGCCCCGGTCGTCGCCGTGGACGTCGGGCCGGACGAGCAGGACCTCGGCGATCGCTGGCTCATGGAAGGTGACCACGGCCCGCGAGGGTAGCGGCCACGGCTCTCCGGGGCGTCCATGGCGCCGTGGGCGCTGGCGGCGCGCCTCAGCGGGCGAGGCGGCCGAACGCACCCCGGTAGTAGAGCAGGGGACCGCCGGCGCCGACGCCGAGGTGCCGGACCCGGCCGGTGACGAGCTCGTGGTCGCCGGCGTCGTGCACGATCCCGAGCTCGCAGGCCACCCAGGCGAGGCAGCCCTCGAGCAGGGGGACGCCGAGCGGCCCCGGCCGCCAGTCGACGTCGGCGAACTTGTCGCCTCCCGAGCGCGCGAAGGCCTGCCCCACCGCCTCCTGGTCCTCCGACAGGACGTTGACGCAGAACGCGCCGGCGCGGGCGATGCGTGGCCAGCTCGTCGACGACTTGGCTGGGGCCAGCGCCACCATCGGCGGCTCGAGGGACAGGGACGTGAACGCCTGGCAGGTGAACCCGACCGGGTGGCCCTCCTCCATCGCCGTGACCACCGTGACGCCGGTGGCGAAGTGGCCGAGCGCTTGCCGGAACCGGTCGTGGTCCGATGTCGCCGGCCTGCTCACCGACCAGGCCCGGGACCGAGGTCGACGGTCAGGCCCTCGACGGCGGCGGCCACCTCGTCGAGCCTTGCGGCCTCCGGCACCGCCCGTGCCCGCGCCAGGATGCGGTCGACCTGCTCGTCGTCGTGCGACGGATCGTGGTGGAAGAGGAGCAGGCGCCGCGCGCCGGCGGCGGCGGCCACGTGCACCGCGTACGCCACGGTGGAATGGCCCCAGTCCCGCTTGCCGGCGAACTCGTCCTCGGTGTACTGGCAGTCGTGCACCAGCAGGTCCACGCCGTCGCACAGGTCGAGGACGCCGTCAGCGATCGTCCGGCCGTCGAGCGGGGCTTGGTGGTCCGGCAGGTAGGCGAGGGAACGGCCGTCGGCGTCCACCCGGAAGGCCAGGGTGTCGCCGGGGTGGGCCACCGACCGGGCCCGGACCTTCAGCGCGCCCAGGGCGAAGTCCTCGTCACCGACCTCGTGGAGCTCGAGGTCGCCGGCGAACTCGGACATGTGCACCGGGAAGAAGGGCGGCCGGACGGCGCCGTGGAGGGCTTCGTGGAGGCCGGTGCCGCCGGGACGGGGTCCGTACACGACGAGGCGCGCCCCGGGTTCGTGCAGCGGGCCGAAGAACGGCAGTCCGAGGATGTGGTCGAAGTGGAGGTGCGTGAGAAGGGCGTTGGCCTCCAGGCGGCGGCCGCCGCCGGCGGCCGCGAGCTCCCGGGTGAGCCGGTCGCCCAGCTCCCGCAGGCCCGTCCCGAGGTCGAGGACGAGCGGCGGCTCACCCTCGACCTCCACGAGGACGCACGAGGTGTTGCCCCCGGTGCGGTGGTAGCGCGCACCTGCACAGGGGCACGACCCGCGTACCCCGAAGAACGAGACTCGCACCGCCTCCACGGTATCCGCTGGCACGTTCGGTCCTGGCTCGGCCCCTCCGCGCCGTGACCGCGGCCCGCCGCCGGGCTCACGGCAGGACCAGGGTCCGCTCCCCGGACCAGCGGGCGAGCCCTTCCGCCACCAGCCCGTCCGCCACCCGTCGGGCCCGGCCGTGGTCGTCGGGCCAGCCCGTGGTCGCCGCCAGGCCCGCGGCGGCCACGGGACCCTTGCGCAGGGCCGCCACCAGGCGTCCCCTCCCCTGCCGGTCCGACCCGTCGAACCGGCTCTGCGGCCGTGAGGTGCCGGCTGAGCCCGTGGCCGGATCGGGCGGGACGCCGTCAGCGGCCGCCCACCGGCACCGGCGCCGGACGGGGCACCCGTCGCAGGCGGGGCTCCGTGCCGTGCAGTAGCGCGCGCCGAGGTCGAGCATTGCCTGGTTGTGCAACCAGGACCGCCCGCGCGGCACGAGGCGGTCGGCGAGGTCCTGGGCCTCGGCGGGGCGGAGCGGGCGGCCGGCGAGGGCGCGGGCGAGCACCCGGGCCACGTTGGTGTCGACCACGCCGACGTCGGCCTCGAAGGCGAAGGCCAGCACCGCCCGCGCCGTGTAGGGGCCGACGCCAGGCAGCGACCGCAGCGCCTCGAGCTCCCCCGGGACCCGGCCGCCGTGGCGCTCGGTGCACGCGACGGCCGCCCGGTGCAGGTTGAGAGCCCGGCGGTTGTAGCCGAGGCCGGTCCACGCCCGGACGACCTCCCCGGGGGAGGCGGCGGCGCACGCCGCCGGGTCCCCGAAGCGCTCGAGGAAGGCACGGTAGGGGCCGAGGACCCGGCTGACCTGGGTCTGCTGGAGCATGGTCTCGCTGACGAGCACCCGCCAGGCGTCCCGGGTGCGGCGCCACGGGAGGTCCCGCAGGCCGGTGCCGGCGGCGGCGAAGCGCAGCACGGAGCGGCGGAAGGCGGCGACCTCCGCCTCCGCCACCGCGCCCGGCTCAGCCCCAGACGTCGTCGCCGTACGGGCGGCGGCGCGCCGGCGCGGCGGCCGCCCTCCAGACCATCACCTTGCGCCGGAAGAAGCAGACCTCCTCGCCGCGCTGGTTGAAGGCCTTCGTCTCGACGGTCACGATGCCACGGTCGTCCTTCGAGCGGGACTCGACCTTGTCGACCACCTTGGTCTCGGCGTAGATGGTGTCGCCGTGGAACGTGGGGTGCCGGTGGACGAGCGACTCCACCTCGAGGTTGGCGATCGCCGACCCGCTGACGTCGGGCACGCTCATGCCGAGGGCCAGCGAGTAGACGAGGTTGCCGACCACGACGTTCCTGCCGTGCACCGTCTCTTCCTCCGCGAACCACGCGTTCGTGTGGAGCGGGTGGTGGTTCATCGTGATCATGCAGAAGAGATGGTCGTCGGACTCGGTGATCGTCTTCCCTGGCCAGTGCCGGTACACGTCGCCGACGACGAAGTCGTCGAAGGTGCGCCCGAAGGGCCGGTCGTAGGTGGTCACGTCAGGAGGCTTGGGGCACCGGGCGCGTCGTGAAGCCGAGGGACGCGGCGGGGAGGGACTCGCCGTCGATCACGAGCCGCCACGTGAACCGGGTGCCGGGTCGCAGTGGGATGGGACCCATGTTCACGGCGAGGGCGACGTCGATCGGGGACCCCTCGGGGACCCCTGGCGGGTGCGACACGGTGAACTCCCCGCGCACCTCGACCGGCTGCGCCCCCTCGGGCGTGTCGACCATGACCGGCCGGCCGTCGGCGTCCTCGAGGAACAGCTCCCAGTGGTGGGGTCGCTCCGCCTCGTTCCACTCGACGTCGATCTTGAGCGCCACCGCGGACGGGACCGGGTCCGGACCGGTCATGGACCAGCCGCCACCGAGGATGTAGAGCTTCCCGTCCGCCACTTGGGCGCTGTCGCACAACAGCATCGTGACCTTCACGGGCATCGAGGCTACCAACGACGGCGTGGGGCACCACCCGGCGCCGTCCCGTGCGAGGATCTGGCCGTGGACCTCTCGCCGGCACACGACCCGCACGCCGCCGGCGGCCACCCCATGAAGGGGCTCCGCGACGACGTCTACCGCCGTCCACTGGCCACCGCCCTCGAGCGCCTCGGCCTCGGCCCCGGCTGGCGGTGCGTCGACGTGGGCGCCGGGGGCGGCGACGTCGCGGTCGCCCTGGCCGAGGTCGTCGGGCGCGAGGGGCGCGTCTACGCCGTCGACAGCGACCCGCTGGCCCGCGACGTGGTGGCCGCCGCCGCGGCCGAGTTCAGCCAGGTGCTCGCCATCACGCAGGCCGCCGAGGACCTGACCCTGCCCGAACCGGTCGATCTCGCCTTCTGCCGTTTCCTGCTGCTGCACGTGCTGGACCCCGTGCCCGTGCTCGCCCGGATGGCCGGCGCCGTCCGTCCTGGGGGCTGGGTGGTGGCCCAGGAGCCGATCACCTCGGCGGGGCGGGTCGACGGTGCCCCGCTGTCGATGCCGGACGCCCGGCACCCCGACATCGGCGCCCTTCTGCCCGCGCTGGTCCGCGACGCGGGCCTCGAGGTGGTCGACGCCTGGGCGGAGGCACCGGCCGGCGCCGGGCCCGGACCGGTGGCCGACTACCTGGCGTCGCTGACGGAGATGGACCCCGGAGACGACCCGATCGTCCTCCCGCCCCTGGTCACCGTCCTCGGGCGACGCCCGTTGGCCTGAGCGTCCACCCGTAGGGCCCGGTGCCCGGGGGCGGGTAGGGTCCGGGACGCCGCGAGAGGCACGACAGAGGAGAACCCCATGGCTCCCGAGACCCTCCCCACCCCGGACCTCGCCGCTGCCGCCGACGCCGTCGGGCTGTGCCAAGCGGTCGTCGACCGCGCCGTCCGCCAGGTGGGCGCCGCCGGGATCGACGAGCAGCAGGTGGTGGCCTACGACCTCGCCCATGCGGCGGCGGCGGTGACCACGGCCCGGGCCGTCCTCGACTACGGGGCCCACGGCGAGCTCGAGGCCCGCATCGCCTGCGCCTTCGTGGCCGACGCCGTCGCCGACCTGGCCGGCCGCGTCATCGGCCGGGCAGCCTCGTGGGGCGTGGACGACGACGCCCTCGACGGGGCGCGCCCCTTCGTGACCGCCCACCGGGACCCCGCCGTGCTCGCCGCCCTCTGCGACCAGGAAGGCCCCCGGCACTTGGGGGACGATTTCGACCTCGTGCGCGACACCTTCCACCGGTTCGCCGAGAACGAGGTCCGGCCCCACGCCGAGCACGTCCACCGGGCCAACACCGACATCCCCGAAGAGATCGTCACCGGCTTGGCGGAGATCGGCGGGTTCGGGCTGTCGGTCCCCGAGGAGTACGGAGGGTATGCCACCGGCGACGAGAGCGACCAGCTGGGCATGGTGGTGGCGACCGAGGAGCTGTCGTGGGGCTCGCTCGGCATCGGCGGCTCGCTGATCACGCGCCCCGAGATCCTCACCCGGGCCCTCGTGCACGGCGGGACCGAGGAGCAGAAGCGCCGGTGGCTGCCCAAGCTGGCCACCGCCGAGGTGCTGGCGGCGGTGGCGGTGACCGAGCCCGACTACGGCTCGGACGTGGCGGGGATCACGACCTCGGCCACCCCGACCGAGGGCGGCTGGCTCGTCAACGGAGTGAAGACGTGGTGCACGTTCGCCGCCCGCGCCGACGTGCTCATGCTGCTCGCCCGCACCGACCCCGACCGGTCGAAGGCGCACCGGGGCCTGTCGCTCTTCCTCGTCGAGAAGGCACCGGCCGACGGCAAGGGGTTCGTGCTCCACCAGGGCGGCCGCCCGGGCAAGCTCGAGGGCCGCCCCATCGACACCTTGGGCTACCGGGGCATGCACTCCTACGAGCTCGCCTTCGAGGACTGGTTCGTGCCGGCCGAGGACCTGGTCGGCGGCGAGGAGGGCCTCGGCCGTGGCTTCTACCTGCAGATGCAGGGCTTCGAGAACGGCCGGCTGCAGACGGCGGCCCGTGCCGTCGGGGTCATGCAGGCCGCCTACGAGGCCGCCCTCGCCTACGCCCGTGAGCGCAAGGTGTTCGGCGCCCCGATCATCGACTACCAGCTGACCCGGGCGAAGCTCGGGCGGATGGCGGTCGTCGTGCAGTCCGCCCGCCAGCTCGCCTACCACGTGGCCCGGCTCATGGGGCAGGGCGAGGGCGCCCTCGAGGCGTCGATGAGCAAGGCCTACGTGTGCCGGGCCGCCGAGTGGGTCACCCGCGAGGCGATGCAGGTCCACGGCGGCATGGGTTACGCGGAGGAGTACCCGGTGAGCCGCTACTTCGTCGACGCCCGGGTGCTGTCCATCTTCGAGGGCGCCGACGAGACGCTGGCCCTCAAGGTCATCGCCCGGCGGCTGGTCGAGCGGGCAGGCTGAGGCGGGCCCGGCCGAGCCCGGCCGGCCGGTTCCGCCGCGCCGAAGGGGCGCCCACCGGGGCGGGCCGGCTCAGGCCTCGCTCGACGGCGAGCGGCTGAGCCCCGCCCGCTCGCCGCGAGTCACGAACTTGAGGGCCATCTTGCGGCTGGCTTCGTCGATCATCTCGTCCCCGAACATGACGGCGCCCTTGCGCTCCTCCTCGGTGGCCTTCCGGTAGGCCTCGAGCAGGTCCCATGCCCGGTCGAACTGCTCCTGGGTGGGCGAGTAGACCTCGTTGAGGACGGCCGCCTGGTCGGGCGTGAGGGCCCACTTGCCGTCGTAGCCGAGCACCCGGGTGCGCCGGGCGAAGTCCCGCAGCCCGTCGAGGTCGCGGACGTAGAGGTACGGCCCGTCGATGACCTGGAGGCCGTTCGCCCGGCCGGCCATGAGGATCTTCGAGAACACGTAGTGGAAGTGGTCGCCAGGGTACTCGGGGACCTGGACGCCGCCGGTCAGCACGGGCATCTCCATCGAGGCGGCGAAGTCGGCCGGCCCGAAGATGACGGTCTCGAGCCGCGGCGAGGCGGCGCAGATCTCCTCCACGTTGATGAGGCCCCGGGCGGTCTCGATCTGGGCCTCGATGCCGATGTGGCCCACGGGCAGCCCCGAGTTCTTCTCGACCTGGGTGAGCAGCAGGTCGAGGGCGACGACCTCGGCCGCCGACTGGACCTTGGGGAGCATCACCTCGTCCAGGCGCTCGCCGGCGTTGCCGACCACCTCGATGACGTCGCCGTAGGTCCACTCGGTGTCCCACGCGTTGATACGCACGCACAGGACGCGGTCGTCCCAGGTGAGGTTCTTGATGGCGTCGACGACCTTCTTGCGGGCCCCGACCTTCTCCAGCGGCGCCACCGAGTCCTCGAGGTCGAGGAACGTCATGTCGGCCGAGACGGAGGGCGCCTTGGCCAGGAACTTCTCCGTCGCCCCGGGGGTCGACAGGCAGGAGCGGCGCGGCAGGTCGCGGGAGCGTGCAGACATGGCGAGAATGCTAAGCCGACGCCGGAGGCCGTTCCACTCCACTCCGCACCGAGGCATCCACCTCACCTCGAGGTCGAGGGTCGCGACCGCCCGGCCGCCACCGTGTTGCGGGCACCATCCCCTGGTGGGCTACGGTGAACGTTCGGCGACGCCGCCGCGTACGGGTCGTAATGAGCTGCGAAGAACGTTCACAATATGAAGATTGTGGGACGTTCGGTTCAGCGAGAATCGGCGCTGACCAGGGGAGATGAGCCTCAGGGCGGACCCCGGGTGCAGCCGGCGGCGACCCGAAATGGTTGCTTTCCCGGCCTGTATGGGTAAGACTCTCGGGCATTGTGACTGACCAAGAGGGGCGTCCGCGCCACTCGACGGCCCGGTCGGAGCAACGCCTTCGGCTACAGCGGAGAATCGTCTTTCCAGCGGCGGTTCTCACCGTGGTGCCCCTGTGCGCCATGCTCGCGCTGCAGTCGGGTGCGTCCGCCAGCCAGCTGTCGAGTGCGCAGGCAAAAGCAGCACAGCTGGAGACACAGATCCAGACGACGGGTCGCCAGATCGACGCTCTCGACCAGCAGTACCTGGCGGCGCAGGCGAAGAAGGCGTCGCTGGACCAGCAGATCACCGCCACCCAGGCCAAGATCTCCCAGGCGAAGGCGACGGTCGTCAAGGACCGGTCCAGCCTCAAGGCGATCGCCCTCGAGGCCTACGTGACCGACGGGTCGGCCGCCACCAACCCCCTCTTCTCGGGCAACCAGACACAGACGGCGGCCGCCACCGAGTTCTCCAGGGTCGCCCAGGGCGACCTGAGCACCGCCATGGCCAAGCTCCAGACGGCGCAGAACCAGCTCAACGCCGAGCAGACCACCTTGCGCACACAGGACCAGCAGGCGACCCAGGCCGTCCAGGTGTCCCAGCAGGCCTACCAGCAGGCCCAGACACTGCAGACCCAGCAGCAGGCCAGCCTCGCCCAGGTCAAGGGGCAGGTCGCCACACTGATCACGCAACAGCAGCTGGCGCAGTCACAAGCCGACCAGCGGGCGGCGCAAGCCAGGCTCGCCGCCGCGCAAGCACCGGCTTCCAACACCCCGGCACAAACGGTGTCGGCCCCGGCCAACGTCCCGCCGCCGCCGTCGGCCGGGGGAGCCGGTGCCGCCGCCGTGGCCGCGGCGGAGTCCCAGATCGGCGTGCCCTACGTCTGGGGCGGTGAGTCGCCCGGCGTCGGGTTCGACTGCTCCGGCCTGACGGCGTGGGCCTGGGGCCAGGCGGGCGTCTCGCTCCCCCACTTCTCCGGGGCCCAGATGGCCGACAGCACCCCGGTCCCCATCTCCGACCTGCAACCGGGTGACCTGCTCTTCTACGGCCCGGGTGGCGGCACACACGTGGCGATGTACATCGGTGGCGGCCAGATGATCGAGGCACCGTACACGGGGGCTTCGGTGTGGATCACCGGCGTGCGGCTGGGCACAGGGTTCGCCGGCGCCGGCCGGCCGTAGGGAGCACCCGGCACGACGCACGGGCGGGAGATCGCCGCCCGGCCCACGATCACCGTCCACCCGGGAACGTCCATCGGGAGGGAACGCTCGCAGCCCCGCGACCTCCTGGTCTGCGAACCGGCGGACAATACTGGGGGCGCACCCATGAAGCCGATCCCCGTCGTGTTCCACCTCGGACCTCTGCAGGTCCACACCTACGGCATCGGGCTGGCGGTCACCTTCTGGTTCGCCTACCGCTACTTCGAGCGCCGGCTCCGGCGCGCCGGCTACCCCACCGATTGGCTGATCGCCATGTTCCTGTGGGTGCTGGTAGCCGCCGTCATCGGCGCCCGGGCCATGCACGTCCTGGCCAACATCTCCTTCTACCTGCAGCAACCCGGCCAGGTGGTGCAGATCTGGCACGGCGGGCTGTCGTCGTGGGGCGGGCTCCTCCTCGGGGTGCCGACCGGCGTCGCGATGGCCCGGCGGCGGTGCCCCCAGCTCGGCCTGGGCCGCGCCCTCGACCTGGTGGCACCAGTGCTCGCCGCGGCGTGGGCGATGGGACGCCTCCTCGGACCGCAGCTGATGGTGGCCGGTGGCGGCCATCGCACGACCCAGTGGTTCGGCATGGCCTACGCCGGCCAGGTCGGGAAGCGCCTGCCCGTGCCCATCTTCCAGGCGATCGAGGACGTCACCATCTTCGTGGTCCTGCTCGCCCTCGAGCGCCACCTCGACCGGTGGCCCGACCGGTCGCCGCGCGCCGGGTACCCGCCGGGTGCCGTGCTGGGGACCGCCATGGTGCTGTGGGGTATCGAGCGCACCGTCGACCAGCACCTGTGGCTGGCGTACGGCAACCGGCTGGGCTCCAACCTGGTCCAGCTGGCGGGCTTGGCGCTGTCGGTCGCCGGCGCCGTGGTCCTGGTCCGGACCTGGCGTCGCTGGCGGGAATGGCTGGCGGGCGCCCGGCCGGCCGTGGCGAGCGCCGGCGGCCCGGACGCGCCCCTCGGGGAGCCGCGGACAGCGGATGGCGCCACGGCGGCGGGGGTGGCGGGGGCGGCGGGGGTGGCGGAGGTCGGACCTGCGAGCCCCGGGGGCGTCGACGGGCCGGCGGCCGCCGCCCCAGTGCCCGCTACGGGAGAGTAGCGGCCGTCGCCGTCAGCGCGGGAGCGGACCGTCGACGCCGCCGAGGACGCCCTGACCGCCCAGGAAGTGCCCTCCGTTCGCCACCAGGTCCTCGAGCTCCGGGTCGACGAGGTCCTTCCCCGTCGTCCTGACGTGCTCCTCCACGAACGCCAGCACCTTCTCGGGGGGCACCGTGATGAAGATGGCGTCGGCCTCCGCCGTCAGCTCGCCCGCCAGGTACAGGCCGGCCCGGCAGTGGATCTTGCGGCCCTCCACCCCCACCTGCCGGGCCTCGACGTCCAGGTCGGCCAGCAAGGGAGTGGGCCGGCGGTAACGGACGGTCAGCGTGCCCGTCATCCCGCCGGTACCCGTGAGGATGGTCGCCACGCCCAGGATCTCGTCGAACATCTGGGCGATCACACCCCCGTGGACACAGGTCGGCGGCCCTTCGTAGGCGACGCCGAAGCGGACCCGGCCGCGGAGCTCTCGCCGCCCGTCGGAGCCGGTGACGGCCCAGACGTCGACGGGTGGGGCCAGCGGGTTCGCATGGCCGATCACCGGGCTGGTCGGGAAGAACACCCCGGGTTGGCCACGGTGGTCGGGGTTGCCTCGCGGCGCCTTGCCCGGGGCCGCGACGGCCCGCAGCCGCTCCTCAGCCGCCTCGAGCGCGGCGATGGCCTCCCGCAGGGCGTCGTCTGGGACGGACCGGCCGACCAGCAGATCGGTCAGGCTGCGGATGCGGTCGGCCAGTCCGGCACGAGCTGTGGCAGCGGTCACGTGCCGGCACCCTAGCGGCCGGAGCGACCCGGGCTTGCGCCACCCAGGATCGCCAGGTGCTCGAGGAGGGCCTCGTGGTGGACGTGCAAGGCCTGCCGGACGGCCGCCTCGTCGCCCGCCACCACCGCCTCGAGGATGGGCCGGTGGAGCCGGTCGTGCGCCGTGCCCTGGCGGTTGCCGAGCCACGACGGCGGCTCGTCGGTGCGCACCCAGCGCTCGAACTCGGCCGTGACGACGACGGTGTGGACGCTCTCGTAGAGCGTGGTCAGGTAGGGGTTGCCCGCTCCCGCCACCACGAGGGCGTGGAAGTTCGTGTCGGCGGCCACGAGCGACGACGGGTTGCCCTCGCTGCCGACGAGACGGTCGAGCGCGCCGGCCAGGCGCCGGTAGAGCCCTGCGTCCGGCCGGCGGGCGGCCTCCACGGCACCGATCGTCTCGAGCCACAACCGGAGCTCGCAGAGATGCGCGAGCGACCCTTCGCGCAGGTCCAGCATGAGGTCGACCGACGCCCGCACCATCGTGGCAGGGTCCCGCAGCACGTAGGCGCCGGAGCCGGGACGGATCTCCACCAGTCCCATGAGCGACAGGGTGCGCAAGGCCTGGGCGACGACCGCACGGCTGGCCCCCACCCGGGCGGCCAGGTCCCGCTCCGACGGCAACCGGTCGCCCTCGGTGAGGCCCTCCTCGACGAGGAGCCGCCTCACCTGTTCGACGATCTCGTCGGCCAGCCGACGCCTCGCCACAGGGCGGAAGGCGGCCGAGGGCACGCGGCGGAGGGGCGACGAGTCGCTCGCTGCGTCCACGCTGGTCCTCCGTTTCTCGGTCGTGGGGTCGGGCGCAGGGTGACCGGGCTGAATGGGACCGCCGGACCGCCCAGGCTGCACGGCGAGCCGACCGGGCCGGGCCGGGCCGGGCCGGGCCGGGCCCTTGACAGGAGAGCCTAGGCCGACGTAGGACATCGAAGTGGCTCAGCCAGTTGGCCAGATTGCAGGGTGGCCGGCAGGGTGGCCGGCAGGGTGACCGACGGCACGAACGCGGCCATCGGCGACGTCGCCGTGGCCAGCCCGGTCGGCGGTGGCGTGTGGCGGACCGCGCCCGCCGAGGTCCTGGCGCCCCTCGCGGCACGCCGCCCGCCCACCAGTGATCCCGGCGAGCTGGCGGCGGCGGCCCGGCGGATCCGGCGGCGGGCCGTCGAGATGGTGGCGCCCAGCGGGCTCGGCTACCTCGGGCAGGCCATGTCCTCGGCCGAGGTCTTCGCCGTCCTGTACCGCGCGGTCGTGCGCCACGGCACCGACTACGTCGTCCTCTCGCCCGGCCACTACGTCATCTCCCACTACGCCGCCGCCGCCGACGCCGGCCTCCTCGACGAGGCGGCCCTCGCGACCTACGGGACGGACGGGAGCTGGCTCGAGAGCATCTCCACGGAACGGACCCCGCTGCTGGCCGCCACGTGCGGCGCCCTGGGGCAGGGCCTGTCGGTCGCCGCGGGACTGGCGCTCGCAGCCACCCTCGTCGGGGCGGACCGGCGGACGTACGCCTTCTGCAGCGACGGCGAGCTGGAGGAGGGCCAGGTGTGGGAGGCGGCCATGTTCGCCGCCCACCGGCAGCTGACGGGACTGACCGCGGTCTTCGACTGCAACGGCTCGCAGGTCGACGGCCCGGTGGCCTCGGTGACCACGGTCGAACCGATCGCCGACAAGTGGCGGGCGTTCGGATGGGACGTCCACGAGGTGGACGGCCACGACGTGGGCGCGCTCGTCGCCGCCTTCACCGCAGCCCGGCGCACCGGCGGGCCGTCGGTGGTCCTGGCCCGCACGACGATGTCGCGCGGGCTGCCCCCGTCCCTTCGCTCCGGTGACACCCACTTCATCACGCTCGGGCCGGGCGACGCCGACGCGGCCCGGCGGGAGCTCGCGGCGCCGTGACGAACGACCTGCGCTCGGCGGACCTCCTCGAGCCGCCGTGGACGACGACCACCAAGCCGTACGGCACGGCACTTCTCGAGCTGGCCCGGGAGCGGCCGGAGGTCATCGCCCTCGGTGCCGACCTCACCCGCCAGACGGAGACGGACCTCGTCCGGGACGCGCTCCCCGACCAGTTCGTGAACGTGGGCATGTCGGAGCAGCACTTGATGGGGGTCGCCGGCGGCCTGGCGCGCGCCGGTCGGTGCGTCTTCGTGCACACCTTCGGGGCCTTCGCCACGCGGCGACCCTTCGAGCAGGTGGCCCTGCAGCTCGCCTACCCGCGCCTCAACGTGAAGGTGATCGGGTTCATGCCGGGCCTGTCCAGCCCCGGCGGCCCCTCGCACCAGGCCGTCGACGACGTGGCCCTCATGCGGGCGCTCCCCGGCATGTTGGTCTGCGACGTGGCCGACGCCACCGAGGTGCGCCAGGCGGTCCGCCTGCTGGCCGACCACGACGGCCCCTGCTATCTCCGCCTCAAGCGCGGCGAGGTGCCGGTGCTCTTCGGCCCCGCGCACGGGTTGGACCTCGCCCGGGCACAGTGGCTGCGCCGCAGCGGCGCGGACGACGTGGCGATCCTGGCGTCGGGGATGCTCGTGGCGACCGCACTGCGGGCGGCCGACGCGCTGGCAGCCGCCGGCGTGGCCGCCACCGTGGTCAACGTCCCGGTGGTGAAGCCATTGGACCGGGCGACCGTGCTCGAGGCGGCGTCCGGGGTGCGGGCGGTGGTCACGGCCGAGAACCACTCCGTCGTCGGTGGCCTGGGCTCTGCCGTCGCCGAGGTCCTCGCCGAGGAGGGCGGGGGCCCGCCGCTGCGCCGGATCGGCGTCCTCGACACGTTCGCCCGAGCGTCGAGCGCACCGTGGCTCTTCCGCCACCACGGGCTGGACGTGCAGACGGTCGTCGCCACCGCGTGGGGCGCCCTCGGCCGGCCCGGGACGCCGCCGCCCGCCGACGACGTGGCGGTCGAGACCGGGCAGTACGCGCCGGTGTGACGCGGCGGCCCCGTCGCCCGCACGCCGGCCGGGCACCCATGAGACGAGACACCGAGCGACATCCCGACAGGGAGAGGGGGACACCATGACCGAAGTCAGTCACGACGGCCGTCTTTCGGCAGCGTCGATCGCTGCGGCGGTGGCGGCGGCGAACCGGGCGGTCGGAACCCCGGTGACCGCACCGGGGGCGATCGCGTCGCCAGGGGCGGTGACCGCGGTCGACTGGGAGCATCGCACCGACATGGGGCGGCTGCGCACCGCGCGCCTGGCGCGCGCCCGAGCGGCGCTTGCGGCCAGCGACCTCGGTGCGCTGCTCCTCTTCGACATGAACAACATCCGGTACACGACCGGCACGCACATCGGGAACTGGGCCCGGGACAAGCTCTTCCGCTGCGTGCTCCTCCCGCGCGGCCAGGACCCGATCCTCTGGACGATCGGGTCGTCGGCCCGCCAGCACCGGGCCTACGCCGACTGGCTGGGCCAGGAGTCGTGGCGGGCGGGCCTCTCGAGCTGGCGCGGCTCGATACCCGAGCACGTCGGCGTGGAGGCGGGCAACGCGCGGCGCATCGCCGGGATCCTGCGTGACCTCGGGCTGGCCGGCGAGCCGCTCGGCATCGACGTGGTCGAGCTGCCGGTGCTGCGGGCCCTGGAGGCAGAAGGGCTCGACGTGGTCGACGGCCAGGGCCTGCTCCAGCAGGTCCGGGCGATCAAGACCACCGACGAGATCGCCCTGTTGGAGCACGCCGCCGGCATGGTGGACGGCGCCTACGACGAGCTCTACCAGTTCCTGCGGCCGGGTGTCCGCGAGAACGAGTGCGTGGCCCTGGTCAACCGCTACCTCTACGAGCACGGGAGCGAGGAGGTGGAGGCCGTCAACGCCATCTCCGGCGAGCGCTGCGCGCCGCACCCGCACGTGTTCTCCGACCGGCTCATCCGCCCGGACGACACCGCCTACTTCGACATCATCCATTCGTTCAACGGCTATCGCACCTGCTACTACCGCACCTTCAACGTGAGCAGCAGCTCTCGCTCCCAGCGGGACGCCTACGCCCGGGCCCGGGGCTTCATGGACGATGCCATCACCCGCATCCGGCCCGGCGCCACGTCGGACGAGATCGTCGCTGCCTTCCCGGCCGCTGCCGACTTCGGCTTCGCCGACGAGGAGGAAGCCTTCGGCCTGCAGTACTGCCACGGCATCGGGCTGAGCAACTGGGAGCCGCCTCTCATGAGCCGGTACCACTCGTTCGAGCACCCGGTCGTCCTCGAGACCGGGATGGTCTTCGCCCTGGAGACCTACTGGCCCACGGAGGACGGCAGCGCCGCCGCCCGCATCGAGGAGGAGGTCGTGGTCACCGACACCGGGTGCCGGGTCATCACCCGCTTCCCCGCCGGCGAGCTGCTCGTCGCCGGCACCCGCTACTGGACGGGGTTCGGCGACCCGCTCGGCGTCGGGCCGCTGGGGACCGATCGGGGCTGAGCCCCGCTGCGCCCGCCACGACGGGCGCAGCGGCGGCCGTGGCAACATCGCAGGCATGCCCACGACGTCCACGGTCGCCGGTCGCCTGCTCGAACAGATGGCGGCCGCCGGCGCCGCGACCGTCTACGGCCTACCCGGTGTCCACAACCTGGCGTTCTGGCGGGCGGGCCGCATCGGCCAGGACCCGGAGGACGGCCACGATGGTGCCGAGGACGGGCTCCCCCGGATCGTCAACGTCCGCCACGAGCAGACGGCCGTCTACGCCGCCGACGGCTTCGCCCGCGCCTCGGGACGACCCGGCTTCGCCCTGGTGACCACCGGCCCGGGCGCCGCCAACGCTGCCGGCGCCTTCGGCGAGGCCGCCGCGTCGCGCTCGCCGGTGGTCCTGGTCGCCAGCGAGGTCCCCCGCGCCGTGGTCGAGGCCGGGGTGCGGGGCGCCCTCCACCAGTCGTCCGACCAGGCGGGCATGTTCCGCCCCCTCGCGAAGGCCGTGTTCACGCCGAGGACGCCCGACGACGCCGTGGCCGACGTCGCCGCCGCCATCCGGCAGGCGATGACCGCCCCACAGGGTCCGGTGTACGTGGACGTGCCGGCTGACGTGCTCGGTGCGCCGGCACCCGCCGCTCCGGCGGACCGTGCCCTTGCCGCGCCGCGGGTGGTGCCGCAGGACCCCGCCGGGCTCGAGCAAGCCGCTGCGGTGCTGGCCGGGGCGGCGACGGTGGCCGTGTGGGCCGGCGGCGGCGTGGTGCAGGCGGATGCCGCGGCGGCGCTGGCCCTCGTGGCGGAACGGCTCCGGGCACCCGTCCTCACCACCTTCGCCGGTCGGGGCCTCCTCCCCCCGGAGCACCCCTGCCTCGTGCCGCTGCCGCCGCACGAGCCTGAGGTCGAAGCCCTCTTGGCCCGCGCCGAGGCCCTGCTCGTCGTCGGGTCGGAGCTCGACGGGATGAACACGAAGAACCTGTCCCTGGCGCTGCCGCCGGCAGTGGTCAACGTGAACGTCGATCCCGGGCGGCTGGCGGTGCCCGGAAGGGCCGTCCACGGGGTCGCCGCCGACGCCGGGTGGGCCCTCGCCGAGCTCGCCCGGCGGCTGCCCGGGCGTGGGTCCGGGCTCGCCGACGACGTGCCCCGGGTCGTCGCCGGCGTCTGGCGCCGTCTCGGCGACGACCCGAGGACGGCGGACGCGACTCGGCTCGTCGGCATCGTGCAAGACCTGGCCACCGCTCGGGCCACGGTCGTGGTGGACATGGCGATCGCCGGCTACTGGCTGGCCGGGTACCTCGCCCCGGCCCGGCCGCGGCGGCTCCAGTACCCCATGGGCTGGGGGACCCTCGGCTACGCGCTGCCGGCATCGGTCGGCGCGGCGGCCGGGGCCGCCGAGCCGGTCCTCGTCGTGTGCGGCGACGGTGGCGCCATGTTCGCGCTCGGCGAGCTGGCGACCTTGGCCCAGGAGGAGCTGCCCGTGACCGTGCTCGTGGTCGACGACGGCGGCTACGGCATGCTGCGCTTCGACCAGCGCCACGAGGCCGCCCCCCGGGGCACCGACCTCCGCACGCCGGACTTCCCGGCCCTCGCCGCCGCCTTCGGGATCCCCGCCGAGGACGTCGAGGGTGTGGGCGACCCGCTGGCCCGCGCCCTCGGGCGCGCCCTGTCGAGCGGGGAGCCCCGGTTGGTGCGGTGCCGAGCGGCGCTCTTCCCGCCGCGCACGACCTCGCCCCGCTGGCACGAGACCTGAGCCGCGGCCGGACCCCTGCGCCGGTGGCAGCGACCGGCCCGACCTCACGGCCGCGCCGTCCCGGAGGCCTCAGACAAGCCGCCGCTCGGTGGCCCAGTACGTGAGCTGATGGCGGGTGGAGAGCTGGAGCTTGCGGAGCACCGCCGAGACGTGCGTCTCCACCGTCTTCACGGAGATCTGGAGCTCGCGCGCCACCTCCCGGTAGGTGTAGCCCCGGGCGATGAGGCGGAGCACCTGGCGCTCCCGGGCCGACAGCTGCTCGAGCTCCGGATCCACGGCGGTGGGCGCGCGGTCGTCCGGCAGGGCGGCGAAGGCGTCCAGCACGAAGCCCGCCAATCGGGGCGAGAAGACGGCGTCCCCTGCGGCCACCCGCCGGACCGCGTCGACCAGCTCGGGACCGGAGATGGCCTTGGTCACGTAGCCCCGGGCGCCGGCACGGATGACGGCGATGACGTCCTCCGGCGCGTCCGACACAGAGAGCGCCAGGAACCGGACCTCGGGATGGCGGGGCCGTACCGCCTCGAGCACCGCCTGGCCACCACCCTGGGGAAGGTGGACGTCCAGGAGGACCACGTCGGGGAGCCGCTCGCAGATCAGCTCGACGGCGGCGGGGACGTCGTCGGCCTCGCCGACCACCTGCACGGCGTCGCCCAGCTCGGCCCGCACGCCGGCCCGGAACAGGTGGTGGTCGTCGACGAGGAACACCCGCGGCGCACCCGGACCGGCCGCCGCGTCCGGACGGGCCGCCGCGTGGTCCGCCGGCACCGGGTCGCTCACCGTTGCCCCACCCGAGGCATGGTCAGCTCCACCTCCGTACCCTCGCCCGGTGCGGTGCGAACCGCGGCGTGGCCGCCATGGCGTTGCATCCGCGCCTGGATCGACTGCGCGATCCCCCGCCGGTCCGTCCCCACCGCCGCCAGGTCGAAGCCCCGTCCCCGATCGCGGACGAACACCGACACGGTGGCCGGCTCGACCTCGGCGAACAGGGCGACGACCGGTGCGCCCGACCACTTGGCGGCGTTGACGGTCGCCTCGCGCGCCGCGGCCAGCACGGCGCGGAGGGGGTCGTCGAGTGGGCAGTCCCCCACCGTCACGACGTCGACCGGCACCTCGTGGAGCGCCTCGACCTCCTCTGCCAGCCGCTCCACGCCAGAGGCCACGGTCGTGGCCCCGTCGGCGACGCGTCCCGGGGCCTCGCCGTCGAAGAGCCACGAGCGCAGCTCTCGCTCCTGTGCCCGGGCGAGCTGCAGCACCTTCTGCGGCTGGTCCGACGATCGCTGGATCATGGCCAGCGTCTGAAGGACCGAATCGTGGACCCTCGCTGCCATGTCGGCGCGCTCCTCGGCCCGCACGCGTGCCTGCCGCTCGGTGACCAGGTCACGGATGAGCCGCAACCACCAAGGCCCGAACAAGACCACGACGGCCATGGCGACGAGGACGGCCCCGATGAACGGACGCACCACCGCGACCGCGCTCGGGTGCTGGGCAGCCAGGACGGTCATGCCCACCGCCAGGAGGACGAGCGCCACCACGATGCGCGCCGCCACGGCCCGCCACGACCGCCGGGGGCCGACCCCCAGCCGGACGACGGGGTCCAGCGTGGCGTGGAGCCAGGCGCGTTCCTCCGGGCCGCAGTTCCGCCACACGAGGACGAACCCTGCAGCACAGGCGAAGACGGGCCAGGCCAAGGACGTCAGCACGCCGATGTGCAGCACGGCGCCGACGACGAGGACGACCACGAGCGCAGGGGCGAAGGCGAGCGCCAGCGCCACCCCCCGGCCGTCTCGCACGATGCGCGTGCCGATGCTCTCGTCCTCGCCGTCGAGCGGCAGGAGGAGCCAGGCCACGACGTAGGCCACGGCACCGAAGCCACCGGCCAGGGCGAGGAGCACGACGACGATCCGCACCGCCGTTGCGTCGATCCCGAGACGCCGGGCGATGCCACCGGCGATCCCGCCACACAGGCGGTCGTCGGCCCTCCGTCGCCACGGCCCCTGGCCCATCCCTCCTCGGCGCGCGTGCCAGCGGGCACCGAGGCTCGACGTCCACGGTGCTGCGGGCCACTGCACCGGGCCGCGACGCCACGGACCGGCGCGCCCGCCGGGTGGGCACCAATGCGCCCCGCCGGAGCTGCGCGGCGGCCCGCTCGGCGGCGGCGCAACGGGATCGACGCGCTCGTGGATGCCCGCCATGATCCCACGGCCCGATCGGCCCGGCCATCAGGGTTCCCCCTGAGCGGCCTCGGGGGCAATCCGGGTGCCCTCGGGGGCCCATCCCGATTCCCCTGCCCTGCCGGACGGCGCACCATCTCCGCATGGAGACGCATGCCGCAGTGCACCAGCCGCTGGACCGGCGCTCGCGACCCCTCCGCCGCAGCCTCGAGGGGCGCATGGTGGCCGGGGTCGCCACCGGGATCGCCGACCACCTCGACGTCGACGTGGTCGTGGTCAGAGTCCTCCTGGTCGTGCTGACGCTCGCCGGGGGGCTCGGGATCCCGCTGTACCTCGCGGCGTGGCTGCTCGTCCCCGACGAGGGCGCCGACGAAGCCATCGCCGAGCACCTCTTCGAGGAGCTCCGCCGATGAGCGCCTCTCGCCGCGCCTTCGACCCCACCATCCGGATCGGCGACGCCGAGCGCAACGAGGTCGCCGAGGCCTTGTCCCGCCACTTCGCCGACGGCCGCCTCGACCAGACCGAGCTGCAAGAGCGCCTGGACCGTGCGACGTCGGCCAAGACGCGGGGCGACCTCACCGGGCTCCTCCACGATCTGCCGGACCTTCCTTCGAGCTCACCGGTCGCCCCCCGGGAGCACCACCGCGGCGGGCTGTGGGTAGCCGTGGCCGTCGTCGTGCTCCTGCTGTCCCTGCCCTGGCAGTACGTCCCGTCGCCATGGATGCCGCGGGTGCCCTGGCTCGTCGTCGGGGTGGTCGTCCTCGCCCTGTGGCGTCGATCCCGGCACCGGCGGGGCCGCCCGGCAAGCTGAGCCCGGCGGGCTGAGCGCGGCGGGCTGAGCGCGGCGGCGCGCGCCACGGGTCCCCGGCAACGGCGCGCCGGCGCGGCAGCATGTCAGGTGGGGCTCGACCGCCGAGCCACCGCTCCGATCGCTGGCGGCCCGCCAAGGAGGCTCGATGACCGACGACCCGGTGCTCCCGGACTGGCTCGACTCGACGCTGGCGGCCGACGCCGTCGGGCCGGCCGGTGCCGTCCTGCCGTGGATCCGTGCCCTGTCGCCGGAGCGGCGAGTGGCCGGCCGCGTGACCACGGCGCTCACGGCCCTCGACGACAACGGCGTCGTGCGCCAGATCGCTGCCGCCGGCGGTCACCACGGCGAGATCCTGGTCGTGGCGGGTGGCGCCTGGTCGCGTACGGCGATGATCGGCGACCTGATGGCGAGGGAGCTCCTCCTCGCCGGCATCGGCGGGCTCATCACCGATGGGCTCGTGCGCGACGCCGACGAGGTCCGGTCGCTCCCGCTCGGTGTGTGGTGCCGAGGGACCACCACCGTCGCCAGCCGGAAGGACGAGCCCGGCAGCATCGACGTGCCCGTGTCGCTCGGCGGGGTGATCGTCCGGCCGGGGGACTTCGTCGTCGCCGACGCCAACGGCGTGGTCGTCTGGCCGGCAGCGTCGCGCGACCACGCGCTGGCCCGCGCCGAGCAGCGTCGAGCGGCCGATGCACAGCGCCTGGAGGCGCTCGAGTCCCGGCTGGGCGCCACGCCGTCCGCACCCCGCACCGTTGCCGACGAAGCCGGGCGCTGAGCGGCTGCCCCGCGATTGCCGTGGCCGCCGCGATTGCCGTGGCCGCCGCGCTCTCACTTTCAGCAAGATCTCAGGTGCCGGGCGCAAGGAGCGCCGTGTCCCCGTATTTCCGCCATCGGGGCGCCCTCTGGCAATAGCGTCGTCGCCGACGCCGGGCCGGTGCCGACCTGCGCACCCCGGTGGGCGCGAGTAAAAGAGGAGAGCCAATGGACGCCCTCATCAACCCGACGAACCTCGTCAGCTCGTTCGGCTACCTGGCGATCTTCCTCCTCAGCGTCGCCCAGTCGTGCTGCATCCCGACGTCTTCCGAGCTCACCCTCGGCTTCGCCGGCGCGCTCGCTGCCACCGGGCACCTGAGCCTGCCCGGCGCCATCGTGGCCGGCGCGTCGGGCGAGGTCGTCGGCGCCTACATCGCCTGGGCGATCGGCCGCACGGCGGGCCGGACGATCGTCGACCGTTACGGCAAGTACCTTCTGCTCACCCACCACGATCTCGACCGGGCCGAGGCCTGGTACGCGCGCCACCAGCGCTGGGGCGTCTTCGGTGGCCGCCTCCTACCCGTGATCCGCAACTTCGTCGCCCTTCCCGCCGGCGTCGCCGAGGTCCCGCCGCTCTCCTTCGGCTTGCTGACGGCGGCCGGCAGCCTGATCTGGGACGGCGCCTGGGCCGGCATCGGCTACGCGCTCGGGAGCCGGTGGCACGCCATCGTCCACGCGTTCAGCGACGCCGGGTACGTCTTGGGCGCGCTTGCGGTCGTCGCCATCGTCCTCCTGGCCGTGCACCGCTGGCGGTCCTACGGAGCCCAGGTCCGCGCCGATCGCGCCGTCCGCGGCGACGGTTCGCTGCCCGGCTTCCCGCACGCCGGTGGACCGGGCAGCGCGTCCGGCGGCGTGCCCGACCTCGGGTTCGCCGGCGCAGGAGGCTCGGCCGGCAGCGGGACGCTCGCCGTCGGGACCACGCTGCTGCGCGGCACGCTCGAGACCGACGCCGCCGCACGGAACCCGCGCGAGGAGCTGACCACCCTGATCAGCGAGCTGGCGGCTCCCGGTGCCGGGGTTGGCGAACGCACCCGTGCCGCCGCCAACGAGCGACTGACCGCTGCCGCGGCTGCGGTGCTGTTCGTGCTGCTCTTCGTCGAGGGAGTGACCCTGGTGCGCATCGGCAGCATGATGCCGCTGCACGTCATCGTCGGGCTGATGCTCGTCCCTCCCGTGCTCATCAAGCTCGCCAGCACGAGCTGGCGCTTCATCCGCTACTACTCCGGTCACCCCGATTTCGTCCGCAAGGGCCCGCCGAAGCCTCTGCTACGCGTGCTCGCACCCTTCCTGGTGCTCACGACGGTGGTGCTGTTCGCCTCGGGCATCGCGTTGGTGGTCGTCCACCATCCCAACGGCTGGCTCTACGTGGTGCACCGGTACGACTTCGTCCTGTGGTTCGTGATCCTGGCGGTCCACGTGCTGGCGTACATGTGGCAGGTCCCGGGCGTGCTGCGCCGGGACCTCAGCCGGGGCGCCACCTACCGCCGCACCACCCCCGGCAGCCGGCTGCTGCGCCTGTGGCTCGTCTCGGGGTCCGTCGTCGCCGGCGTCGTGCTCGCCGTGCTCCTGTACCCGTCCATCGCCGTCCAGGTGCACACCTTCTTTCACGGCCACCCGCACTGAGGGCGCTCCACGCCGGCCTGAGCACCACGACGATTTCGACGTGCCCGCCAGCGCCGCAGCTCGTCGGCACCCCACACGATGAAGGGGAACGGGACCACGATCGCCAGCTGCCCAGGCGACAGCGACGCCGTCCCGAACAACCCGTGGAGCGGCGCGGCGAAGATCAGCGTGAACGCGAATCCGAGCTCGACGGCGATGCCCAGAAGGAGGAGACGGTTGGTGAGCACGCCGATGGATCGCAACGAGGCCCACTCAGTCCGCGCGGCAAGAGCCGTTCCCACCTGGCAGGCCACGATCCCGAGCCAGGCAACCGTGGTGGCCTGTTGGTAGGCGGTGTGCAGGCGCGTCCCGGTTCCCGTCGCGGCGCCAGGACGCCACCCGGCGTGGAGCAGCACCGCGAAGTACCCCGCCATCACCAGGACCGCCGAGATCACGCCCATGAACCCCCACGAGCGAGCGAGCATTCCCCGGGTGATCACGCCCTCCTTCCGGGAGCGAGGAGGACGGTCCATCAACCCTGGCTCCGCGGGCTCCCGGCTGAGCGCGAGGGCCGGCAACGTGTCGGTGCCGAGGTCGACGGCCAGGATCTGCATCACGGTGAGCGGGAGCGGGATCGCTCCGCCGGACAGGGCGAAGACGAGGAAGGGCACCACTTCGGGCACGGCGTGAGTGAAGATGTACACGACGAACTTGCGGACGTTGTCGAACACCCGCCGTCCAGCCTCGATGGCAGCGACGATCGTGGCGGCGTTGTCGTCCGTGAGCACCATCGTCGCCGCTTCCCGTGCGACGTCGGTTCCGGATCGCCCCATCGCCACCCCGATGTCCGCCCGGTGCAATGCCGGGGCGTCGTTCACGCCATCGCCGGTCATCGCCACGACCTCACCCCGGGCGCGTAGGGCGTCGGCAATCCGGAGCTTCGCTTCCGGCGAACTGCGGGCGAACACGATCTCCCGTCCACTCGCGAGCAGGTGGTCGAGCTCCTCGTCGCTCATCGCGTCGAGCGCTCCCCCTGTCACGATCGGCGCGTCAGGCCCGCCGATGCCCACCTGTCGGGCGATGGCAGCGGCGGTGAGGCCGTTGTCGCCGGTCACGACGTGGAAGCGGATCCCCGCCCGGTGAGCCCGCACCAGCGCGGGTGCGACCTCGGGGCGCGGCGGGTCGATCATCGCCACCAAGCCGAGCAGGCACACGTCCGCCTCGGCGGCTTCCCGGCGCTCGGGAGGCCCGTCGGCGACCGGGCGACGCGCCACCGCCAGTACCCGGAGCCCGTCGCCCGCGTACCGTCCGACGGCCGCCAAGACCTCCGCTCGGTCGCGTGCCGTGAGCCGTCGATCCCCGCCATCTGCGGTCGCGAGGCGCGAGCAGCACGGCAGCACCGTCTCCGGGGCGCCTTTGGTGTGGACGGCGACGATGCCGTCTGCTTCCTCGTCTTCCTCGTCTTCCTCGTCGACGGTCGACATCCGCTTCACGGTCGGGTCGAAGTGGAAGGTGGCGATCCGCCGCTTCGACCGGTCGGCGGTCGACGCGCCGTCGCCGAGGGCGTCGCCGAGGGTGAGGAGCGCGACCTCGGTGGGATCGCCCGAGCCGTTCCCCGTCGTGGACGCCTGGAGGTGCGTGCAGGCGACGGCCGTCCGCGCCAGGGCGTGGACCGCGGCCGGCGCGTCCCGCCAGGCCCCCGGGGGGACCTCGAGGTCGCTGCCCGCCACCCACAACCGGGCCACGGTCATCCGGTTCTGAGTGAGCGTGCCCGTCTTGTCGGTGCAGATCACGGTCGTCGAGCCGAGGGTCTCCACCGCCGACAGGCGTTTGACCACCGCCCCACGGCGCGCAAGGTCACGCACGCCCACGGCCAGGGCCAGCGTGATGATCGGCAGCAGCCCTTCGGGCACGTTGGCGACCAAGAGGCCGATGGCGAAGGTCGCCGCCGCCGCCAGCGACAGGCCGGCGGCGGCTCCCATCGGCAGGAAGGCCAACCCGGCACCGATGGCGACGGCGGCGATCAGCCGGGCCATGCGCTTGACCTGCCGTTCCAGCGGGCTCTCCTGCTGGCCGGTCCGTTGGGACAGCGACGCGATGCGACCCAGCTCGGCGTGCATCCCGGTGCTGGTCGCCAGGGCGCGCGCCTCCCCGCCCACGCAGGCAGTCCCCGAGAAGACGAGGTCCCGGGCCTCGAGGAGCGAGCCCGAGGTGTCGAGGAGATCGGCCGATCGGGTGGCTGGGCGGGACTCGCCGTTCAACATCGAGAGGTCCACCTGCAGCGAGCCCTCGATGAGCCGGCCGTCGGCGCAGATGCGATCGCCCTCTTCGATCACCATCACGTCGCCCGGCACCAGCGACTTGGCGTCCACCTCGACGACGGTGCCGCTCCGCATGGCGCGCGCCCGGTCGGGCACGTACGCGGCCAGCGCCTCGACCGCGCGCTCCGCCTCCAGCTCCTGGACGAAGGCGAAGGCCGCGTTGAGCACGATCACGACGAGGATCGCGACCGCAAGCCGCGTGGTGCCGCTGACCTCGGCCAGGACGGCCGCCGCCGCCAGGAGCAGCGCCAGCGGATGCGTGACCTGCCGAGCCAGCTCGCCCGGCCATCGCCGGCGCTGTCGACGGGTCAGCTCGTTGGGGCCGTAGCGGGCCAGACGCCGCCCGGCCTGGAGGTCCGAGAGGCCGCGGGGCGAGCTACGAAGGTTCCGGTACAGCAACGCCAGCTGGATACGCGGGTCCTGTCCCTCCCCGGCCTCCTGGTCGGGCACATCGGCCGCCACCTCGTCCAGGGCGTTGCTGTCGGGTCCCACGCCCTCATGCTTGGCACGGCGCCACCAGGCGCACTAGGGCCGAAGGCAACGGGTGGCCATGACCGAGGCGGTTGTCGCCAAGGCCGCCGTGGCCGAGGCGGTCGTTCCGGTCACGCCGGGGGCCCGCTCGTCAGCGTGACGCTGGTCGAGTGCGACTGGCCGAGCCGGTCCCGCCAGCTGATCCGGAGCGTGGCTCCGGGCTTCTCGGCCTGGAGGACCTTGGACAAGGTTGTGGGGCTCCGGATCTCCTGACTGCCGAGCGAGGCGATGGTGTCGCCGGCCTCCAGTCCGATGCCTGTCGCCGCCGTACCGGGCAGCACCTCGACGACGACCGCGCCGATCGTGCCGGCATTGGTCGCCTGCACCCCCAGGAAGGCCGTCGGGCCGATGTGGACGGTGGCGGACGACACGCCGTGCGCGATCTGGGTGGCGACTGCGCTGACCGTGCCGATGGGGATGGCGAAGCCTTGCGTTGCCCCCTGGGCGAGGTCGTAGCGCGAGCTTCCCGCCGTGTTCATCCCGAGCACCCTGCTGGCGGTCGTGACCAGGGGCCGCCCGAGTCACCCGCCTGGATCGGTGCGTCGGTCGCGATAAGGCCGCTCACGTGCTCGGTCGTCCCGGACAGCTCGTCTTGGGCCGCGACCGACTGGTCGAGCCCGGTCACCGTCCCCGAGACGGCGCTCGGCGTGCCACCCTTCCCGCCTGCGTTGCCGATCGCGACCACGGATTGGCCGATCGCCGCCCAGGCGCGGGCGAACGACACCGTGGGCAGGTGCGACGCCCCCGTCAGCTGCACGACGGCGATGTCGGCGCTGGCGTCGTACCCGAAGACCGAAGCGCCGTACGTCCTGCCGTTGCCGACGTCCGTCACGCGGAGCGAGGTCGCGCCATCGATCACGTGGTTGTTGGTGAGGACCTCGCCCGACGAGGTCACGACCATGCCCGCACCGGCTCCGGTCGCTGTCTGGTACGCCAAGGTCGTATCGATGTCGACGACGGCGGGATCGACCTTCGCTGCGATGGCGGCGACGTCGGTCGACGTGATCGGGCCGCTGGTCGGCGTGGTGGTGGTCGGCGTGGTGGTGGGTGTGGTGGTGGGTGTGGTGGGACGAAAGACGGCATACCCGAGCCCGACGCCGAGCCCGGCTGCCACGAAGGCGAGCACCGCTGCGAAGATCACCGCGAAGGCGCGGGCCGGTGGACGTTCGGGTGCGACCGACGGTGGCGCCTGCCCGTCGCCGGCCGCGGCGACCGGCGGTGGCGCCTGCCGGCGTTGCCCCGACTCCGGTCCTGGCACCTGCGAGGCGGAGATCGACCGTGCGGGTTGCTCCTGCTGGTCCGACGGCACGGGCCTCCTTCCCACGATGCCTCACCGTCGACGATGGCCCACGACATCCCGCCAGCCGTAGGGCCGAACGTGCCGTCCGGTACCTCATCGTGGCCTCGGCACCCACCTCCGCGCCGGCGTCGGCCGCCCTTGCGCGGTGCGGGCTCAGCTGGAATGATCCCTCGTCCGTTGCGCGTTTCCGCACAAGCGGTCCCGCCATCCGAACCGACCACCCGAGGGCCCGTGATGATCGACCTCGCGTTCCTTGCGCACCTGGACGGCGGTGCTGCCGCGACCGCGGCCCGAGTCGTCGAATGGCGTCATCACCTGCACCGGCATCCCGAGCTGCCCAACAGAGAGGCCGAGACCGCCGCCTTCGTGGCGGACCACCTCCGTTCCCTCGACCTCGACGAGGTGCGCACCGGGATCGCCGGTCACGGCGTGGTCGGGATCCTGCGCGGCGGCCAGCCGGGCTCGCGGGTGGTCGCCCTGCGCGCCGACGTGGACGCCCTGCCGGTCAAGGAGCTCGCCGGGGTGCCGTTCGCGTCCACCGTCGTCGACGAGAAGTACCCCGGCGGCCCGTTCCCGGTCTCCCACGCCTGCGGGCACGACTGCCACACCGCCATGCTCATGGGGGCGGCCTCCGTCCTTGCCAGCGTGCGTGAGCGACTGCCCGGCACCGTGATGTTCGTGTTCCAGCCGGCGGAGGAAGGCCCGCCGGTCCCCGAGCCCGGGGGTGCCCGAGAGATGGTCGCCCAGGGCGCCTTCACCGACCCGGTGCCGACGATGGCCTTCGGCATCCACGTCACGCCGCTGCCGAAAGGCGTCCTCGGCTATCGAGTGGGCAACGAGTACGCAGCGTCCTGCCTGGTCAAGATCGTGGTTGGCGGCCAACAGGTGCACGGCTCGACGCCGTGGCTCGGGGTCGACCCCATGCCGGCCGCCGGTGCGCTGCTCACGGGCATCGGCCAGCTCTACCGGAGGGTGTCGGCCTTCGACCCGGTCACCGTCAGCATCGGCCACATCGAGGACGTCGGCCGCTTCAACATCATCGGCGAGACCGTCACCCTGTGGGGCACCATCCGATGCACGATCGAAGCCGACATGCCAGACGTCCAACAACGGCTCGAGGCCCTGGCCACCGGCGCGGCGACTGCCTTCGGCTGCACCGCCTCCGTGGAGTTCCTCCAAGACGTCCCTGCCGTCCACAACACCGAGGAATGGGTGGAGGCGGGGCTCCCGACCTTCCGCCGGGTCGTCGGCGCGGACAACGTCGTCCAGACGGACCCGATGCTCGCCTACGACGACGTCTCGGAGCTCGTCAACCGCTTCGGCGGCCTGTACGTGATGCTCGGCGTCCAGGACACCGAATTCCAGCACGGGCGCCTGATCGCCACTCCCGGCGGAAGGGGGCTGGTCTCCAACCACACCCCGCAGTTCTACGCCGACGACGACACCCTCGTGACCGGCGTGCGACTCCACGTCCACGCCGCGTGCGACCACCTCGCGGGGACCTTGACAGCCCACGGACGGCAGTGAGCGTCGCGGCCTTCGGGGTCGCTTCCTTCCGACCGACGGCGTGGGGACCTCGTCGACGGACTCGACGAGGTCGGCCTCGCCGACCCACCGCCCACCCTCCGAGAGGGTCCTTTGCGCACGCGTCGGAGGCCGGAGAAGGGGCTCACGCTCGAGCGGGCGTCCTGGTCTCGGGCTCCCGCCGTCCGCGACCCCCAGCAGGGGGGGGACGGCCGGTGGCAGGGCCGCACCCCACGGCGGCCACAACGGCGTCGACCACGCCCACCACGAACGCGTCGCTCAACGGCAGGTGGCCGTGCAAGAGACGGTGGTAGGCGGGACCGTACAGCAGGTCCAGCAGGAAGTCGACGTCGATGCCGGGCGGCACCTCGCCGCGGAGGATGGCCCGTTCAACCATCGCCCGGTGCTGTGTCCGCATGGGCTCCACGAACCGCTCCTTCCAGGCGTCGGCCAGGTCGGGGTCGCGCTGGACCTCTGCCAGGAGCCCTCGCAGCGTCTGTCCGACCGTGGTCGCCCGCACGGCACGCACCCAGGCCCGGAGGTCCGCCAAGAGATCGCCGGCGAAGCTGCCGGTGTCCACTGCCGGATGGCGCCTGCCGAACTCGCTCACGAAGGCGTCGAAGGCGAGGGTGCCCTTGGAGGGCCATCGGCGGTAGACCGAGGCCTTGCCGACCCCCGCCCGTGCTGCCACCTCCTCGACGCTGATGTCGGTCAACGGGCGCTCGGCGAGCAACGAAAGCGCCGCCCCGAGGATCGCGCGATGCGTGTCCTCACTCCGGGGCCGGCCACGGCGAGGCGGCTCGGTGCCGGCGCCGGGAGCGGATCGAGGGCCAGGACGAGCGGCAGGTGCCATCGGGCTGGACGCTACCAGATCCTATACGATACGGTTCGTTTCGTATACTTGGCGAGGGGGGTGGAGGGAGGACCTGCGGGTGACGGGCGACCGCTCGAACACGAATTCGGCGGGGCACCGTGGCGCTGCGCTGGCGCTCATGCTGGCGGCGTCCTTCATGGTCATCTTGGATTTCGGAGTGGTCAACATCGCGTTGGCCTCGATCGAACGAGACCTGCATGCCGGGGCCGCGACGGCGCAATGGGTCATCACCGCCTACGCCATCACCTTCGGCGGCTTCCTCGTCCTCGGCGGTCGGCTCGGTGACCTGTTCGGCCGGCGCCACATGTTCGCCGTCGGTCTGGTCCTCTTCTCGATCGCGTCGCTGGCGGGAGGACTGTCGACGACCGTCGTCGTGCTCATCGCGGCGCGGGCATTCCAGGGCTTGGGCGCCGCCGTCATCGCCCCGACGGCACTGTCGCTGATCACGACGACCTTCCCCGAAGGGCCTGCCCGCACGCGGGCCCTGAGCTTCTACGGGGCGACGGCGGCGATCGGGTTCGTGGCCGGGCTCGTGCTCGGTGGGTTGCTCGTGCAGTTCCTCGACTGGCGTGCCGTCCTGTGGGTGAACGTCCCCGTCGGGCTGGTGGCGGCCGCCTGCGCTCCGTTGCTGTTGACCGAGCCACCGCGCCCGGCCGGTGCACTGCGCCTCGACCTGAGCGGTGCCGTCCTGGTCACGGCCGGCATCGCCGCCGTCGTCTACGGCGTGTCTCGGGGGCCGGTCAGTGGCTGGTCGGCACCGTCCACGGCGGCCGGCTTCCTGGCCGCCGCCGCCCTTCTCCTGGGCTTCGTCGTCGTCGAGCGACGCCACCCGAGCCCACTGGTCCGGATCGGCATCCTGCGCCTGGCGTCCTTGCGCACGGCCAACGTCATCATGGTCCTCCTTGGCGCCTGGACGGCAGGGGAACTACTGGTGATGCCCCTCTACCTGCAGCTCGTGCTGCACTACTCCCCGCTCGCCACCGGTCTCGCCATACTCCCGCAGGGGATCGTGGGGTTCGTCGCCGTCATCGGAGGTCTCGAGCTCTCTCGTCGGGTCGGCCTCGGACGATTGCTCGTGCTGTCGGTGGCCAGCGCTGGGCTCGGTCTCGCCATGCTCGGCGTCTTCGCCGGCACGAGGAGCTACCCGCTACTGGCCGTGGCCTTCGCCTTCACCGGCCTGGGGAACGCCATCTGCGCCTTCGTCACCACGGTCGCGGCCACCCAAGGAGTGGCGGACACCGAGCAGGGTCTGGCCAGCGGGCTCGTCAACATGAGCCGGCAGCTCGGCGCGGCTGTCGGTGTGGCCGTCGTCGCCGCCATCGTCGGTTCGGGCGCGTCGTCGGGGCAAGCCATGGGCTCCGATCGCATGGCGATGCTGGCGGTGGCGGCCGCGGCCGCGGCCGCGGCCGCTCTGGCCGCTGCCAGCACGTTCGCTCGGTCGCGAGCCCGGTAGGACGGCCCGGCGGCGGGCTCAGCCGGGGTGCGGCAGGACGGGTGCGGGCCGCAGGGGAGCCGCCTGGGATCAGGCGCCATTCAGGACGGGGCCCATGCCGTCCGCCACGGCGTCCAACAGCCGCTCGTGGTCGCGCTCGTTCTGGTCGGCGTACGTGCGGGCGAACGGCGCCACGGCCTCCTCGAAGGCGGGAGACTTGCCGAGATAGGCTGCGATCGCCAGGCGGTCGCCCGACCGGGCATGGGCACGGGCCAGCGACCAGCCGCACGCGCGGGTGTAGGAGTGCGATCCCCACTCGGTCATCGTCGACAGGTCGATGGATGCCTTCCAGTCCCAGAGCTGCCGCACGTAGAAGTCGTGCTCGTTGCCGTCGAAGCCCGTGCTGCGCTGCCAGCTGAGGAAGATGTCGACGGCGGCGTGCGAGATCCGCTGGCCCCGAACCACTCGCTCGCCGTGGTTCTCGTACTGGCTCGGAGCGAAATAGGGCTCGAGGACCGACGCCTGCGCCTCCTTGGCCTGGAGGACGAGTGGATCCCGACCGTCGCGGCCGACGAGCAGGCAGATGATGGCTCGGGTACCGACGCTGCCGACACCGACGACCTTCCTTGCCAAGTCGACGAAGCGGTAGCTGGCAAAGAGGTAGCGGCGCTCGTCGTCCAGGCTCTCGGTGTACTCGGAGATGACGTCCCGGACGAATTCGGCTTCCTCCTGCCCGTGGGCGACGTCGGTCATCGCCCGCATGGGCACGAGGAGCGGGGGCACGTGGCGGAACCGCAGCTCGCCGTCGACGGTCTCGGTGAGCTTGGTCACCACTCGAACGCTGGTCTTTCGGCGCCCCCTGGCCAACGGCTTCGTGAAGAGGATCCGCCCCTTGTCGCCGAGACGTCCACCGAAGCGCTCGACCAGCTCGCTGGCGATCAGGCGGTCGTACCAGACGTCGAGGTGGCTCTCGCCGGCGAACCCGCGCATCCACTTCCGGTACTCGCGCACGCAGGCGGTGACGAGGCCACGTCGGGCCGACGGCGAAAGGCCCACGTCGCGCCCGCGGTCTCCACGCTTGCGGCCATGCGCTTGACGTCCCACTCCCAGGCTGCGGGGAGCGTCTCGTCGAAATCGTTGGGACCGAAGACCATGCGCCGGTCCGGGGCGGCGAACCCGCCGAAGTTCGAGATGTGGGCGTCGCCACACGCTTGGACGGCGATCCCCGAGTCAGGGGTCGTCGCCAGATCGGCGGCCATGACCGCCGCCGCTCCCCGGTAGCAGGTGAACCGCGCCCCGGTAGAAGGCGAACGGGGACACCACCATCCGCCCGTACCGGATGGCGAGCAGTTCTGGAACCCGCGAGCGCGCCTGGGCCTCGAGGATGGCGACGGGGTCGGCACGGCCCTCCGACGGGCGCCACTCCCCGTGGGCTGCACGGGGGGTGCGCCGCCGGGCCTCCCGGCCACGCTCGGCCCGCTCGCCGGGCTCGAGCCGGGCACGCTCCCCCGCTTGTGCGGCCGCGCCCGGCACCCAGGACAGCCGACCGGGTGCACCACGTTACGAGCATGAGGAACGCGCCCGCGGCGGCACCAGGGCCGAACGTCACCTCGACCGAAGCCGGCGGCGCCATCGAACGCCTCGGCGCCCACAGCCTCGGCGCCTCGCCGCGCCATTGCAGGCCCGAAGTGGCAGGATCGTGTCCCATGGGATCCTTGGGCCTCGAGCAGGACGTCGACGACCGCGACACCTACGACCGCGCCGTGCAGCGCTTCCGGGAGCGCCGGATCGCCCTGCCCACGTTCGCCGAGCTGGCGGCCCCGTCGTCGATGCCCGACGCCGTCCTGGCGGGCTTGACGACGGTGGGCCCCGACGAGGCCCACCCGCTCAACCTGTTCCGGGTGCACTGGCACAACGCCGCCGACCGCAAGGGCACCACCGCCGTCCCCGACCACGTGGTGCTTCCCGAGGCGCTCACCGGCACGCCGGCACGCATCGTCGTCGCCCTCGCCGACCGGTTCCCGATGATCGGCGCCCACAAGGTCCTCGCCAGCTACGGGTGCCTCGCCCCTCGCATCGTGACCGGCCAGTTCGATCCGACCCGCCACCGGGCGGTCTGGCCGTCCACGGGCAACTACTGCCGGGGTGGGGTCGCCATCTCCCGGCTGATGGGCTGCCGGGGCGTCGCCGTCCTGCCCGAAGGAATGAGCGCAGAACGCTTCGAGTGGCTCGAATCGTGGGTCGAGGACCCGGCGGACATCACCCGGACGCCAGGCACGGAGAGCAACGTCAAGGAGATCTACGACGAGTGCAACCGGCTCGCTCGCGACAAGACCAACGTCATCTTCAACCAGTTCTCCGAGATGGGCAACCACCTCGTGCACTACCACGTGACCGGTCCGGCGCTCGACGCCGTGGCGGCGTCGGCCGGCGCACAACCCGACGGGCCCCTGCGGCTGCGGGCCTTCGTCTCGGCCACCGGTTCGGCCGGCACCATCGCCGCCGGCGAGTTCTTGAAGGAGCGGCACGACTCGCAGATCGTCGCGGTGGAGGCGCTCGAGTGCCCGACCATGCTCTACAACGGCTTCGGCGAGCACAACATCCAGGGCATCGGCGACAAGCACATCCCGCTCATCCACAACGTGATGGCGACCGACGTGGTCACCGCCATCTCCGATCGCGCCACCGACCGGCTCAACGTGTTGTTCAACACCGACGTCGGCCGCCGCTACCTCGTCGATCGGCGAGGCGTCCCCTCGACGGTGGTCGCCACCCTGTCGTCCTTGGGCCTGTCGAGCATCTGCAACGTGCTGGCCGCGATCAAGCTCGCCAAGCACCACGGCCTCTCGGAACGCGACGTCATCGTCACCGTCGCCACCGACGGTGCGGCGATGTACCGCAGCGAGCGCGATCGCGTGCTTCACCGCGACTTCCCTGGTGGCTTCGACGAGCTGTCCGCCGCCGCAGTGTTCGGCGAGGACCTGCTCGGCGTGGCCACGGACCACCTCAGGGAGCTCGACGCCCGCGAGCGTGAGCGCATCTTCAACCTCGGCTACTTCACCTGGGTGGAGCAGCAGGGTGTCCCCGTCGACGAGTTCCTGCTGCGCAAGTCGCCGTCGTTCTGGCAAGAGGCTCGTGCCGTCCTGCCGGCACTCGACGAGCGGATCCGGGAATTCAACGGACGCACCGGGGTGGCGCCCGGGTGACACTGCCGGCGAGCACGCTGGTGTGCGCTGGCTGCGGCGGCTCGCCCGATCCCGGCGACCCCTATCCGTTTCGCTGCCCCTCCCACGGCGTCGGCGATGTCGACCACGTCCTCACGCGCGTCCTCGATCTCGAGAGCATCGGGCCCGGCCGCCTCTCCCTGGGCAGTGACCCGTGCCCGTTCGTGCGCTACCGGGCGCTGCTCCACAGCTCCCACCGAGCGGCCGCCGCCGGTATCACCGACGACCACTTCGTCGCCTTGACGCGCGACCTCGACCGCCGGGTGGAGTCGGTCGACGGCCGCGGCTTCCGTGTGACCCCGCTCCGCCGTGATGACGCCCTCTCCGTCGCGCTGGGCTTCTCCAGCGACGGCGGGGTGTGGGTCAAGGACGAGACCGGCAACGTCGCCGGCTCCCACAAGGGCCGTCACCTCTTCGGCGTCCTCTTGCACCTCGAGGTGTCCCGTCTCGCCGGAGCCGGGCCGGCTGTCTCGGGCACGCATCCGCTGGCCATCGCCTCCTGTGGCAATGCCGCCCTGGCGGCGGCGACGCTCGCGGCCGCCGCCGAGCAGCCCCTTCGAGTGTTCGTCCCCGTGAACGCCGAGGAGGAGACCCTCGCTCGTCTCCACCGGCTCGGCGCCACAGTGGTCGTCTGCGAGCGCCAAGCGGGCGTTGCCGGCGACCCGACGGTCGAGCGCCTCATGGGCGAGCTCGACGCCGGTGCCGTGCCCTTCACCTGCCAGGGCAACCTCAACGGCCTGGCCATCGAGGGAGGCGAGACCGTTGGGTGGGAGCTGGCCGAGCAGCTGGCACCGCTCGACCCGCCGGCGGGCCACCTCGTCGTACAGGTCGGGGGCGGAGCGCTCGCCAGCGGCTGCGCCCAAGGGCTCGCCGAGGCGCACGCCCTGGGCGCCCTCCGCTCCCTGCCGCGGCTCCACACCGTCCAGACGGCAGCTGCCCACCCCTTGGAGCGCGCGTTTCGTGCCGTGCGGCGGGACGTCCCGGCGGGTGCCGGCCCAAAGGAGAGCGACCTGGCGCTCGCCGCCGCCGTCCGGCACCGCTCCACCTACATGTGGCCCTGGGAGAAGGAACCCCACAGCGTCGCCAGCGGCATCCTCGACGACGAGACCTACGACTGGGCAGCCGTCGTCGGCGCCATGCTCCGCACCGGCGGTCAGCCGGTGATCGCCGGCGAGGAGCGCCTCGTCGACGCGCACGACCTGGGCCGGCGGGCCGGCCACTCGGTCAGTCCGACCGGCACTGCCGGGCTCGCCGGCGTCCTCGAGCTGCTCGCCGACGGCGTGGTCGGCACCGACGAGCGCGTCGTGGTGCTGTTCACCGGCACCTCGGCCGTGGCAGGCCCTGTCGCGCACCCCTGAGAGCGCGGACACGGGCTGTTCCCGCACGACGCCCGGCCTTGGGGAAGGTGGCGTCACCGCGGCGCAGGAATGGCGGGAGGCCATCGCCCAGGCGGCGACCCGATCCGATCGCAACGTGACGGCGGTGTGCCCTATGGTGAAGGATCCTCTGTACCTGCTCCTGGCATCACGAGCGCCTCACATGACGCCACTGGTTCGGGGCCACCTTCGGTCCGGTGTCGAGGCGCCCAAGCTCGGCGAGCACGCCGAGGAAATTGCTCGGATCGATGGCGCCGTCATCGAGCACGTCCTGAGCGGGCATCTCGCGGCACCCGTCGACTACGACCAGGCCCACGACGAATGGGTCGTGGTGCTCGACGGTGCAGCGATCCTCGAGGTGCAGGGCCAGCGCTTGGACCTCGGTGATGGCGACTGGGTCCTGCTGCCGGCGCACGTTCCTCACCGGCTGGTCGAGACCCTTCCGGGAACGAGATGGCTCGCCCTTCATGCCGCTGATCGAGGCCCACCGGGCTCCCGCGCTTGACACTCGGCCTGCTCCCGACGGCCACGACCGCCAGTTCGGTCAGGATGACGCGCCGGCGAGCCGCTCGATCACCGCGTGCACGCTGGCGGGATCGGATGTCTCCCACCCGCACGCCACCGCACCGAGGAGCAGCTGGGCAGCGGCGGCGAAGACGGGAAGCGGGACGCCCAACGTGCGGGCCAGGTCGGTGATGATCTCCACGTCCTTGACGAGGATCTCCAACCTCGCCATGGGCGGCTCGTAGACGCCCGCGACCATCATCGGCCCCCGCACTTCGAGCATCCGGGACGTACCGGCACCGGCGGCCAGCGCCTCGAGCGCCACCGCCGGGTCGATGCCGCCGTGGCGGGCGAGGGCGATCGCCTCGCCGGCGGCCGCGTTGTGGATGGTCACCAAGTGGTTGGACACCAGCTTCAGCTTGGTCCCGTTGCCGAAGGCGCCCAGGCTGAAGACCCCCTTGCCGCACTCGGCGAGGACGGGCTCGGCGAGCGCCAGCGCCGACTGGTCGCCGCTCGCGTAGAAGACGGCGTCCATCGCCGCCATCTGAGCGCCCGTTCCGCTGATCGGACAGTCGAGAAGCGAGAGACTGTTCGCGGCCAGCTGCTCGTGGGCCCGCACCTTGAGGTCGAGCGGCATCGTGCTCGTGTCGGCGACGGCCTGGGCGCGGGCGTCCGTCGCCGATGCCAGCTGGCTCGCGACGTCCTCGAAGGCCGCCACCGAGGGAAGGGACAGGATGACGACGTCGGCGGCGGCGGCCACCGCCGCCACTCCCCCCAGTGCCGATCCGCCGGCCTCCGTGAACGTCGTGGTCGGCCCCTCGGCCACGTCGAAGCCGACCACTTCGCGCCCTGCTGCCAGCAAGTGCCGGGCCATCGCCCCGCCCATGATGCCCAGCCCGATCACGCCGACCACCGAACGCTCCGCGCCGGATCCCTCTGCCGATGCCGTCATGAGGGCGCAGGCTAGCGAACTTCTCTCGAGAAGCCGGCGCCGCAACGCAGCCGGAGGAGGACCCTGCCGAGACGTCCAGGGCGGTGGCCGTTGCACCGCCCATCGCAGATGCCTTCTTCCCACATTTGCGCCACTGCGGCTCCACCGCGCCCGCTCGGCGGAACGCCCTCCCACGGCGTCCGCGGAGGCCACGGGTGGCCGTTCCGCCGGACCACGATGTCGTGCTCGCCGAGCGACAAGCGCACGCGCCCGTCGAAGACGAAGAACCAGTCGTGGCCGGGGTGGACCTGCTGCTGCACTGCGGTGGGGGCCGGTTCGAGCCGCACGTTCAGCAGCTCGTCGAGGCCCACCTGCAGAGCGCTCGCCATCGGCAGCAGGACGTCGAGGCTGATGGTCCGCTTGATTGCGCGTCCGACGGGCCGCCGCAGTGTGAGGGCATGGGCGACCACGCCTCGCGCCTCCACTGCACACCTGCACGGCTACCTGGGACACGAAGGGCACCCGCCGTCGGAGCTCGTCACCGCCGGTCGGGAAGAGGTCCGCAGCTACGGGGGGGAGGTCTTGGCCGGTCACGTCCGTCGCGTGACCCGCACCGACGGCGACCGTTTGCGTGTCGAGCTCCTCGGCGGTCATGCGATCGTCGCTCGTCGCGTCCTTGCCGCCACGGGCCTCGTGGACCGGCTCCCTGACATCGAGGCGGACGACCCCGTGCTCGATCGGCTCCGGGCGTCCGACGCCGACGCGGTCGTGGTCGGTCCGAGGTTCCAGGCGCAGGTCGAGCCATTCGAGCCGCTCGGCCTCCGGCCGGTTGCACACTCGAGCGGGCTCGGCGATGTCGTGGCGACCGACGAGACCGGGCAGACGGCCGTCGCCGGCCTCTACGCCGCCGGCAACATGACCGGCCCCCGAGCCAGCAGGTGCTGCAAGCGGCCGCCGACGGCAGCCGCGTCGGGGCGATGATCGGCTTCGGTCTCTGCCCGTCGAGTGCAGGCACGCTGACGCGAACGCACGTGACGCGTTCGACGCCGCGGCGTTCGATCTCGTATCGGCGCAGTACGCGGCGATACCGCGCAGCCCCGATGCGCGGGGCGTCGGCAGCATCCTGGGCGCGGTTGCCCCAGGCGGCACGCTCCTCGTGGTCGGCCACGATCTCGAGCCGATGCGCGCGCCGCTCGACACCCACGCCGACAGCCGGCCATTCGGCCCCGACGCCTACATCGGGGTCGACGACTTCGCAGCGGCTCTCGCCGGCTCGCCGGACTGGGACATCGTGGTTCACGAGCAGCGCCCACGTCCGCCAGGGGCCGCCTCTGCGTCGCACCACGTGGACGACGTCGTGCTGCGCGCCCGGCGCCGTGCCGACTGACGGAGTCGAGCGCCGCCGGTTGATCGGGCCCGCGCACGATGATCCGGCCGCCAGCGGCGGCGATCGTCCGGGGTGCTGCCGCGCGGAAGCACTCGAGCTGCTCCTCGTCGGTGGCCTCGGCATGGAAGATGGCGCACGCCGCCACGGCCCCTCCGCTCTCCATCCTGCCTGACGGCGGCAGGATGGTCGGCGGTGGTCCTGGTCGTCCACCGAGATCGACGTCTCCGCCGACCCGGATGCTCGAGCGGTGGTGCGGCGGTACCCCGGTGAACTACGTGGACGGAGGTCCGAGGATGCTGCGGGCGACCACCACCCGCTGGATCTGGTTGGTCCCCTCGTAGATCTGGGTGATGCCCTTGGGGGACCCAAATGCCCAGCTCAGGCGCCTTGTCCACAGGTTCGGACCCAGAAATCGGCGGTGAGCACCCACCATCGGACCACGCCACACACGGTCACCCTCCACGATTTTCGCGAAAATTGGTTGCCGCTCCGGGAGGACCACGGACCATCAGGGGCATGTGGGACCCCACCTACTCCCCGGCGCCGGCGCCGCCCCTCGGTCGTCTCTGGGATGACGACGACGTCGCCGCCTTCACGGGGTTCCGCTCGATCGACGAGCTGATCGCTCGCAACCCGGCCTTCCCGGCGCCACTCGACCTCGGCATGCAGGGTCGGCGCTGGCATCCCCAGGACGTCCTCGACTGAGCGGAGAGCTTGCGTGCGGGCCCGAGCGCCAAGAGAGAGCCCGAGACGCGTCCGAAGGGCGCCCGGCTGCTGCCCGCCGCCCTCGAGATCCCTGAGCTCGACCTGTCGGCGATCCCCGAACTCACTGTCCAATCGAAGGGAGACTGAGAT
>DAHUZJ010000092.1 GCA_027306585.1 Acidimicrobiaceae bacterium | reverse complement strand
GTCGGCCCGATCGCCCAGATCGCCCTGATCGAGCGGACCGGCGATCTCCCCGCTGCCGAGCAGCCGCCCACCCCGGGTCGGGACCGGACGGTGCGGGTCGTAGGTGTACGAATCCGGCGACGCGTCAGCGGGCTCGGGGCCGAGCTCGCCGTCTTCGCGCAGGTACCACGGCGTCCAGACCGTCCGGGCCAGCGGCCACTCCTGCTCGTCCCGCCACGCGTCGTCCCCCATCACGAAGATGCGGACCGGCGGCCAGGCCGGTGCCGGGCCGTCCTGCAGCCAGTGACGGAACCAGTCCACCCGCAACTTCGTCGTGTCGAGCGCGGCCTGCGGCCCGAAGTCCACGTCGCCGACGATCGGGTCGTCGGGCGCCCAGTGGGCCCAGGGGCCGACGACGAGCCGCTGGGCGCGCCGGGCACGTTCGGTCGGTGCCTGGCGGCACATCTCGACGTAGTTGCCGAGGGTGCCCGCGAGGTGGATGTCGTACCAGCCGGCGACGTGGACGACGGGGAGGTCCACCTGGTCGTAGTGCGAGGCCGGATTGACCCGCCGCCAGTGGGCGTCGTCGCGCCGCTCGTGGTGGAAGCACTCGTCGAGGATCCCGGCCTGGCCGTGCCACAGCGAGCCGTCACGCAGCGGACGCTCCCGGTAGACGTCGTGCAGGAGGGGCCGCACCCGCTCGCCCGGGGCGAAGATCCCCTCGCGGTCGCCGGTGGCGATCGCCTGGTGCATCGCCGTGTTGGCTTCGGCGATGGCGGCGAGGCGCGGGTCGTCGATCCCCCACTGGGCGGCCATGGCCGCCACCGCGGACGCCGCCCAGCTCATGCGCAGCGCCATGCGGAACACGCCCCCCGGCTCGAAGCTCGCCGCCCAGTAGTCGGCAGGGCAGCACTCGGGGGCGATCGCCTCGAGGTGGGGAGGACGGGCCATCGCCGCCAGCCACTGCGCGTTGCCCATGTAGGACGCCCCAAACATGCCCACCCGGCCGTTGGACCACGGCTGCGCGGCAGCCCATTCGACGGTGTCGTACCCGTCGTCCACCTCGGCCCGGACGTAGCGGAACTCACCCTCCGAGTCGAACCGGCCGCGGCAGTCCTGGAGCACGACGGCGAACCCGGCAGCGACCATGCGCTCGACGGCGTCGGGCGGCAGCGCCTCGGACCGGCCGTACGGCGTCCGCTCGACGAGCACGGGCACTGGGGCTGGGTCGTCCGGGCGGAAGACGTCGGTCGCCAGGCGGACGCCGTCGCGCATCGCCACCCGGATGCCTCGCTCTTCGACCGTCATCGCACCTCCCCCATTCGCGCCATCGCGCCGTCGCGCCGTCGCCCCGTCGCCCCGTCGCCCCGTGGCTCCGTCGCCCCGTGGCTCGGGTCAGCGCAGGCCGACTTGCTGCTCGAAGTCCACGCCGTCGCGGTAGTCCACTCGGTGGGCGACGAGCGCGTCGCGCACCTCGAACCAGAACACCCCTCGTAGGTCGAACGGGTGCAGCACCCCGTCGTGGCGCCATCGAGCGGTCATCCGGTAGGCGACCACCACCGCCGGGCCTTCGGCGACCAGCCGCTCGACCTCGTAGTGCAGGTCGGCCATCTCGGCGAGGAAACCCTCGAGCCGCTGGCGGTAGGTCGCACGGCCCCGCAGGCTGGCGCCGCGCACCGAGGTGTGCTCGTTGAAGAAGTCCTCGGTCACGAGGCCGGCGATGCGGTCCGGGTCGTGGGCGTTGATGGCGGCGAGGTACGCCCGGACCACCTCGGCCGGCCCGGCCGGCCCGGGCGACTCGGCCGGCCCGGGCGACTCGGCCGGCTCGGGCTCCGCACCTCCGGTACCTCCCGTCATGGTGCACCTCGCTCGGGCCAGCGCCCCACCGGCCGCCGGCCCAGCCGGCCGAGCACCCGGCGGGCGGCGACCTCGGCCGCGGCGTAGAGCCGCTCCTCGTCCACGGTCACCAGACGCCCGGCGTCCACCACGATGCGACCGTCGACCAGCACGGTGTGCACGCTACGGCCGTCGGCCGAGTACACGAGCTGGTTGGCCACGTCGTGGAGCGGCGTCCACTCCGGCCGGTCCCGGTCGTGGAGCACGAGATCGGCCCGCTTGCCGACCTCGATCGACCCGATCTCGTGGTCCAGGCCGAGGGCCCGTGCCCCGCCGCGGGTGGCCATGGCGAAGACCTCGGCGGCGGGGAAGACCGACGGGTCCCGGCGAGCGTCCTTCCACAGACCGGCCACGAGGTAGGCGGCGCGGTAGAGGTCGGCGGCGTTGGCGGCGTTCGCCCCGTCCGTCCCGATGCACAGGTTGGCCCCGGCCGCCACCAGCTCGGGCATCCGCCCGACCTGGCTCACGCCGTACGCCACCTTGAGGGCGGTGGTCGGGCAGTGGGCGACGCTGCACCCACGCTCGCCGAGCAGACGCACCTCCTCGTCGTCCAGGTGGACGCCGTGCACGAGGACCACGTCGTCGCCGAGGACCCCCAGCCGGTCGAGGTGCACCACGGGCCGCTCCCCCGTCTCGGCCAGGAACTGCCGGGCATCGCCCGGCGCCGGGGACATGTGGAAGCTGAGCCCCACCCGGTGCTCGTCGGCCAGCGATCGGGCGGCTCGCCACAGGTCGTCGGTGCAGGTCGTGTGGCCGACGAGGATGGCCGTCGCCCGGACGCGCCCGTCGGTGGCGGCGCCGGCGCCGTGGCGGTCGAGGGCATCGGTCAAGTTGGCGACCGCTTGCGACGTGGTCTGGCGGAACTTCTCCGGTGTCGCGGGCCGGTCCCAGGTGCGTCGCCCGACCTGCGCACGGATGCCGGCCTCGCCGAGACCGTCGACGACGGCGTCGAGATGCCAACCGGTCCCCGCGTCGAGGAAGCACGTGGTGCCCGACCGCAGGCACTCGGCTGCCCCCAGCTGCGCCGAGAGGCGCTCGTCCTCCTCGCCGAGCGCCGCGGCCAGCGGGCTCAGCCAGCCGAACACGTTCTCCTCGAAGCTGGTGTCGTCGGGAACGACGCCCCGGGTGATGGGCTCGGTCGACACGTGGAGATGGGCGTTCACCAGTCCGGGGACGACCACCCGGCGCCGGGCGTCGAGCCGGGCGGTCGCGACGAACTGCCCGGCCAGGTCCGCCGACGGTCCGACGGCGACGACCATGCCGTCCCGCACGGCCACGGTGGCGTCGGCGAGGACGCGGCGGGCCGCGTCCATGGTGACGACCAGGCCGCCTTCCACGACGAGATCGACCCGCTCGGCCCCCGTGGACGGGTCACGGGCCGGGCCCGAGTCCCGGGTGACGCCGGGCTCGGGGCCCGATCTCGACCCCCCGTCCGACTCGCGCCCGGTCACGGGCAGAGCAGCACCTTGCCGAAAGCTTCGCCCGACGCAAGTCGCTCCTGGGCGGCCGCCGCCTCGGCGAGCGGGAAGCGGCTGTCCACCACCGCCTCGTAGGAGCCCTCCCAGTAGTGGGCGAGCATGTCGGCGAACCCCCGGTACCCCTGCGGTCCGGCACCGAGCACCTGGATCCCCATGTGGTAGAGCGACGGCAGGTTCAGCTCGACACGGGCGCCGGTGGTCGTGCCGCAGTGCACCAGGCGGCCCTCCATGCCCAGGACGGCCACCGACAGCGGGAACAGCGCCGGCCCGACGTGGTTGAGGACGAGGTCGGCACCCCGGCCACCGGTGAGCTCTCGCACCGTGTCGACGAGCCCAGGGTCCCGTTCTCCAAGGACGTGGTCGGCCCCCAGCTTCCGGGCCCGCTCCAGCTTCTCCTCCGACCGGCCGGTCACGATGACCGTGGCGCCGGCGTGCTTGGCGAGCTGGATGCCCACCACGCTCACGCCGCTCCCCGGCCCGTGGATGACGACGACCTCTCCAGCCCGCACGCGTCCCGTGTCGATCAGGGCGCGCCACGCCGTCGACAGCGTGGTGGGCACCGTCGCCGCCTCCTCGAACCCGACGTGGTCGGGCAGCAAGAACGCGTGGCTCGCCGGCACGAGGCAGCGTTCGGCGTACCCACCGGGTCGGCTCCCGCCGATCACCTGGACGGCGCCGCAGCGGCGGTCCTCACCGCGCCGGCAGGCCGCGCACTCCCCGCAGTGGACTCCGGCCTTCACCACGACCCGGTCCCCGAGCCCAGGGGCATCGACCTCGCTCCCTCGGGCCACGACCACCCCCGCCACGTCCATGCCGGCGACGTGGGGGAGGCGGAAGCCGGGCAGGAGCGCGGGGCCTTCCCGTTGGAGGAGGTCGAGGCGGTTGAGGGCGGCGCAGTGCACCTCGACCACGACGTCCCGGGGGCCGGGCCCGGGGTCGGGCAGGTCGACGAGCTCGAGCACCTCGAGGCCGCCGTGCGCGGCATGCTGGACGGCCTTCACCGCGGCCACCGCCTGGAGGGGTTGTGTCCCAAAATGCGGTATTGCATCTCGTTGTACGGTAGCGCGGCGATCGGTCCATGAGGGCCGGGGCGGCGGGAGCGGCGGGCGCCCCAGTGGCAGCCCCCGGACGAGCGGAGGAGGTCCCGACGTTGACGCAAGGGACAGCGGCGCAGCAGGCGACGGCGACGGCCCCGACGCAGGCCTCGGCCTCGCCCCCGGCCCCCATCGACCTGCTGGTCGTCCACGGCCGGCTGGTCACGATGGACCCCCAGCGCCGGATCGTCGAGGACGGCGCCGTCGCCGTGGACGGGGCGACCATCCGCGCCGTCGGCCGCACGACCGAGGTCGCCCCTCACTTCACGCCCCGGCGCGTGGTCGACGCTGGCGGTGGCCTGGTGACGCCCGGGTTCGTCAACGCCCACCAGCACGCGACCGGCGGGCCGCTGGTGTGGAGCTGCATCCCCGACAACCTGCCGGCCGGGGCGACCATCTTCCAGTGGGCAGTGCCCCTGCACGACGCCGAGCAACCGTCGGACGAGACGCTGTCGTCCCGCATCGTCGCCGCCCAGTGCCTGCGCTCCGGCACCACCACCCTGGTGGAGCCCGGGACCGTGGGCCACCCCGACGCCGTGGCGGCCGGGCTCCTCGACTCGGGCATCCGAGCGACGGTCGGCGTGTGGGGCTGGGACATCGAGGAGGGTCCGTTCGCCGCCCCTGCCGCCGAGGTGCTGGCGCGGGTGGCGGCCGTCCTCGACGCCTACCCGCCCGGTGGCCGGGTCGAGGGGTGGGTGACGCTCGTCGGCCACAGCCTCGCTTCCGACGAGCTCCTCGCCGGCGCCGCCGACCTGGCCCGCCGGCGGGGTGTCGGGATGACCATGCACCTCTCCCCCACGTCGTCGGACCCGGACGTGTACCTCGAGCGGTTCGGGGAGCGACCGGCCGTCCACCTGGAGCGTCTCGGGGTGCTGGGCCGCCACCTCCTCCTCGGCCACGGGGTGTGGCTCGACGACCGCGAGGTCGACGCCGTGCTCCGCACCGAGACGGCGCTCGCCTACTGCCCGTGGGCCTACCTCCGGCTCGGCCAGGGGGTGACGGGCCACGGGCGCCACGCCGAGATCGTGCGGCGGGGTGGCCGCGTGGCACTCGGCTGCGACAGCACCACCGCTGGCGACACCGTCGACCTCCTCCGCACGGCGGCGCTCGCTGCCGGCCTGGCCAAGGACCAGCGGGTCGACGCCACCTGGTTCGGCGCCCACGAGGCGCTGGAGATGGCGACCATCGGCGGCGCGGAAGCCCTCGGCATGGCCGACCGCATCGGGTCGCTCGAGCCCGGCAAACTGGCCGACCTCGTGGTGTTCGACCCTTCCAGCACCCACTTCGCCTCGCCGGCCGATCCGGCCTTGGCCCTCGTGTGGGCAACCGACGGCCGCCACGTCCGCCACGTGGCGGTGGGTGGCCGGCTCGTGGTGGAGGACGGGCGCTGCACCACCGTCGACGAGGTCGCCCTGCGGCAAGAGGCGGCGGACGCCTCACGAGCCCTCATGGCGCGGGCGGGACTGCGCCCGGCGGTACGGTGGCCCGTCGTGGCCGACGGCTGACGCTGGCACTGCTGCCGGCCCGCTGCCGGCCCGCTGCCGGCCCGCTGCCGGCCTGCTGCCGGCCCGCTGCCGGCCCCCAGTCAGCCGACGGGCCGCAGACGCTCCGGCCGCTTGGCCGGCCGGCTGAAGACCTCCTGCACCATGGGGACGAAGTGCTCGAGGGGCAGCGTGTCGTAGTCCGGGTCGAAGGCATGGTTGTCCCAGTCGTCCACGAACTGCTCGGCCAGTTCGTACCACGGGCTGTCGGCGTGCCGCCGTCGCATCATCGGGTCGAGTCCCATCAGGGCGAAGTAGTGGATGCCCTGGAAGTCCTGGTGCACCTTGATGACCCAGGTGGCCTCCTCGCTGAGCCACGGGCGCGCCATCTCGGCGGCGACGGCGGGGTGGTTCTCGTTGGAGATGGTCTTGCCGAGGTCGTGCACCAGCGCGGCCACCACGATGTCGAGCGAGGCCCCGGCGCGGTCGGCCCGCGTGGCCGTCTGGAGAGAGTGCTCCAGCTGGTTGACCTCCATGCCCTCCCGGATGGGCTCGAGCAGGAGCAGCTGCCCGAGGATCCGCTGGGGGACCTCGGCCAGGTCGGCGTCCACGTACTGCTGGAGGTGCTCCATGTACTCGGGGCTGAAGTCCCCCATCGACCGGCCCTTGGGGCCGGCGAACTCGGTCGTCATCGTTGCCTCCTCGCTGCCTGCACTGCCTGCACTGCCTGCGCTGCCTGCACTGCCTGCGCCCTCTGCGTCGTCCGCACCCGGTGCTCCCGCTGGCCCGTCACCGATCCCCCACGAAACGGTCGGGCAGCCCCCCACGCGACCCCGCGACCCTGGTCGGGTCGATCCCGTAGGGGTGGGCGGCGGCGGCGGCCTCGTCGAGGCCCACGCCCAGCCCTGGTGCGGACGGGACGGCGAGCGTGCCGTCGACGATCGTCTCGGGTCCGAGGGCGGCGCCGGTGCCGACCGACCAACCGGCCGCCAGCACGTGCGAGTACTCCACCGCGCCGACGTGGTGCACGGTCGCCGCCACGTGGAGGTTGGCGGCCAACGAGACGGGGCCGGCGGCATGGTGGAGGACGACCCGGGCGCCGTACGCGGCGCCGAGCCGGGCCATGGCTCGGGCCTCGGCGATCCCGCCCGAGACCGCAGCGTCGGGTTGGAGCACGTCCAGCTGGCGGCGGGCCAGCGCCTCGACCGTGTCCTGGACGCCGAAGAGGTGCTCGCCGTAGGCGATGGGGACCGGGGAGCGCCGGACCAGCTCCTCGATGGCCGCCCGCTCGCCCTGGGGCACCGGCTCCTCGAACCACCGCACGCCCAGGTCCGCCAGGGCAGCGGCCACCTCGAGGGCCGTGGGCACGGTGAAGATCTCGCTGCCGTCGACCATGAGCTCGGCGTCGTCGGGCAGTCCGGCCCGGATCGTTGCCATGACGGCAAGGTCCCGCCGCCACGCCGGGCCGATGCGCACCTTGACCATTCGCACGCCGCGCTCGAGCATCGGCGCCAGCTGCTCCAGGTGCCAGGTCGCGTCCCCCTCTTCGAGGAAGGTGTGCGAGGCGTACACCGCCACCCGGTCGCGCACGCGGCCCAACAGGTCCGCCACCGACCGCCCCGACGCCTTGCCCAGCAGGTCCCACAGGGCGATCTCCACCGCGCTACGGGCGTGCACCGCCACCCACTGGTCGCCCAGGCGCCGGCGGGTGAAGAGGCGCATGCGCTCGGCCAGCGGCTCGACGGCCGTCAGCTCCTGCCCGGCGACGAGGGGGGCGAAGGCGTCCTCGACGACCTTGCCGACGATGCCGGCGTAGGTGCACCCGAAGCTGTCGCACGCCTCGCCCCAGCCGACGAGGCCGTCGTCGGCCTCGACGCGGACGTAGCAGTACGAGAGCGGCTCCCGGGCGAACGGATAGGTGACCAGCACCGGCTCGACCGAGCGCACCCGCATCAGCGTCTCCGGAGCGCCGGGTCGAGGAGCGCCGGCGGCACGTAACCGGCGTTCTCCTCGTTGAGGTTGGCCCCGGGCGGCACCAGCTCGTCGATCCGGTCCAGCACGTCCGCCGCCAGCCGGACCGACTCGGCGCCGAGCATCGACACCATCTGTTCCGGGGTGCGCGGGCCAACGATGGCCGAGGTCACCGCCCGGTGGGCCAGGGTGAAGGCGACCGCCAGGTGGGTGAGCGAGCAGCCGACCTCCTCGGCCAGCTTCACCAGCGCCTCGACGGCGTCGAGCTTGCGCTCGGCCTCCGGGGTCTGCCAGTCGAAGTGGTCCGCCTGGCGCAACGCCCGGGAGTCGGCCGAGGCCTCGGCGCCCCGGCGGTACTTGCCGCTCAGCCAGCCCCCGTTGAGCGGCGCCCACACGAGGACACCGATCCCCAGTCGTTCGGCGGTCGGGAGCACGTCGCGCTCGATGCCCCGGGCGAAGATCGAGTACGGCGGCTGCTCGGTGGCGAACCGCTCGCGTCCCCGCCGGTCGGCCACCCAGGCGGCGTCGACGAGCAGCTCCGCCGGGAACGTGGACGTGCCGATGGCCCGCACCTTGCCGGCGTGCACCAGGTCGCTCAGCGCCCCGAGGGTCTCGTCGACGTCGGTCGAGGGGTCGGGCCGGTGCACCTGGTAGAGGTCGATCCAGTCGGTCTGGAGCCGGCGCAGGCTCTCCTCGACCGCCTGGAAGATCCACCGTCGGGAGTTGCCACGCCGGTTGGGGTCGTCGCCCATCGGGTTGTGGAACTTCGTGGCCAGCACCACGTCGTCCCGGCGCCCCTTGAGCGCCTGCCCGAGGATCTCCTCGGACACCCCGAAGTCGTAGACGTCGGCCGTGTCGACGAAATTGATCCCGGCGTCGAGCGCGACGTCCAGGATGCGCCGGCACTCGGCGGGATCGGGGTTGCCCCACTTCCCGAACATCATCGTGCCGAGGCACAGGGTGCTGACCTGCAGCCCGGTGCGCCCGAGCGTTCGGTACTCCACTCCGACACCTCCCCACTGTCTTGTATTTCGAGCCACCATATCGCATAGTGAGTTAGGGCTGCGCCCCTCGGTCCGCCGCACCGGATCCGGGAGCACCGGCGCGGCGGACCACATCGGCGAGCAACAGGCATGCAACAGGACCGCAATTGCAGCAGTGGGATCTGCCAGACTTGGCCGATGCCCGATCGGCCGGCGGAGAAGAGGACGACGATGGTGACGCCACCCCCGCCCGGACGCGGGGCCAGCTCGAACGGCGGACCGGGCGCGGCCGGGCGGCGACAGCTGCGCTCGACGCGGGGCGAGGTCACGGCGTCGATCCAGTCGGTCGAGCGGGCCGCCCACATCCTCGGCTTCTTCACGGTGAGCCGGCCGCGGCTCACCCTCTCGGAGCTCACCGCCCGCCTCGGCATGAGCAAGGCGACGGCCCACCGCTACGCCATGGCGCTGCGCCAGGTGAACCTCCTCCGCTACGACCCGACGTCGGGCGAGTACACGCTCGGCCCGCAGGTCCTCGTCCTCGCCGCCGCCGCCCGGGCCGGCCTGCCCATCATCACGGTGGCCGGCCCGCTCATGGAGGACCTCGTGCGGGAGATCAACGAGACGGTCGTCCTGAGCGTGTGGGACGGCGAGGCGCCGGTCGTCGTGCGGGTCGACGACGGCACCGAGCGGGTGGTGCGGGTGAGCGTCCGCGCCGGGGCCCGCCTCGACCCGTTCCGGTCGGCGCAGGGGCGGGTGTTCTGCGCCTTCCTCCCCGACGGGAACGTCCCGGGAATGGACGAGGAGATGGCCCGCTCGCCGAAGCTCCGGGCCGACATCGCCGCCATCCGCCAGCAGCACGTGGCGCTCAACGCCTCGGAGCTGCACGGGGTGCGCACCATCGCCGCCCCCGTCTTCGCCGACGGCCAGCTGGTCGCAGTCATGGCGCTGGTCGGGACCACGACGACGCTGTCGGAGAGCGTGAGCTCGCCGGCGGCGCGGGCGCTGCGGCGCACGGCCGAGCGCCTGTCCGAGGTGCACGGGCACGAGGGGGCCGGCGCCGAGCTGGCATAGGGCCGGGCCCGTGGGGCCCCGCCGCCCCGGGGCGCTCCGCCGCTCCGCCGCCCCGGCGGGGCGCCACGGGCGTCGTGGGGCGCCGGCGCTAGCTCGTCCGGTCCGACGTGAACGGCAGGCCGCCGCTCACGATGAGGTGCGACCCCGTGACGTGGCCGGCGAGCGGCGAGCACAGGAAGGCGATGGCCTGGGCGATGTCGTCCGGCTGCTCGAGCTCCCCCAGGATCAGCCGCTGGCGATAACGGTCCTTGACCGCCGCCGCCGCCTCCCCCCGGCGCTCGCCCTCTTGCTCCCACTCCCGCTCCATCATCTCGGTGGCGACGTCGCCCGGGCCCACCGCGTTGACGGTCACGTGCGGCGCCAGCTCCTGGGCCGCCACCTGGGTCAGGCCCACGACGGCGAACTTCGCCGCGCAGTAGGGCCCGAAGTACTTGGTCGTGCAGTTGAGCTGGGCCACGTAGGACCCGAGGTTCACGATCCGGCCGAACCGCTGGGCCACCATGACGGGCCCCACGGCACGGGTCATGAGGAACGTGCCCTTGGCCATCGAGTCGACGTGGGCGTCCCAGTCCTCCTCGCTGCACTCGAGGAGGGGCCGGTAGAGGGAGATACCCGCGTTGTTGACGAGGAAGTCGACGCGGCCGTGGCGCGCCACCACGCCCTCCACCACCTCGGTGACCTCGGCGGCCCGCCCGACGTCGAGCCCCACACCCTCAGCTCGCCCACCGGCGCCGACGATGGCCGCCGCGGCTTGCTGGGCGCCGACGACGTCGCGGTCGGCCACCACCACCGTGGCACCGCACTCGGCCAGGAGGGTCGCCGTGGCGCGGCCGATCCCGCGGGCGGCCCCGGTGACGAGGGCCACCCGGTCCTGGAAGTCGAACGTCGGCAGCTACGCCTCGCCGTTGCCGGCGCCGTTGCCGGCGCCGTTGCCGGCGCCCAGGCCAGCGCCGTTCACGGCCTCGTCCCAGTTGCGCCAGAAGTGACGGACGCCGGCCTCGTCGTTGGCCCGTAGCGGGCGGCCCTCGAGCTCGTCGTCCATGCCGCGGGACACGTCGTTCCAGTCGACGCCCTCACGCTGGTCGCCGGCGGTGGCGGCGACGGCGCGCTGGATGGCCTCCTGGGCCTCCAGGTCGTCGGGGGTGGCGAGCCCGCCCGGGCCGATGAACGACACGAGGGTCCGGAGCCGCAGCCCGCTCGCCTCCGGCGGCTCGTCCACCGGGGCCAGGGCCCAGGCCGTGACCTCGGTGAGGTCGGGGGCCACCGGCTCGAGCATCCGGATCGAGATGCTCTCGATGTCGAACAGGAGCAGGTTCGGGAAGAAGTGCAGCGTCTTGAAACCGTCGGCCAGGAAGGTGCCGCGCTCCTCCCCCAGCCGGCCGATGATCTCGGCCCGGTTCTGCTCGATGCGCTCCTTCTCCGCCTCGCCGAAGCGGGGCTCCCACGCCAGGCCGATGCGGCCGCCGTGGTTCGGCTGCACCGACACCAGGTGGTTGTCGCACAGCGTCACCCAGCTGCCCTCGTCCGAGGTGGTCATGCCGGTGCGCTTCAGGTACTCGAGGAAGGTGATGTGGCTGGGGGCGAAGTGATAGCCGTCCATGGCGTTCTCGACCAGGAGCTTCCAGTTGGCACGGGCGGTGTAGCGCTGGGTCCCCGGGAGAACCCGCATGCCGACCGCCGACTGGTCGGCCACCAGCTCGAGGTACTCGGCGGCCGGCCCCAGGTAGTCGCGCAGCGGCGGCGCGCCCTCGTCGAACGAGACGAAGACGAAGTCCCGGAAGGTCTCCAGCTGGGCCACCGGTCGGAGCCCCAGCCGATCACGAAAGGTGTCGTCGCCCGGGTAGGCATCCGGCGACGGCAGGGTGACGAGCTTGCCCTCGGTGTCGAACGTCCAGGCGTGGTAGAAGCACCGCAGGTGCCGGGCGTTGCCCTCCTCCTCACGGCAGACCGCCGTCCCCCGGTGGGGACAGGAGTTGTAGAAGGCCCGGATGACGCCCTTGGCGTCCCGAAGGAAGATCAGCGGTCGCCCGCCGAGCTTGCGCACCTTGTAGTCACCCGGCGTGGGCAGCTCGGTGGTGTGGCCCAGGTAGAGCCAGCCCCGACCCCAGATCTGCTCGCGCTCCCGGTCGAAGACCTCCTGGCTGCGGAACGCGTCCCGGTGGACGCGGAAGATGCCCGCGTCCCAGTCCTCCCGGATGAACCGGGTCTGGCGGCCCACTCGCGCCGTGCGCTGGCTCGGCTCGCTGGTGATCGTCATCGGTCCCTTTCGTCGAGCTCGTCGAGTTCTGTCGAGTTCGTCGAGCTCAGCCCTCGCCGCCCTCCGTGCCCTCGCCCCAGAGCGCCTGGATCGCGCTGAACACCTTCTGGTTCCACGAGAACTCGATCACGTTGCCGTCGGGGTCCTTGGCGGCGCAGATGTACCCGATGTGCTCGGGCATCTGCATCGGCTCCCACTCGAGCACGCCCATCTCCCGGGCCTTGTCGGCCACGGCGTCGACATCCTCCTTGTTGGGCAGCTCGATGCCGATGTGGGCGAAGGGTGCCAGGGTGGGGTGCGGCTTCCCCGGCTCGACCCCGAAGCGAGCGCCCACCTCGGGCTCGAACTGGGAGATCACGAGGACGAAGGGCGTCTCGACCTGCTTGTCGTTGGACAGCCAGGCTCCCCGGCCGTCCGCGGTCTGGTGACGGGCCACGACCACCAGCGGCGTGAGCGACGTGTAGAACTCGATCGCCCGCTCGAGGTCCGTGACGGGAAGGGCGATGTGGGTCCAACGGGGCTCGGTCAGCGTGCGCGCCATCGGTGCTCCTCCTGCAGTTGAGGGCCTGTCGCAAACGGCGCCCCCTCGGGCGACGCGGCAAGCCAGCCGTTGGCCGGGGCGACCCTGCCAGGATGGCAGTGCGGGCAATTGCCCGGCCGGAGCCCGACGGTGTCACGGTACCGCCGGGACCATGGAGCGTCAAGCGCATTACGGGATAGCATCTTGGAATACAAGACAGCCGGCCTCACGAGGAGGGCAACGTGCGGCATGAGGGACAGGACAACGAGTGGTGGGTGCGCATCGGCCATGCCTTCTCCACCCATGTCCGTGACGAGGTGTACGTCCTCGAGCGGTACGAGGCGCTGGCCCAGGCGACCAAGGACCCCGGGACCAAGTTCCTCTTGGAGCTGATCATCCAGGACGAGCACCGGCACCACCAGCTCTTCGAGGAGCTGGCATCGTCCGCCGCCGCCCACCCCGGGCCGGACGTGGCGACCGTGCCGCCGGCACCGCACCCCGAGCGCGAGCACATCCCCGAGCTCCTCGAGCACACCCGGCGCTTCCTCGAGCTGGAGCGCGACGACGCCGCCAGCCTCAAGCAGCTGGCACGGGACCTGCGGCCCGCCGGCGACGAGATGCTGTGGCGGCTCCTCGTCGAGCTGATGCAGCTCGACACCGAGAAGCACCTCAAGGTGCTGGAGTACCTCGAGCGACGCCTGGAGGCCGAGGGCCAGTGACCCCGGGGGTCGGCGGGGGTCGGCGGGTGATCGTCGAGCCGGGCGGATGATCCTCGAGGCCGAGTTCAGCCCCGGCATGCCCATGGCGGCCTGCGAGGAGGTGGCCTCGCTCATCGAGGAGGCCGGGTTCGACCGGCTGGGGATCTCCGACGTGGTGCACTGGCCGGACACCTACGCCGTCCAGGCCCTGTGCGCTCGGGCGACCCGACGGGTGGAGATCGGCCCGATGGTCGCCAACCCCTACCTGCGCCACCCGGCGGTGACGGCAGCCGCCGTGGCCACCGTCGACGAGGTGTCGGGCGGCCGGGCCTTCCTCGGGTACGGCGTCGGCGCCGGCCTCGAGGCCGTCGGCGTGGAGCCCTCCCGCCCGGTGGCCACGCTGCGGGCAGCCACGGCCCAGGTGCGGGCCCTGCTCGACGGGCAGCAGGTCGGCGCGAAGGCGACGGCGTTCGGCGTGCACGAGGCGCAACTGCGCCGGCCGCCCGGGCGCCGCGTGCCCATCGCCATCGGGACGCGCTCGCCGCAGGTCGCCCGGCTCGCCGGCGAGCTGGCCGACCGGGCGCTGGTCGGGGCCCGCTACCTGTCCCCCCGCTTCGCCGCCGAGTACCGGTCGTGGGTGGCGGAGGGCGCGCAGCGAGTGGGACGGGACCCGGCGGCCGTCGAGGTCGCGCCCCGCCTGACGCTGTGCTGCTCGGCCGACCGGGACGCCGCCTACGCCACCATGCGGCGGGACGCCGCCGAGTTCCTGGTCACGCTGCGGCCCGACGACCTCGAGGTCGAGCCCGACCGCCTGGCCGCCATCGAGGCCGCCCTCGGCAAGGCCAAGGGGTGGTACTTCGATCCGGAGGCCTACCACCCGCCCGAGCTCGACGGCCTGGTGGACGACCGCCTGGTCGAGGCCTTCTCCTTGTGCGGCGACGCCGACGACCTGGTGCCGCAGTTCACCCGGGTGGCGGCCATGGGCTTCTCGTCGATCAGCCTGAAGCTGGCACCGGTGCGCCGGCCGGGGTGGTCGATGATCGACGGCCTGCGAGAGACGGTCCGGACGGCGGCACGGGCGCTGCCGACGATCAGGGCGCTGCCGCCGGCGACCTGACCGGGCTGGCCCTGCCGACGCCGGCTCCCCCGACGCCGCCGCCCGCTCCCCCGACGCCGCCGACGCCGACGCCGACGCCGACGCCGAGCCCGACGCCGAGCCCGACCTCGCCGCAGAGCCCGAGCATCGCCCGGGCCGCCGGCCCCGCCAGCTCCGCGAGTGTGGCGAGCACGGCGTCGGCGATGGCGAGGCGCGGGTCCCCCACCGCTGGCCCTTCCGGGACGGCGACGACCCGCATGCACGCCGCCTTGGCGGCGATGCACCCTGCGACGGCGTCCTCCACCACCACGCACTGGCGGGCCGGGACGCCGAGCTCGGCGGCCGCCCGAAGGAAGACGCCCGGGTGCGGCTTGCCCAGCGGCTCGTCGGAGGACGAGCACACGGCGGTGAACCGTGCCCGCAGGCCGACGCGGGCGAGCACCGCCTCGATGATGGCCGTGGTCGAGCCCGAGGCCACCGCCGTGCGAAGCCCGTGCTCGTCACAGAAGTCGAGCGCCTCGCAGGCACCTGGCTTCAGCTCGAGCTGCGCCCGGATGGCGGCGAGCACGCCCGCTTCGATCCCCGCCTCGAGCTCGGGATGGTCGGTCGGCGCCCAGCCGGCATAGGTGCGGAAGGCCGCCATGGCGTCCTCCATGCTGAGGCCCATGACGGCGCCCGTCTCGACGAACGGGGCAACGTCCACGCCCAGGGCGGCGAACGCGCTGTTGCCGACCTGTCGCCAGACGGGAGCCGTGTCCACCAGCAGGCCGTCCATGTCGAAGATGACGGCCCGGACGGGCTCCACCGGCGTCACTGCGTCACCCTGGCGACGGCTCCTTGCCGCTGCCGTCCGGCACCTCGAAGCTCACGATGCCCCGCGCCGCGATGCGCGGGGCGAACCGCTCGCGTACGAACTGCTCGTGGCGCTCGCTGGCCAGGTAGGCGAGCAGCTCCTCCTCGTTGGCGAACTCGACGACGAAGGCGTGCGAGAAGGTGTCGTCACGCTTCGAGATGTTGGGCCCGAGCGCCCACCGCTGCATCGCCGGGTAGTGGGACGGGAAGCCGTTGAGCTCGTCGATCGTCGCTTGGCGCTCCTCCTCGCCGACCTCGTCCCGAAAACGAAACGCCACCAGATGCCGGATCATGCCGCTCAGCCTCCCTCCTGTGGCCGCAGGCGCGCCAGGCCACCTTGGAGCGCCTGCAGGTCCGAACCGATCACCACGTACGTCGCACCGCGGTCGGCGAGCGCCCGCGCCGCCTCGGGGCTCGCCGCCCATCCCCCGAGCACGACGCCGGCCCCCCGGGCGGCGGCGGCGATCTCGTCGATGCGCGCCGACAGGGCCGGGTCGTCCGGGTCGCCGGCCACCCCGAGGTCCACCGCCAGGTCCGTGGTCCCGAGGAAGACGGCGTCGAGCGAACCGGCAAGCACGGCGAGCGGGTCGTCGGTGGTGGCCGTCTCCACCTGGCCGACGACCAGGGGCGGGTCGGCCGCCATGGCGGCGAGGTAGTCGGCGAGCGGCCGGGCCCCGTAGCCCGCCGCGGGCTGCGCCGCGCTCAGGCTGCGAGTCCCCGCGGGCGGGTAGCGGGTGGCGGCCCGCAGGAGGTCGGCGTCAGCCCGCCGGCGCAAGGTCGAGAGCTGGATCCCGGCCGCGCCGGCCTCGAGCAGCCGGTTGACCAGGCCCGGGTCGACCGACGGGACCCGCACGACGGTGGGCAGACCCAGGGCCCCGGCGTGGCGCACGAGCCGGGCGGCCTCGGCCTCCGAGAGCTGGCTGTGCTCGCCGTCGACGACGCAGAAGTCGAAGCCCGAGCGCGCCACGAGGTCGACCGACTCGAGGCCGGGCAGCTTCACGAACGTGCCGACGACGCGCTCGCCGTCACGCACGCGGGCGCCGAAGGACGCCACGGCGCCCGGCGTCACCGGCACCCGGCCCTCACCGGGGGTCGAGCTGGATCGTGACGGCTTTCTCGTGCGTGAGCTCGTTGATCACGCTGTAGCCCCCACCGTGCTGGAAGCCGCTCCGCTTGGCCACGTTGAAGGGCAGGCCGAGGATGGCCGAGTTGGCGAATTCGTTGATCGACACCTGGCCAGAGCGTACGTCACGCGCCATCTGGAGGGCTCGGGAGAGGTCGTTGGTCCACACGCTCACGAGGAGCCCGTAGTCCACGGCGTCCACCAGGTCGAGCGCCTCCCGCAGCCCGGAGAACCGCTGGGCGGCCAGCACCGGGCCGAACACCTCCTCGCGGGCGATCCGCATGGAGGCGTCGACGTCGTCGAAGAGGGTGGGCTTCACGAACCAGCCCGGGCCCGCCTCCTCGGCTGCACCGGCGTCGGTCACCGGACGGGCTCCCTCCGACTTCGCCCCCTCCACGTAGCCGAGCACCCGGTCGTACTGCGCCTGGTTGATGAGCGGGCCCATGTCGAGGTCGGCGTCCCATGGGCCGAGGCGCAGCGTCGCCATGTGCTCGGCCACCCGCTGCAGCACCTCGTCGTAGATCGGCGCCTCGACCAGCAGACGGGAGCCGGCGTAACAGTTCTGCCCGGCGTTCTCGCAGATCGAGTCCACGATGATCGGGATGGCACGGTCGAGGTCGGCGTCGGCGAACACCACGTTGGGCGACTTGCCGCCGAGCTCGAGCCGGACCGGGACGAGGTTCTCCGCAGCCGCCTTCATGACGGCCCGGCCCGTGGCCGCGGACCCGACGAAGGAGACGTGGTCCACGCCCGGGTGGCCGGTGAGGGCCGTGCCGGCCTCGGGCCCGAGGCCCGGGACGACATTGAGGACCCCGGGCGGCATGCCCGCCTCGTCCGCCAGGCGCGCGATGGCCAGGGTGACGAGCGGGGCCATCTCCGACGGCTTCACCACGATCGTGTTGCCGACCGCCAGTGCCGGCGCGACACCCGAGCAGAACATGATGGCGGGGACGTTCCAGGCCAGGACGGCCGCGCACACGCCCCACGGCTCCCGCCAGGTGAACCCGGTGTGCTCGGGGCTCCGGGACGGCAGCGTGGCGCCCATGACCTTGTCGGCCAGGCCGGCGCCGTACTCGAGGTTGCCGGTGGCGATCATGAGGTTGAGCCGGCCGGCCGACAGCGGCTTGCCGACATCCTGGGACTCCAGGGCGGCAAGCTCTTCGGCGTGCTCCCGGATCAGGGCCGCCCACCGTCGCAGGAGGTCGCCACGCTCGCTGGGCGAACGCCGCGACCAGGGGCCGAAAGCGGCGCGGGCCGCGGCGACGGCCTCGTCGACGTCCTCCGCCGTTCCCCGCGCGACCTCTGCGAGCGGTTGGCGGGTCGCCGGGTCGAAGTCGGTGAACGTCTCCCCCGACCGGGCCGGCCGCCAGGTGCCGCCCACGTAGATGCCTTCGGTCGTGATCTCAGGGGCGACGGCCATCCCGCCATGTTGACCGGGGTTGTCCCGCCAGTCAAGATGACGTCATGCATTGTGAGCCAGCATCGTCCGCCGTCCGCGCCCTGGTGGCGACGCCCCTCACCACCATGACGGCCGGTCGATGACCACCATCGCCCGGGCTGCGGTGCTCCGCGAGACGGGGAAGCCGCTCGTGATCGAGGAGGTCGAGCTCGAGGACCCCCGTCCGTTCGAGGTCGTGGTGCGGATGGAGAGCGTCGGCGTCTGCCGCACCGACACCCACGCTCTGCACGAGGCGCCACCTCCGGCGATCCTCGGCCACGAGGGCGCTGGCGTCGTCGAGGCGGTGGGCTCGGGGGTGACCAAGGTGGCAGTGGGCGACAAGGTACTGACGACCTTCGCCTCGTGCGGTACGTGCCGCCGGTGCCTGCTGGCCCAGGTCGCCTACTGCGAGCGGTTCATGGAGCTCAATTTCTCGGGCGGGCGGGGCGACGGCACGACGGCCGCCCGTTCGGCCGGCAAGCCGGTCGCCACCCACTTCCTCGGCCAGTCGTGCTTCGCCACCCACGCCGTCGTGGGCGAGCGCAGCGTGGTGCCGACCGACCCGGCGTGGGACCTGCAGCCCCTGTCACCCTTCGGCTGCGGCTTCCAGACGGGCGCCGGAGCGGTGCTCAACAACCTGCGGCCGCCGGTCGGCTCCAGCATCGCCGTGTGCGGCACCGGTGCGGTTGGCTTGTCGGCGATCGCCGCCGCCGCCCTCGCCGGCTGCGAGCCGATCGTCGCCGTGGACACGGTGGCCTCCCGGCTCGAGACCGCCCGCCGGTTCGGGGCCACCGAGACCGTCGATGCCACCCAGGGCGACATCGGCGAGGTCCTCGGCCGGCTGGTCCCGGGTGGCCTCGACTACGCCGTGGACACGACGGGTGTCGCTGCCGTGGTGGCGAGCGCCGTGGGGGCGCTCAACACCCGGGGGACGTGTGCCATCGTGGGTGCCGGCGCCAGCTCCGAGATGGTCCTCGACTGGCGCACGGTGCTCAACGGCCGGACGGTGACCGGGGTGATCGCCGGCGACAGCGTCCCCGAGGTGTTCCTGCCCCAGCTGGTGGGGCTGCACCTGAGCGGCCGGTTCCCCGTCGCCGAGCTCATCACGTACTTCCCGTTCGATGACATCAACAAGGCAATCGACGCGTCCATCCGTGGCGACGTGGTGAAGCCGGTCCTGACGTTCGGGTCCTGACGTTCGGGTCCTGACGGCCTACGCAGGCCAGCGGTGCCTGGCCCTCGGCGAGTCGTCGCGCCGCATGTGGCAGTTCCGGATGGCCTGACCCAGCCGCGGCGGACGTCCCCCGGGCCCCGGTGCGAGGCTTCCACCCCCGACGTCGGACCCGGAACGAACGGGGACCCGCCACTCGAAGCGCGTGCCCTGTGGGCTCACCGGCGTGAGCTCGAAGTGGCCTCCGAGCGCGGTTGCCCGACGGGCCATGTTCTTCAATCCGCTGCCTCTCGGCTCGCCCTGCGGCGGTCCGAGGCCGTCGTCGACCACCGTCAGCACGATCTCGTCTGTCGAGACGCGGGCGGTGACCTCGACCACGGTCGCATGGTGCCGGAGCACGTTCGACAGCGCCTCCCGCACGACGGACACCAGATGTTGACGGGTCGTCCGGTCGCATCGGTCAAGCGCTCCGACGGTGCGCACGGTCGGCGAGAACACCCAGATGCTCGGCGTACTCATCGATGATGGCGTGGATAGCTTTGGCGAGGTCACGTCCCAGCTCAGGGCCGTGCAGCCCGAAAATGGTCCGCCGGATCTCCGCGATGACGTCGTCGAGGCGTTGGACCGAGTCCCGAATGCGATCGGTGACGAGCACCGGAGCCATACTCGATACCGCCTGCAGCCCCGGACCCACGACAAAGAGCTGCTGAAGCACGCTGTCGTGCAGGTCGGCGGCGATCCGGGACTGCTCTTCGAGGAGCGTCGTGCGCTCAGCCTTCGCCCGCGCCTGCCCGAGGGTGAGCGCGACGCCATCCGACTGCGCCAGCAGTTCGATCACCGCGAGATCGGCGCACTCATAGGCCCGGTGCCCCCGTTCCGAGCCGACGAGGAGGTTCCCGAACGCGGTGCCACCACCCACGATCGGCACGATCATCGCCGGGCCAACTGCAAGGTCGCGGCCGTCCTCCTCGGCTGCAGCAGCGGTCAGATCGTGGACGACAAGGCTGCGTCGTGACGCCATGACGCCGGCCAGGAGGGTTCCCCCCCGGGGGGGGTACCAACGGCCCACGAGCCGCGGCAGGCGCGAGCCGTCACCCGCAGCGACGACAACGCTGCCCTGCTCGTCGCCGACCGTCACGACACCCGCCTCGGATGCGTCCGCCAGCTTTCGGGCGGATCGGGCGATGGCCGTCAGGACGCGCTCGGTTGACGCACCCGCGAGCAGCAACTGGGTGGTCTCGTTGGTTGCGCGCAGTTGCTGCTCCAGCTGGACGCGCTCCGTGACGTCACGAAAGATGACGCAGCTTCGCTCCTCCCCGTTCTCCGCGGCGAACATGGATGACGACACCTCGGCGAAGAACGGCGTCCCGTCCCTGCGGATCATCGGGAGGACGGCTTGGGCCTGACCGCCGCGCCGGCGTTCCTCGAGCGCCGATTGCCACCGAGGATCGGCCTCGTCGCTGAAGCCCTGCCGACCCTGTTTGCAGATATCCGCCTCCGAGGCTCCCAGGATGGTGCAAGCCGCAGGGTTTGCCGCAAGGATCCGACCGTCGGGCACGGTGATCATCACGCCGTCGAGGCTGTGATCGAAGACAGTTCGGTACAGCCGCTCGTCAAGTCGATTTGGGGGCGTGATGCTTGCCATGCTGAACGTCTCGGCAATCTCCGGGAACTACTGCCCCAACATCGCGGGACCATGGCCGAGGCGCAGCGCTGTCGTGGCTGCGTCGCTCGCCGCTGGCCGACGCGGCTGCCCAACGACTGCAGCTGGCAACGTGTACCGAATGCGGCCGCAGGGATGCCGCGCGAACCCGTTACCTGGGCGCTCCCGCCATTGATCCGCCCATCCCGCGATTGAACGGTGGACCGGCCCGCCCCCACCCCTGACCCTGCCCCTCCCGGCGCTCCCGGCGCTCCCGGCCTTCCCGGCCTTCCCGGCCTTCCCGCAGCTCCCGCCGGGTCCGCCCCGAGGGGCCGGGGATCTTGCCGGCCATGCGGCCGGGCTTGGTCCACCACTTCCCCGGGCCCCCGCCGAGGACGAGGATGCCCTGGGTCTTGTGGCGGTGGTGGACGCTGCAGAGC
>DAHUZJ010000085.1 GCA_027306585.1 Acidimicrobiaceae bacterium | reverse complement strand
CTGTGGGGAGCGGGGGCTGCGAGGCCCCGCCTGCTCGGGGTCGTGCCCGGCCTCCTCTCGCCTGGCTACCTGTCGGTCGGTAGCAGCGGCTTCTTCCACGGGCTCTTCATCGTCCTCACCGGCACCCTGCTGTTCTTTCTGGCGCCGTGGCCGATGCGGCTCGTGACCGAGGTCGACCGGCGTCTGCTGCGCCACCTGCTCGGACCGGATCCGGTGGCCGTCCGGCTGCGATGGCTCGAGGACGCCCGCACCCGGACGGTGGACGTCTCCGCCGCCACCCTGCGACGGATCGAGCGTGACCTGCACGACGGCACCCAAGCCCAGCTGGTCGCCCTGGCCATGCGCCTCGGGCAGGCCAAGGAGAAGCTGGCGGAGGGGACGGACCTCAACCAGGTGCGCCAGCTGGTCGAGGAGGCCCACCGGGGCGCCAAGGAAGCGATCGTGGAGCTGCGCGACCTGGCACGTGGGATCCACCCGCCGGTGCTCGACACCGGGCTCGAGGGCGCGCTCGCCACGCTGGCGGCCCGCAGTGCCGTCCCCACCGAGCTGACCGTGGAGCTGCGCGACCGGCCCACGCCCGCCATCGAGGCCATCGCCTACTTCTGCGTGGCCGAGCTGCTGGCCAACGTGGCCCAGCACGCCCGTGCCTCCCGGGCGGCCATCCGCTGCACCCAGCACGGGCAGTGGCTCCGCCTGGTCGTCCGAGACGACGGGCGCGGCGGCGCGCGGCCGTCGGCCGTCGGCTCCAGGTCCAGTGGGCTGACCGGCCTCCTCGACCGGGTGCGGACGGTCGACGGGCACCTCGACCTCACCAGCCCACCGGGGGGACCCACCGTCGTGACCGTCGACCTGCCGATGCACGCATGACCGCGGCCGACGCCATCCGGGTGGTCATCGCCGAGGACTCGGCGATCCTGCGCGACGGGCTGGCCCAGCTGCTGGTCGACCGGGGGTTCACGATCACCGAGGCGGTGAGCGACGCCAGCGCCCTCCACGCCGCCGTCGAGCGCGACCTGCCGGACGTGGCGGTGGTCGACATCCGCATGCCGCCGGCATTCACCGACGAAGGCCTTCGCGCCGCCATCGAGCTGCGGCGCAAGCATCCGGGGCTCGGCATCCTCCTCTTCTCCCAGTACGTCGAGACGCGCTTCGCCGCCCAGCTGCTGGCCGAGGACGCCACCGGGATCGGCTACCTGCTCAAGGACCGGGTGGCGGACGTCAGCGACTTCGTCGAGGCACTGGTGCGGGTGGCCTCCGGCGGCACGGCGCTCGACCCGGAGGTGGTGACCCAGCTGGTCGGGGCGTCGCGGAAGACCGACACGCTCTCCCGCCTGACGCCACGGGAGCGGGAGGTGCTGTCGCTCATGGCCGAGGGCCGCACGAACGCCGCCATCGCCACCACCCTCGTCGTGTCGGAGGGCGCGGTCGAGAAGCACGTGGCCAACATCTTCGCCAAGCTCGACCTGCCGGTGTCCCAGTCCGACCACCGGCGCGTGCTGGCCGTGCTGCGCTTCCTCGAGAGCTAGGCCTCTTGGGCCGCCGGGCCCTCCAGCCGGTGCGGCAGGGCGTCGCGCCACTCCCCTGCCACGGCGGCGAGCGAGAGGTCGACCAGTCCGTCGACGACGAGGCGGTCGCCACCGGCCGTGCCGAGCCGGGTGACCGGCACCCCGGCCGCCTCGGCGCGGTCCGCCACCTCGTCGGGCCGCTCGGTCGCCACCACGAAGCGGGAGCCGATCTCGGTGAAGAGCTCGGCGTGCCCCTCCACGCCGTCGATCCGGACCCCCACCTCGGCCCCGACGGCCATCTCGGCCAGCGCCACGGCGAGCCCCCCGCCGGCAACGTCGTGGACGCCCGTCAACAGCCCGCCGCCGCCCGCCACCGTCTCGGCGACCAGACCGGCCACCAGGTCGACGACCCGCCGGTGCGCCGCCAGGTCGACCGGCGCCACCACACCGCCGCGGTGCCCCCGGCACTCGATCGCCCACCGGCTGCCGCCGAGAGGGAAGGGGTCGGCGGCCGGGGTCCCGGGGGACGGGCCGGCCGCCGAGGCGGTGGCGGGTCCGGCTCTGCGGGGGCCCACCAGCAGCACCGTCGATCCGGCGGTCCAGCCGATCCCCGGCGGCCGGGCCGCCAGCTCCTCGACCAGACCCAGCGCCCCGATGACCGGCGTGGGATCGATGTCCGCTCCGCCGCTCTCGTTGTAGAGGCTGACGTTGCCGCCGATGACCGGCAGCTCGAGCGCCGTGCACGCCGCCGTCATGCCGTCGATCGCCTCCGACAACTGCCACATCACCTCGGGGTGCTCGGGGTTGCCGAAGTTGAGGCAGTTGACGACGGCCACCGCCCGGGCCCCGACGCAGGCCAGGTTGGCCACCGCCTCGGCCACCACGGCGGCCGTCCCCGTCCGTGGGTCGAGGGCGCACCACCGGGGCGCGGAGTCCGTCGTCACGGCGATGCCCCGGTGGCTCGGGGGGAGCCCCGGTCCGGCCAGCCGCAGCAGCGCGGCGTCGCCACCCGGCCCGACGACCGTGTTGAGGAAGAGCTGGTGGTCGTACTGCCGGTAGACCCAGGAGGGGTCGGCCAGCAGCGAGAGCAGCTCGGCGCCGCAGTCGCCCGGCGGCTCGTCGCCCGGGTCGTCTTGCCGCCGGACCTCGAGGTCGGCGGGCACGGCCAGCGGGCGGCGGTACAGGGGGGCGTCGTCGGCCAGCGAGGCCGCCGGCACGTCGGCCAGCACCGCGCCGTCGATGCCGTCCCGGATCCGCAGGCGGCCGACCGGCTCCACGCTCCCCGGCTCGTGCACCGGGTCGGTGACCCGGCCGACCACCGTCGCCCGCACCTCCCACTTCCGGCACACCGCCGCCACGGCGGGCCAGTTGTCGGGCGTGACGATGGCCAGCATGCGCTCCTGGCTCTCGCTGGTCATCACCTCCCAGGGGGTCATCCCCTCCTCGCGCCGCGGGACGGCGGTCACGTCGACGTCCATCCCGACCCGGCCCCGGGCCGCCGTCTCGCTGGTGGCGCAGGCCAACCCGGCGCCGCCCAGGTCCTGGATGCCGACGACCAGCCCCTCGTCGAGCAACGCCAGGCAGGCCTCGATGAGCCGCTTCTCCTCGAACGGATCGCCGACCTGGACGCTCGGGCGCTTCGTGTCGTCCGCCGCCGCCTCCGAGAACCCGGCCGACGCCAGCACGCTCACCCCGCCGATGCCGTCCCGGCCGGTGCGCGACCCGAGCAGCACGGCCAGGTTGCCGGTGCCCGACGCCCGGCCCAGCACGAGGCGCTCGACGGGAAGGGCGCCGAGGCACAGCACGTTGACGAGCGGGTTCTGGGCGTAGCCGGGATCGAAGGTGAGCTCGCCGCCCACCGTGGGCACGCCCACCGAATTGCCGTAGCTGGAGATGCCGGCCACCACGCCCTCGACGAGCCAGCGCTGCCGGGCGTCGTCGGGCGGTCCGAAGAACAGCGGGTCCATCACCGCCAGGGGGCGTGCACCCATGGTGAAGATGTCGCGCAGGATCCCCCCGACCCCGGTGGCCGCGCCCTGGTGCGGCTCGATGGCCGACGGATGGTTGTGGCTCTCGATGCGGATGGCCACCGCGATGCCGTCCCCGGCGTCGACGACGCCGGCGTTCTCCCCCGGACCCACCAGCACCCGGGCACCCTCGGTGGGCAGCCGGCGGAGGTGGACGCGGGAGGACTTGTAGGAGCAGTGCTCGCTCCACATCACCGAGTACATGGCGAGCTCGAGGTGGTTGGGCTCCCGCCCGAGCACCGCCTCGATGGCGGTCAGCTCGTCGTCGGTCAACCCGAGGGCCCGGTGAACGGGCTGGTGCTGGTGCGGCTCGGCCACGGCCAGGGCTCAGGCGGCCCGTTCGCCGGCGGCCGACGCCAGCAGGGCGCGCAACAGCACGGCACCGTCGGCCGAGCCCAACAGCTCGCTCACCGCCCGCTCGGGGTGCGGCATGAGGCCGACCACGTTGCCGGCGGCGTTGGCCACGGCCGCGATGTCGTCGACCGAGCCGTTGGGGTTCTCGACGTACCGCAGCACGATCCGGTCCTCGGCGCGCAGCTCCTCGAGGGTGGCCGCGTCGCACACGTAGCTGCCCGAGAAGTGGTTGATCGGCACCATGAGCTCCGTGCCGACCGGGACGCCCGCCGTCAGCACCGACCGGGAGGAGGTCACCCGCAGCGCGGCCGGCGCGCAGAGGAACCGAAGCGCGGCGTTCTTCTGGAGGGCGCCGGGCAGGAGACCCGCCTCGGTGAGGACCTGGAACCCGTTGCAGATGCCCACCACCGGGCCACCGGCCGCGGCGAACCGGGACACCGCCCCCATCACCGGCGCGAAGCGGGCGATGGCACCCGGGCGCAGATAGTCGCCGTGGGCGAACCCGCCGGGCAGGACCACGGCGTCGAAGCCCTCCAGCCGCTCGGCCGTGTGCCACACGAGCTCGGCCTGGCCGCCCAGCGAGGTGAGGGCGCTGACGGCGTCGTGCTCGCAGTTGGTCCCGGGGAAGACGACGACCCCGACGCGGGCGGCCGTCACCCGGGCACCACCCGCCACTCGCTGTCCTCGATCACCGGGTTGGCCAGCAGCCGGTGGGCCAGCTCCTCGACGCGGGCCTCGGCGGCGGCGGCGTCCGCCGCCTCGACCTCGAACCGGAAGGCCCGCCCGGCCCGCACGCCGTGCACGTCGTCGAAGCCGAGCGCCGGCAGCGCCCGCTCGATCGTCGCGCCCTCGGGGTCGGCGATCCCCGGCCGCAATCGGACCTCCACCCGGGCGACGAACCTCATCCGGCCGCACCGTACCAGTCGGCGAGACGGCGCCCGGTCACCCGTTCGTAGGCGGCGACGTAGCGTTCGGACGTCGCCCGGACGACCTCGGGCGGCAGTGGGGGCGGCGGCGGACGCTTGTCCCATCCGCCCGACGCCGCCCAGTCCCGGAGCGGCTGCTTGTCGAAGGCGGGCGGCGTGGTGCCGGGCACCACCTGATCGGCCGGCCACAGCCGGGACGAGTCGGGGGTGACCACCTCGTCGCACAGGCAGAGCACGCCGTCCACCCACCCGAGCTCGAACTTGGTGTCGGCGAGGACGAAGCCCGCCGCCGCCGCCCGCTCGGCCGCCCGGGCGTACAGGGCGAGCGAGATCCGGCGTGCCTCCTCGGCCGCGGGGCGGCCGACGATCGCGGCGGCATCGTCGAAGCCGATGTTGAGGTCGTGGCCCTCCTCGGCCTTGGTCGACGGCGTGAACATCGGCTCGGGCAGCCGGTCGGCCAGCCGCAGCCCGGCCGGCATCGGGGTCCCGTGGACGGTGCCAGAGGCGGCGTACTCGTCGTACGCCTGCCCGGCCAGGTAGCCGCGCACGATGCACTCGATGGAGACCATGTCGGCCCGGCGGACGAGGAGGGCCCGGCCGGCCACTGCCCCGGCCGGCGCAGCGGCGGCAAGTGCCGGCACCCGCCGGGCGATCTCCGCCGGGTCGGCCGTCACCACCGTCCCGGGGGCCACGTCCGCCAGCTCCTCGCACCAGAACGCCGTCATGGCGGTGAGCACCCGGCCCTTCTCGGGGATCGGCTCGGCGAAGATCACGTCGTAGGCGCTGATCCGGTCGGACGCCACCATCAGGAGCTGCCCGTCGCCGGCGTCGTAGAGCTCCCGCACCTTGCCCCGGTGGACCAGCGGCAGCGGCACGGGCGTCACCGGGCCAGCCCCTCCTCCATGTCGGCCAGCGCGTACAGGAACCGCCGGGAGTGCCGCAGGTACCGGTCGAGGTCGAAGGCCCGCTCGAGCTGCGCCGGCGACAGCCGCACGTCGGGGTCGGCCGCCAGCACGTCGCGCAGGTGGCGGCGCGACTCCCACGCCGACCGGGCGTCGCGCTGGACGATCCGGTAGGCGTCGTCCCGGGGCAGCCCGGACTCCACCAGCGCCAGGAGCACCGACTGGCTGAACACGAGCCCGAGCGACCCCTCGGTCAGGTTGGCGAGCGCCCGGTCGGCGTGGACCACCAGTCCCGACACGAGGCCGGTGGCCTTGCGCAGCACGTAGCACGTCAACAGCGAGGCGTCGGGCAGGACGATGCGCTCGACCGACGAGTGGGAGATGTCCCGCTCGTGCCACAGGGCCACGTCCTCGAGGCCGGCGCCGGCGTAGCCGCGCAGCACCCGGGCAAGCCCGCACAGCCGCTCCGACAGGATCGGGTTGCGCTTGTGCGGCATGGCCGAGGAGCCCTTCTGGCCGGCGCCGAACGGCTCCTCCGCCTCCCCCACTTCGCTGCGGGCCAGGTGGCGGACCTCGGTGGCGATGAGCTCGACCGTCGCCCCCACCGAGGCGCAGGCGTAGAGGTACTCGGCATGGCGGTCCCGGGCCACCACCTGGGTGGCCGGCACGGGCTCGAGGCCCAGGGCTTCGCACACGTAGGTCTCGACCGCCGGGTCGACGTTGGAGTACGTGCCGACGGCGCCCGAGAGCTTGCCCACGGCGACCCGCGACCGGGCGGTCCGCAGCCGCTGGCGGTCCCGGTCGGCTTGCAGGGCCCACAGGGCGAACTTGGCGCCCAGGGTGGTCGGCTCGGCGTGCATACCGTGGGTGCGCCCGGTGACCGGGACGTCGATCAGCTCCTCGGCCCGGGCCCGCAGGGCGGCGACCAGCTCGTCGACGGCCGCCAGCAGCAGGTCGGCCGCCTTCACCAAGGTGGCGCACAACGCGGTGTCGACCACGTCCGACGACGTGAGCCCGAAGTGGACCCAGGAGCCCTCGGGCTGGCCGATGCGCTCCTGCACCACGTCGACGAAGGCGGCCACGTCGTGGTCCGTGACCTGCTCGCGCTCCTCGACGGCCCGCACGAAGCCGGCGTCGACCTCGGGCGCCCGCTCCCGGCAGGCCGCAGCGTCGGCCGCGGGGACGACGCCCAGGCGGGCCTGGCCTTCCACGGCCAGCAGCTCGACCTCGAGCCACGTGGCCAGCCGGGCCTCGTCGGAGAAGAGGGCGGCCATGTCGGGCGGGCTGTAGCGGCGGATCATCTGGCGATGTCCGTCCGGTAGTGCACACCTGGCCACGAGATCCGCCCCGCCGCCTCGTAGGCCCGGCGCCGGGCCTCGGCCAGCGAGGGCCCCACCGCCGCCACGTCGAGCACCCGTCCCCCGGCCGTGACGAACGGGCCGGCGGGATCGGGCCGGGCCGTCCCGGCGTGCAGCACCGTCACCCCCTCGACGGGCGCGGCGAGCTGGCCGTCGGGGCCGAGGCCCTCGATCTCGTCCCCGGCCCGGGGCGCCTCGGGGTACCCCCCGGCCGCCAGCACGACGCACACCGCCGCGCCGGCCCGACCGGCACCGAGGCGGCCGGCCGAGAGGCCGCCGCTCGCCACCGCCGTCATCAGCTCCATCGGGTCCTCCTCCAGGAGCGGGAGGACCACCTGGGCCTCCGGATCGCCCAACCGCACGTTGTACTCGAGCACCTTGGGGCCGTCGGCCGTCAGCATCAGCCCGGCGTAGAGGACGCCCCGGTAGTCGATCCCCCGCCGGCGCAGCGCCGCCACCAGCGGCTCGACCGCCTCGTCCATCACCCGGTCGACCACGCCGGCGCCGACCGAGGGCACCGGGGCGAAGGCCCCCATGCCGCCCGTGTTGGGCCCGGTGTCGCCGTCGCCCACCCGCTTGTGGTCCTGGGCGGCGACGAGGGGCACGGCGCGCACCCCGTCGCACAGCACCTGGACCGAGCACTCGGGACCCGACAGCCCCTCCTCGACCACCACCCGGCGCCCGGCGTCGCCGAACGACCCGGCCAGCTTGGCGGCCACGTCCGCCTCGGCCTCGGCCAGTGACGCGGCCACCAGCACGCCCTTCCCGGCGGCGAGCCCGTCGGTCTTCACCACCCACGGGGGCCCGGGGAGCGCCCGGAGGTAGGCAACGGCGTCGGGGACCGACGCGAAGACGCCGTGGCGCGCCGTCGGGACCCCGGCCTCGACCAAGAGCTCCTTCATGAAGGCCTTCGACCCCTCGAGCCGGGCGCCGCCGGCCCCGGGCCCGACGACGAGCCGCCCCGCCGCCCGCAGGCGGTCGGCCAGACCGTCGACGAGCGGCGCCTCGGGGCCCACGACATAGAGCGACGCGTCGACCGACTCGGCGGGGGCGGCCGTGACCGTGATCGAGCGGCCCTCGGGCGAGCGGCCGGCCATGCCCGGGTTGCCCGGCGTCACCACGACGTCCGCCGACCCGGCCAGCCAGCGCGCCAAGGCGTGCTCACGGCCCCCCGAGCCGACGACGCAGACGGGCAGCGTCACGCCGTGGCGAAGGAGACGAACTGCTCGCGGCCGGGGCCCACCCCCACCAGCCGCACCGGCACGCCGATCTGCTCGGCCAGGAACTCCACGTAGCGGCACGCGGCGTCGGGGAGGTCGGCGTGGGCCGTGACGCCGGTGAGGTCGGTCCGCCACCCGGGCAGCTCCTCGTAGACCGGCGTCACCTGGTGCAGCACCGACTGGTGATAGGGCGGCCGCTCGTAGCGCACGCCGTCCGCCTCGTAGGCCACGCAGACCTTGACGGTCTCGAAGGTGTCGAGCACGTCGAGCTTGGTGAGGGCCACCTCGGTCAGCGAGTTGAGCCGCACCGCCTGGCGAGCCATGACGGCGTCGAACCAGCCCGTGCGCCGGCGCCGCCCGGTGACCGTCCCGAACTCGTGGCCCCGCTCCACCAGCAGCGCCCCGAGGTCGTCGTGGAGCTCGGTCGGGAAGGGCCCGGCGCCCACCCGGGTGATGTACGCCTTGGCGATCCCGAGCACCCGGTCGATGTCCCGGGGGCCGAGCCCGGTGCCCGTGCAGGCGCCGCCGGCCACCGGGTTGGACGAGGTGACGAAGGGATAGGTGCCGTGGTCGAGGTCCAAGAAGGTGGCCTGGGCGCCCTCCAAGAGGACGTGGCGCCCGGCGTCGAGGGCGTCGTGGACGACCGAGACGGTGTCGCCGATCAACGGGGCGATCCGCGGCGCGTGCTCCCCGAGATAGCGCTCGGCGATCTCGTCCGCCGACAGCGGGAGCCGGTTGTAGACCTTGGCCAGGACGGCGTTCTTCTCCTTGAGGGCGACCTCGAGCTTCTGGCGGAAGATCTTCGGGTCGAGGAGGTCCTGGACCCGCAGGCCCACCCGGGCCGCCTTGTCGGCGTAGGCCGGGCCGATGCCCCGCTTGGTCGTGCCGAGCGAGTTCTTGCCCAGGTACCGCTCCGTCACCCGGTCGAGCTCCTGGTGGTACGGCATGATCAGATGGGCGTTGCCGCTCACCACGAGCCGGGAGGTGTCGATCCCCCGGGCCGCCAGGCCGTCGACCTCGTCGATCAGGGTGGCCGGGTCGACGACCACCCCGTTGCCGATCACCGGGGTGATGTGGGGGTAGAAGATCCCGCTCGGGCACAGCTGCAACGCGAACGTCTCGCCGTCGATGACGATGGTGTGCCCGGCGTTGTGGCCGCCCTGGTAGCGGACCACCACGTCCATCTCACCCGCCAGCAGGTCGGTGAGCTTGCCCTTGCCCTCGTCGCCCCACTGGGTCCCGACGACCACGGTTGCCGGCACGCGTTGCTCCTCCGTCTGCGCTACGGATTACGCCGCATGTTAGCCCGGGCCGGCTGGGAGCCAGGTCGGCCCGACGGCCCGGGCCCGGCTCAGCCGCCGGCGATCGCCCCCAGCACGACGAAGGGCTCGGCGCCGGCCGCCACTGCGGCGGGCAGCGGGTCGTCGGGCGGCTCGTGGGAGAGGTCCTCCTGGCAGGCGAAGAAGCGGACGAACGGCCGGCGCCGGCCGGTCGCCTGGTCGCGCACCGTGCCCACCAGGGCGGGGTACCGCGCCTCGAGCGCCGCCAGCACCGCCCGCTGGGTGACCGCGCCGGCACCGTCGACCTCCAGGGTCACCTCGGCCGTCGGGATGGCGGCCAGGACCCGCAGCGGGGTCGGCAGGACGACCCGGACGGCGGTCACGCTGCTCACCCGAGCCGCTGGACCTCGACCGACAGGACCGGCGGGAGGTGCTCGGCGACGGCCCGCCAGTGGTCGCCCCCGTCGGCCGAGGCGTACAGCTGGCCACCGGTCGTGCCGAAGTACACGCCGGCCGGTTCGCAGTCGTCGACGTCCATGGCGTCGCGCAGGATGTCGACGTAGCAGTGGGCCTGGGGCAGGCCGTCGGTGAGCGGCTCCCACTCGCCCCCGCCCGTGCGGCTGCGGTACACGCGCAGCTGGCCGTTGGGCGGGTAGTGGACGGCGTCGCTCGTGATCGGCACCACGTAGACGGTGTCCTCCTCGTGGGGGTGGACGGCGATGGGAAAGCCGAAGTCGGTCGGGAGGTCGCCGCTGATCTCGGTCCACGACTCCCCGGCGTCGTCGGTGCGCAGCACGTCCCAGTGCTTCTGCATGTAGAGGGTGTCGGGGCGGGCGGGGTGCTGGGCGATGCGGTGGACGCAGTGGCCGACCTCGGCCGTCGGGTCGGGCAGGAAGGCGGAGACGAGGCCCTTGGTGATGGGCTTCCAGCTCTGGCCGGCGTCGTCGGTCCGGAAGGCCCCGGCGGCCGAGATGGCGGCGAACATGCGGTCCGGGTTGGCGTGGTCGAGGACCAGGGTGTGCAAGCACATGCCGCCGGCACCCGGCTGCCACGCCGGGCCGGTGCCGTGGCCGCGCAGGCCCGGCAGCTCGCTCCACGTCGACCCGCCGTCGGTCGAGCGGAACAGCGCGGCGTCCTCCACCCCGGCATAGACGGTGTCGGGCTCGTCCAGCGAGGGCTCGAGGTGCCACACCCGGGCGAACTCCCAGGGGTGCGGCGAGCCGTCGTACCACTGGTGGGTGCCCGGCGTCCCCTCGTACTGGAAGGTGTTGCCGACGGTCCTCCAGCTCTTTCCGCCGTCGTCGGAGCGGTGGACCACCTGGCCGAACCAGGAGCTCGACTGGGACGCGTAGATCCGGTCGGGGTCCACCGGCGAGCCCTTTGCGTGGTAGATCTCCCAGCCGGCGAACTGCGGCCCGTCGACGGTCCAGTCCTGGCGGCCGGCGTCGGCGGTGAAGACGAAGGCCCCCTTTCGGGTGCCGACGAGGACGCGCACGGTGGTCATGCTCGCCACGCTACGGCGGGGATCTTCGTTGTGCCCGGGAAATGCGAGCCCCCTACCCCAGGACGACGGCGTCCCCCTCGGCGTCCACCGTCACCGTGTCGCCCTCGCCGAAGCGCCCCTCCAGCAGCGCCAGGGCCAGCTTGTCCTCCAGCTCCCGCTGGATGACCCGCCGCAGCGGCCGGGCCCCGTAGGTGGCGTCGTACCCCTTCTGGGCGAGCACCTTCTCCGCCTCGGGCGTGACCACGAGGGAGAGGCGCCGCTCGGCCAGGCGGGTGCGCAGCCGCCCGAGCTGGATGCCGACGATGACGGCCAGGTCGTCCTCCGTGAGCGCCCGGAACCGCACGATGTCGTCGATCCGGTTGACGAACTCCGGCTTGAAGTACGCCGCCGGGTCGCCCGGAAGGTTCGACGTCATGATGAGCACCGTGTTGGTGAAGTCGACGGTACGACCCTGGCCGTCGGTGAGCCGGCCGTCCTCGAGCACCTGCAGGAGGACGTTGAACACGTCGGGGTGCGCCTTCTCGATCTCGTCGAGGAGCACCACGGCGTAGGGCCGGCGCCGGACGGCCTCGGTCAGCTGCCCACCCTCTGTGTAGCCGACGTAGCCGGGGGGGGCGCCGACCAGCCGCGACACGGTGTGCTTCTCCATGTACTCGGACATGTCGATGCGCACCATGGCCCGCTCGTCGTCGAAGAGGAACTCGGCCAAGGCCCGGGCGAGCTCGGTCTTGCCCACCCCCGTCGGCCCCAGGAACAGGAACGAGCCGATGGGCCGGTTCGGGTCCGACAACCCGGCCCGGCTGCGCCGGATGGCGTTGGCCACGGCCGTGACGGCCTCGTCCTGGCCGACGACGCGGGCGTGCAACGTGTCCTCCAGGCGGACCAGCTTCTCGACCTCGCCCTGGAGCAGCCGGGTGACCGGCACGCCGGTCCAGCGCGACACCACCTCGGCCACGTCCTCGGCGTCGACCTCCTCCTTGAGGAACCGCTGGTCCTCCTGGAGCTTCGCCAGCTCGGCGGTGGCGTCGTCGATACGCTGCTCGAGGGCAGGGACCTCGCCGTAGCGGATGGCCGAGGCAGCGGCGAGGTCGCCGTCGCGCTCCATGCGCTCGGCGGCGGCCCGGCGCTCCTCCAGCCCACCCTTGAGCGACCGGATGGTGTCGATGGCCTGCTTCTCCGCCTGCCAGTGGGCCGTCATGGCGTTGGCCTGCTCGTGCAGGTCGGCGAGCTCCTGGTCGAGGGCGGCCAGCCGCTCCCGCGACGCCTCGTCCGACTCCTTCTCGAGCGCCACCTTCTCGATCTCGAGCTGGCGCATGCGACGAGTGACGACGTCGAGCTCGGTCGGCATCGAGTCGATCTCGATACGCAGCCGGCTGGCCGCCTCGTCGACGAGGTCGATGGCCTTGTCGGGGAGGAAGCGGCCGGTGACGTAGCGGTCGGACAGCACGGCGGCGGCCACCAAGGCTGCGTCCTGGATGCGGACGCCGTGGTGGACCTCGTAGCGCTCCTTGAGGCCCCGCAGGATGGCAATGGTGTCGGCCACCGACGGCTGGCCCACGAACACCTGCTGGAAGCGTCGCTCCAGGGCGGCGTCCTTCTCGATGTACTTGCGGTACTCGTCGAGGGTGGTCGCCCCGATGAGGCGCAGCTCCCCGCGGGCGAGCAGCGGCTTGATCATGTTGCCGGCGTCCATGGCGCCCTCGGCGGCGCCTGCGCCCACGATCGTGTGCAGCTCGTCGATGAAGGTGATGACCCCGCCCTCGGCGTCGGTGATCTCCTTCAGCACCGCCTTCAGGCGCTCCTCGAACTCGCCCCGGTACTTGGCCCCCGCCACCATCGAGCCGAGGTCGAGCGCGATCACCTTGCGGTTCTTGAGCGACTCGGGCACGTCGCCATCGGTGATGCGCTGGGCCAGGCCTTCGACGATGGCCGTCTTTCCGACGCCGGGCTCGCCGATGAGGACGGGGTTGTTCTTGGTGCGGCGGGAGAGCACCTGGATGACCCGCCGGATCTCCTCGTCCCGGCCGATGACCGGGTCGAGCTTGCCGGCGCGCGACAGCTCGGTGAGGTCGCGGCCGTACTTCTCCAGCGCCTGGAAGGTGGCCTCGGGCGTGGGCGACGTCACCCGGTGGGAGCCCCGCACCTCGCGCAGCGCCGCCAAGAGCTGGTCCCGGGACGCGCCGAGCTCGTCGGCCCACTGGAGGACGAGGTGCTCGACCGAGAGGTACTCGTCGCCCATGTCGCGGCGCAGGGTGTCGGCCGCCTCCATGCCCTCACGGGCGGCGCGCGACAGCGACGGCTCGACGCCGCCCACGGCGCGGGGCTGGCGGGCCAGGCGCTCCCCGATGCGGCGGGCGACCTCGGCCGGGTCGGCGCCCACCCGGTTGAGGATCGGCCGGGCGATCGACTCGGGGTCGGCCAGGATGGCGGCCAGCAGGTGGTCGGGGGTCACCTCGGCGTGGTTGGCGGCGGTGGCCTGCTGCGTGGCGGCGGAGAAGGCCTCCCGGGTCTTCACCGTCCAGCGCTCGGGGTCGAGTGGCATGCGGACTTCCTCTGCTTCTGGGTGTGCGTGTGTGCGGGTGCGTCACCGCGTCCGGCGGCGGGCGGGCGACACCGGGACCGGCGACCGGTCGAAGGGCACGAGGTCCCGTCGGTACTGGCGGTGGACGCGGGCCACCGCGTCCTTGGCTTCCTGGCGCACCGCCTCCAGCTCGGCGCGGAGGCGCACGACCTCGGCCTCCAGCTCGAGGATCCGGCGCACCCCTTCGAGGTTGACCCCGTCGGCGGTCAGCGCCTGGATGCGGCGCAGCCGGGCGAGATCGCGCTCGGAGAAGCGACGGCTGCCGCCGGTGGTGCGCGACGGATCGAGCAGGCCCCTGCGCTCGTAGACGCGCAGCGTCTGGGGGTGGACGCCGGCCAGCTCGGCGGCCACCGAGATGACGTAGACCGCCCGGGCGTCGGGAGCCGTCATCGGGCGCCCTCCGCGGCCGAGGTGCCGAACGCGGCGGCGAGCTGCTCGAGGGCGTGGCGCTGCTCGTCGGTGAGGGTCTTGGGCACCGCCACGTCGATCCGGACCAGCAGGTCGCCCGGCTTGGCGCCGTTCTTCCCGCTGCCCGCCGGGACGCCGCGGCCCTTCACCCGCAGGTGGGTGCCCGGCTGCGTGCCGGCCGGCACCCGCAGGGTGACCGGCTCGTCGAGCGTGGGCACGGTGACCGTGGTCCCGAGGGCGGCGTCGGGGTAGCTCACCGGGACGGTCAGGGTCAGGTTGCGCCCCCGCCGGCCGAACTTCTCGTGCGTGCCGACGCGCACCACCACGTAGAGGTCGCCGGCGGGCGCCGTCCCCTGCCCGGGTGCGCCCCGGCCCTTCACGCGGATGCGCTGGCCGTCCTCCACCCCGGCCGGGATGCGGACCTTGACGGTGCGGGTGCGGCGCTCGGTCCCCGACCCGTGGCAGGTCGGGCACGGGGTGTCGACCACCGTCCCCCGGCCGTTGCACTGGGGGCAGATGGTGGACAGCGAGAACAGCCCCTGGTTGTCGTCGAGGGTGCCCTTTCCACTGCAGCGCGGACAGGTGCGCGTCGACGTGCCGGGGGCGGCGCCGGAACCGTTGCAGGTGTGGCACCGCACGTCCTCGGGGACGTTGACCGACGCGGTGGCACCCCGCACCGCGTCCTCGAAGGAGAGGTGCAGCTCCGTCTCCACGTCGGCGCCGCGCTGGGGGCCCCGCTGGCCCCGTCGGCGCGTCCGGCCACCGCCGAAGAGCCCGCCGAACAGGTCGCCGAGGTCGCCGAGGTCCTCCACCCGGAAGGTGCCCCCACCAGGTCCCGGGCCGGGACGGCCGAAGCCGCCCGCCATGGGGCCGAGACGCCGGACCTCGTCGTACTCCTTGCGCTTGTCGGCGTCGCCCAGCACGTCGTAGGCGGCCGTGATCTCCTTGAAGCGGTCCTCCGACCCTGGGTTGGCGTCGGGGTGGTACTGCTTCGCCAGCTTCCGATAGGCGCGCGTGATCTCCTTGTCGGTGGCCGTGGAGGGCACACCGAGCACCTGGTAGTAGTCCTTCTCGAACCACTCGCGCTGGGCCGCCACGGTGGACCTAGCCCCGGACGCGGACCATCGCCGGGCGCAGCACCTGGCCGCGCCAGCGGTAGCCCGCCCGCATGACCTCGTCGACCACGGGGCCGACGCCGGGCGGGACGTCGCCCGTGGCGGCACCGGGAGCAGGCTCGGGTTCGGCCTCGGGCGCTGCGGCGGCTGCGGCCGGCTCGGCGGCCCCGGCGGCCCCGGCGGCCCCGGCCGGTGCGTGGGCCACGGCGTCGTGCACCACCGGGTCGAACGGCACGGCGGCGGCGTCCACCCGCTCGAGGCCCTCCTTGCCGAGGACGTCGAGGAGCTGGCCCCGCGCCTGGGCGATGGCGCGCGCCTCCTCGGTGTCGTCGCCGAGGTGCACCCACGCCAGGTCCAGGTTGTCGAGGACCGGGAGCAGCTTGGTGACCAGGCCGCCTTCGGCCCGGGCCGCCTGCTCCTCCTGCTGGCGCACCACCCGCTTGCGGTAGTTGTCGAAGTCGGCCTTCAGCCGCTGGAGGGCGGAGAGGTACTCGTCCCGCTCCGCCGCCAGCGCGACGACGTCGGTCAGGATCGCCCCGCCGTCGTCGCCGCCGTCGTCGGCCTGCTCGGGCGCGCCTTCGGCCGCCGGGCCCGTGGCTCGCCCAGCGCCGGCACCCGCCCCAGGCGCCGCCCCGGGCGCCGCCTCGGCGGCCTCACCGGCGACGGGGACGTCCTCGGTCTCGACCTTCGGCTCCGGGCGGCCCGTCATTGCTCGTCGACGATCTCGGCGTCGACGACCTCACCCTCGGCCGGCTCCTCCGCGGATCCCGAGGACCCCGTGGAGGCACCTTCGGCCGGGCCGGTCGACGACGAGGCCTGCTGCGACGCCTGCTCGTACAGACGCTGCGAGAAGCCCTGGCTGGCGGTCATCAGCCGCTCGGTGGCGGACTTGATGGCCTCGATGTCGGTGCCGGACAGCGAGTCCTTGAGGGACTGGAGGGCAGAGGAGACGTCCTCCTTCTCCGATCCCTCGAACTTGTCGCCCTGCTCCCGCAGCAGCTTCTCGGTCTGGTACACGAGGGTGTCGGCGGTGTTGCGCACCTCCGCCTCCTCACGCCGGCGACGGTCGTCCTCGGCGTGCGCCTCGGCGTCGCGGACCATCCGCTGGATGTCGTCCTTGGCGAGGGACGACTGGCCGGTGATGGTCATCGACTGCTCCTTCCCGGTGGCCTTGTCCTGGGCCGAGACGTGGACGATCCCGTTGGCGTCGATGTCGAAGGTGACCTCGATCTGCGGGATGCCGCGCGGGGCGGGGGGCAGGTCCACGAGCTGGAACTTGCCGAGCGTCTTGTTGTACATCGCCATCTCACGTTCGCCCTGGAGGACGTGGATCTCGACCGACGGCTGGCTGTCCTCGGCCGTGGTGAAGACCTCCGACCGCTTGGTCGGGATGGTCGTGTTGCGCTCGATCAACCGGTGCATCACGCCGCCCTTGGTCTCGATGCCGAGCGACAGCGGGGTGACGTCGAGGAGGAGGACGTCCTTCACCTCGCCCTTGAGCACGCCGGCCTGGACGGCGGCACCCACGGCGACGACCTCGTCGGGGTTCACGCCCTTGTGGGGCTCCTTGCCGGTGAGGCTCTGGACGAGCTCCTGGACGGCCGGGATGCGGGTCGAGCCGCCGACGAGGACCACGTGGTCGATGTCGGACGTCTTGAGCCCGGCGTCCTTGATGGCCGACTCGAACGGGCCACGGCAGGCGTCCACCAGCTCGGCGGTCAGCTCGTTGAACTTGGCGCGGGTCAGCTTCAGGTCGAGGTGCTTGGGACCCTCCGACGTGGCGGTGATGAAGGGCAGGTTGATCTGGGTCTCCTGCACCGAGGACAGCTCGATCTTGGCCTTCTCGGCCGCCTCCTTCAGGCGCTGGAGGGCCATCTTGTCGTTGGCCAGGTCGACGCCCTCGGTGTCCTTGAACGTCTTGACCAGCCAGTCGATGACCTTCTGGTCCCAGTCGTCACCGCCAAGGTGGGTGTTCCCGGAGGTGGACTTCACCTCGAAGACGCCCTCGCCGATCTCGAGGATCGAGACGTCGAAGGTCCCGCCACCGAGGTCGAAGACGAGGACCGTCTGGTCCTTCTCCTCCTTGTCGAGCCCGTAGGCCAGGGCGGCCGACGTCGGCTCGTTGATGATGCGGAGCACCTCGAGCCCGGCGATCTGGCCGGCCTCCTTGGTGGCGGTCCGCTGGGCGTCGTCGAAGTAGGCCGGCACGGTGATGACGGCCTGGGTGACGGTGTCGCCCAGGTACGCCTCGGCGTCACGCTTCAGCTTGCCCAGGATGCGGGCGGAGATCTCCTGTGGCGTGTACTTCTTCCCATCGATGTCGATGGTCCAGCCGGTGCCCATGTGGCGCTTCACCGAACGGACCGTCCGGTCCGGGTTGGTGATCGCCTGGCGCTTGGCCACCTCGCCGACCAGGACCTCGCCGGTCTTGGAGAAGCCGACCACCGACGGCGTCGTGCGACCTCCCTCCGCGTTGGGGATGACGGCGGGCTCGCCCGCCTCCAGCACGGCAACCACCGAGTTCGTGGTGCCGAGGTCGATTCCTACCGCCTTGGCCATAGCGCTACCTGCCTCTCTCGGGTCGCCGCCGGGTGGCGGCCGTCATCTGGATCGCTCGATGTCGAAAGTATAGCAAACTTGAGTGAGGCTGCTACAGGTTTTCTCAGCGTCTTGTCCAGGCTAGCGGTCGAGCCGTCGAGCCTGGGCGTCGGGGGGGTCGGGGTCGGCCGGCCCGGTGTCGAACGGCGTCCATCCAGCTCGGACGGGCGTCCGGGGACGGGCCTTGGCTACGCTGGCTGGTCGTGGCCCTCGACCTGGACCTCGTCA
>DAHUZJ010000082.1 GCA_027306585.1 Acidimicrobiaceae bacterium | reverse complement strand
GTCGACCGTGTGGGTGTGGAGCGCCACCCGGGGATCTCGCCGGAGGTCTGCTGCCCGCCGCGTCCCGGGCATCATCCCCAAGATCAGCTCACCGCCCTCGAACCCGACTTCCGTCCCGCTGATCCGGGGCGAGCCGTCCGCGCGCAGCGTCGCCATCGTGTGGTGCTTGTGCGCCGTGAACAGGCTGCTCACTCGCTCGGCCAGGTCCGGGGCTTCCGAAGCGAATTTCCTCCACGCAGCCATCAGGCCTCCCTTCCAGTGACATCAGCGAACGGGCACCTCGCGTGCCGGAGGAGCACGTCGATCGTCGATCACGCGCTCCGGCAAGCGGCGCAGCTGGCGTGACCCGGCCTTGTCGAGGTGGCCGGCGAAGTGCCGCTCGGCCGACTCCAGGTGCACCGCGCTCGGGAGCTCGAACGTCGCTTGCCCCGCGACAGTCATCACGGCGTGCACGGAGCGCCGCTCCCCGGCGTCCCGCTCTCGCCGCAATCCCACGAAGGTCGTCAGCTGGGGGCTCGGCGAAGCGGACGAGTGACTGGACAAGGGTCCAGTCCTCGGGTGACCGGCCTTCCTCGTCCACGGCCGCGGCGCCAGGTCCCCTCGTCCACCGCCGGGCCTGGCTTGGGTGCGGCCTTCTTCGCAACGGCCTTCTTCGCAACGGCCTTCTTCGGCGCGGCCTTCTTCGCCCGTTGCGGCGTCGCTCCCGTGGGCTGCTCGGGCGCACCGGGTGCTCCCGGCAGCGCTTCGGGAGCCGGGACGAGCACGTTGTAGGCGATGCGCCGCCGGCGTCCCTTGCCCGGCGGGTTGGCGAGCCGGGGCTGGAAGACTGCCGCGAGGTCGCGGACCAGGTCGACGAGCTCGGCGTCGGTCAGCCACATCGCCGCCATCCGGTAACCGGCGCCGTCGCGCAGCGGGTCCGGAGCCCCGGTCGTGAGGTAGCGCTCGACGTCGGCCAGCATGGCGGCGGCGTAGACCATGAAGGCCGCGAGGTGCTGATCGGGGGTCATGGCAGCGGCCTCGTCCGGCTGGACCTGGGCGGCGTGGACGCGGAGCATGTAGGTCCGCTCGACGACGGCACGCACCCGGCGCTCGGCCACCACCTGGAGCACCCCCGCCGTGGCGAGGAGCGCCACGTGGCGGTAGAGGCTCGCCGGGGACACGTCACTCAGCTCGGCGGCGAGCTGGCCGACGGTGAGCGGGCGGTCGCCGAGGAACGCCTGGACGATGCGGAGCCGTACGGGGTGCAGCAGGAGGTCCGCACTCGCCATGCAGACCACCCTAGCCGAATCCTCTCAGGGGTGATAGTGTTCGCTGCAGCGAGAGCAAAGGAGCGGTCGATGGCCGAGCTGCGCGTCGAAGGCGACGAGCTGGTGCTGCACCTGAGCAGGGGCGAGAAGCTGGAGGCGGTCCACGGCGACCTGCGGGCCCCGCGGTCAGCGATCCGCTCGGTCGAGATCCTGGAGGACGCGCACGAGCCGGCCGACCACGGGTTCAAGGTGGGCGAACGGCTCCCCGGCTACTCGGAGGTCGCCGTCGTGCGGACCGGCGGCGAGAAGCTCTTCGCCGCCGTGCACCACGACACGCCGCGTGGTGTGCGGATCGACTTCACGGGCACCGACTACGACGCCTGGATCGTGGGCTCGGCAGACCCCGAGGCCCTGAAGTCCGCGATCGAGCAGCCGTGACGGCCGCGTCCGCCGGCTCCCTCTCGGCGGTCCCCGTGCCGGCACTGGGGCTGCTCGTCTCGATCCCCCTCGGCGGCATCCTGTACCTGGCCTTCGGACGCTCGACGGCGAGCCATGCGTGACGAGGTGCGCCACGCATGAAGCACGACCTGCGACAGGGGCTCAAGCCGGTCCTGCTGTACCTGCCATTCCACATCGTCGTCGTCGCGTGCACGTGGCACGACATCGACCGGCGCCCTGCCGGGCACGTCCGCGGCAGCAAGGGCATGTGGAAGGTGGCCAGCGCGGCCAACACCCTGGGCGCCGTCGCCTATTGGCTCGTCGGCCGCAGATGACGGCCGAGACGCCTCGACCCACGCCGGGGCGCGGTCCCTGACGACAGTGGCGTGGGGCTCGGTGGCCCGCGGCCCACGCCGCCGTCGGGCGTTCGGCGGTGCGGGAGAGCCTCTACCATCAGCACCATGGCGGAGCTCCGAGTGGACCGGTCGGACCCGACTCCGCTCCACGAGCAGGTCGCGGCGGAGATCCGCCGTGCCATCGCCGAGGGCGAAGCCAGCCCGGGTGACCGCCTGCCGCTGGCCAAGGACCTGGCGGCCGTCCTGGGAGTGAACAAGAACACGGTCCTGCGGGCGCTCCACGTGCTGCGCGACGAAGGGCTCCTCGAGTTCCGCCGCGGCCACGGCATCACCGTCGCCGGTACTCCGGACAAGAGCCTGCTCGTGGCGCAGGTGCGACAACTGGTCGAGCTGGCACGCCGCCAGGGCTACCGGCGCAACGACCTGATCGCCATGATCGAGGCCCTGCCGCCGTCGTGAAGCTCACCCTCGACCTGCACGACGTCTACAACCGAAGCCAAGAGATCGACCGGGCGCTGGCCCAGGTCATGGACGAGGCGGAGCAGAAGAAGGCGACGCTGGTGGAGATCATCCCGGGCAAGGGCTCGGGTCAGCTGAAGAAGCGGGTCCTGCGCTACCTCGACCGCAAGGACGTGAAGGCCCGTTACCACCGGTTGGAGAAGGACGCGCACAACTCGGGACGGATCTTCGTCCATTTCCGCTGGAAGTAGGCGGCCGGCGACCATGGCGCCGGGCCGGCCGGTGCGCAGCCGACGACCATGGCGCCGGGCCGGCTGGTGCGCGGCCGACGACCATGGTGCCGGGCCGGCGTGCGATCGACCCGGCCGGCGGGGCGTCAGAGCCCGAGGCGGTCGAGGGCGTCGGAGCGTTGCTGCCAGTGCTTCTCGACCCGCACGAAGAGCTCGAGGTAGGCCCCCGGCGGGAGCTCCTTGCGCACGGCGGTGCCCACCGCCTTGAGCACCTCGCCCCGGCGGCCGATCACGATGGCCTTCTGGGAGTCGCGCTCGACGACGATCTCGCAGCGGATGCGAGGCCACTCCCACTCCGTGACACGGCAGGCGATCGAGTGGGGCAGCTCCTCTCGGACGCGCTGGAGCAGTTGCTCGCGCACGAGCTCGGCGACCCGCAGCGCCTCGGGCGTGTCGGTGACCATGTCCTCGGGGTAGTAGGCGGGCCCTTCCGGGAGGCGCTCCATCACGGCGTCGACCAGCGCGTCGATGCCCTCGCCCGTCCGGGCCGAGACCGGGAAGTACTCCCCCCGCTCGTCGCTCGCCGTCGCCGCCGTGGCCAGGCGCTCGAGGACCTGCTCGGACGTGGCCCGGTCGACCTTGTTGACCGCCACCAGGAGCTGGGCACCGCGGTCGACGACCCCCAGCGCCCGGGCGAGGACCATGCGGTCCCCGGGCCCGATGGCGGCCGTGGCGTCGACCACCGCCACCACGACGTCCACGTCCTCGAGCGAGGCACCCGCCGTCTCGTTGAGCCGCTCGCCCAGCGCCGTCCGGGGCCGGTGGAGGCCCGGGGTGTCGACGAAGACCGCCTGGGCACCCGGGCGGTGGAGGATGCCGCGCACACCGTGACGGGTGGTGTTGGGACGGGGTGAGGTGATCGACACCTTCGTCCCGACCAGCTGGTTGACCAACGTGGACTTGCCGACGTTGGGACGACCCACCACGGCGACGAACCCGGTACGCATCTCAGCCCTCTTCCTCGGTGGTCAGCGGTGCCGCCCGCGGTTCGATCCGCACCCGGCTGATCCGGCGGGCCTGCACACGCTGGGCGACGAGCCGGAGGCCGTCCACCTCCACCGCCTCGCCCTCGGTGGGGATGTGCCCGGCCCGGGCGAGCATGAGCCCCCCCACAGTGTCCCAGCCGCCCTCGGGCAGGTCGGTGCCCACGAGCTCGCCGACGTCGTCCAAGGCCATCCGTCCCGAGACGATCACGCCGCCGTCGGGGAGGCGCTCGACGACGGGCTCCTCCACGTCGTACTCGTCGACGATCTCCCCCACGAGCTCTTCGATGAGGTCCTCGAGGGTGACCAGCCCGACCGTGCTGCCGTACTCGTCGACCACGACCGCCAGGTGGAACTTGTGGTCCTGCATCTCCCGCAGCAGGTCCGTGAGGCGCTTGGTCTCGGGGACGAACTGCGCCGGCTTGGTGTGGGCCCGCACCGGGTCGCCGCCGTGCCCGTCGTGCTGCGCCTGCACCAGGTCCTTCAGGTAGGCGATGCCGACCACGTCGTCGAGGTCGCCCTCGTGCACGGGGAGGCGGCTGCGGCCGGCGGCCAGGGCCCGCTCCAGCGCCTCGTCGACGGTGGCCCCGACTGCGGTGGCGACCACGTCGAGCCGCGGCACCATGACCTCGCGGACCACGGCGTCGCCGAAGTCGATGATCGAGTGGATGAACGCCCGCTCCTGGAGCTCGATGACGTCCTCGGCGTGGGCGACGTCCGCCATCGCCAGCAGCTCGGACTCGGTGACGTGGCCGGAGGGCTCGCGGCCGGCCCCGCCCCGCCAGCCGATGAGGGCGTTGGCGAGGCCGATCAGCACCCACGACACCCCCCGCACCAGCGGGAAGCGGACGACGGCGGCGACGATGGGGGCGGTGAGCAGGGCGGCGCGCTCGGGGTGGTGCACGGCCCAGTTCTTCGGCACCGCCTCGAAGAGGACGAAGATGACGACGACCTCGAACACGGTGCCGACGGCGATGCCCAGGGCACCGAGCCACGCCGACGCCAGCACGCCCACGAGCGTCGCCGACACCAGCTGGCACACGAGGACGAGCAGCAGCACGGGGTTGAGGAACTGCTCCGGCCGCTCGACCAGGCGGACCAGCTGCCGGGCTCCCCGGCGCCGGTCGTCGAGCAGGGCCCGCGCCTTCACCCGGGTGGTGCGGACGAGGCTGGTCTCGGCCAGGGCGAACACGCCCGAGACGACCAGCAGCACGACGATGACGGCGAGGAGCAACCAGTCGACGGAACGGAAGCCGGTGGTGGCGATCACCGGTGGTGGCGCTCGAGCAGCCGCCGCTCGAGCGCCTCCATCCGCTCCGCCTCGGCGTCTGTCTCGTGGTCCATGCCGAGCAGGTGCAAGAGCCCGTGCACCACCAGGAGCGCCAGCTCGTCGTCGTGGCTGACGCCGTGCTCGGCCGCGTTGCGGGCCGCGATCGAAGGGCAGATCACGACGTCGCCGAGCAACGTGAACGGCTCGTCACCGGCCTCGCTCCCCGGCCCGCTGCCGCCCACGTCCGGCGAGCGCCCCGACAGCTCCGGCTCGTCCTCGATGGGGAAGGCGAGCACGTCGGTCGGTCCGGAACGGCCGAGGAACCGCTCGTTGAGGGCGGCGATGGCCTCCTCGTCGACGAACAGGAGCGAGACCTCCACCTCGCCCGGCAGCTGCCGGTCGGTGAGGACGGCACGGGCCAGCCCGGCCCACCGCTCGACGTCGACGGCATGGTCCGACTGCTCGTCGGCGGCGAAGACGTCAATCGCCATCGCCGGGATGCTCCGCCCGCTCGTAGGCGTGGACGATGTCGGCGACGATCTTGTGCCGCACCACGTCTCGCCGCGTGAGGTGGACGAAGGCGATCCCGTCGACGAAGCCCAGGACCTCCTCCAGTCCCACCAGGCCCGAGCGCCCGCCCGCCACGTCGATCTGGGTGACGTCGCCGGTGACGACGCACTTGGAGCCGAACCCGATGCGGGTGAGGAACATCTTCATCTGCTCGGGGGTCGTGTTCTGGGCCTCGTCCAGGATGATGAACGAGTTGTTGAGCGTGCGGCCCCGCATGAAGGCGAGCGGCGCCACCTCGATCGCCCCCCGGTCGAGGAGACGCTGGGCCCCCTCGGGCTCCAGCAGGTCGTAGAGGGCGTCGTAGAGGGGGCGGAGGTACGGGTCGACCTTGGCCATGAGGTCCCCGGGGAGGAAGCCCAGGCGCTCCCCTGCCTCGACGGCCGGCCGCGTGAGGATGATGCGGTTCACCTGGTGGGACTGCAGCGCCTGCACCGCCAGTGCCACGGCCAGGTACGACTTCCCCGTCCCGGCCGGCCCGATGCCGAACGTGACGATGTGCGACGAGATGGCGTCGGTGTAGCGCTTCTGGCCGGCGGTGTTGGGCCGCACCGGCTTGCCACGAGCCGCCCGGACCACCTCGGCGTTGAGCACCTCGGAGGGACGGACGTCCTCGGCCACCATGTCGATCGTCCGCGACACGGTGGCCGGGTCGAGCACCCGGCCGGCCCGCAGCAGCAGCACCAGCTCTTCGAAGAGGCGGGCGAGGCGCTCGGCCTGCGGGCCCTCGACCGTGATCCGGTTGCCCTGGACGGAGATGCGATGGTCGGGAAAGGCGTCCTCCACCAGGCGCAGCAGCTCGTCGCGCTCGCCGAGCAAGGCGGCCATGAGGTGGGTGTCCGCCACCATCGTCTCGGAACGGGACCCCACCAGGGCCCCACCCTCCGGCCCCGCCGTCATCCGGGAGGCCATGTCATCGCCCGGCCGCCGATGACATGCAGATGGAGGTGCCCCACCGAGTTGAGTGCGTCGGGACCGACGTTGAACACCAACCGGTAGCCGCGGTCGTCGGCGCCGATGCCCTCCGCGTCCGCCACCTCCTGGGCGGCCGCGAGCATCGCCGACAGGTCGGCGGCATGCTCGGGCCCCAGGGCGTGGGCGTTCTCGACGTGGCGGCGCGGGACCACGAGGACGTGCGTGGGCGCAACCGGGTTGCTGTCGCGAAAGGCCACCGTTCGCTCGCCGGCGTGCACGACGCTCGCCGGCAGCTCGCCGGCCACGATCCGGCAGAACAGGCAGTCGGCGACCCGGTCGCCCCCCGGCTCGGTCATCAGCTCCTGGACCCCCTCGCTCATCGCGTCGCCCGCCCCCCGCCGGCCGGCTCGCTCACCCGGCCACCTCGTCGCCGAGGTCGGCGCGACGGGGAGGCAGCAGGTGCTCCAGGTCGCCGGGGGCGATGCGGCACGACTCGATGAAGCGGTCGACGTCCTCCTCCTTCAGGCGGATCACCCGGCCGAACTTGTACGCCGCCAACTCGCCTCCGTCGATGAAACGGTAGAGGCTGCGCAAGGTCACGCCCAGCCGTGCGGAGGCGTCCTTGGTGCTGAGCCAGCGCACCTGCTCGGTCATCACCGAGATCCTCCCATGTCCTTCCACGCCTCACGGTCACCCCGTATGGCCGCCACGGCACACCGTACCGGCGCGCCGCGACGTGAGCAGCACCCCGACGGCGATGGCCGCCGTCTCGGCCCGCAGGACCGTGGGCCCGAGCCCGACCGTCCGGCGGCCGCCGGCCAGCTCCCCCGGCCCCCATCCACCCTCCGGCCCCACGGCGACGACCGTGGTCGCGGGGTCCAGCGGGCCCCCGCCCGGGTGTGCCAGCGCCACGCCAGGCGCGGCAGCGAGGTGGTCGAGGTTGTCGAGGTCGTCGAGGGTGTGGACGCCGGTCACCTCGGGCACCCAGACCCGGCGCGACTGGCTCACTGCCTCGGCGGCCACCCGCCGCAGACGCTCGAGGGCACGCGACCGGCGCCCGCCGTCCCAGCGGACCACCGACCGCTCGGTGACCAGGGGGACGATCCGGTCGACCCCGAGCTCGGTCAGCTTCTGGACCACCCACTCGGGGCGGTCGCCCTTCACCGGGGCGAAGGCCACCGTCACGGCCGGCTGCGGCGGGGGCTCGTGCTCGACGGCGCCGGTGGGCTCCAGCCCGTCGGGGACGTAGCGGCACAGGCGCCAGCGCCCGCGCCCGTCGGTCGCCACCACCGGCTCGCCCGGCCGCAGGCGGAGCACCCGCCCGAGGTGGTGCCCGGCGGCCTCGTCGAGGGCAGGGGCGTCGACGTCCGCCACCAGCACCTGGGCAGCCGCCGCCGCCCGCGTGAGGAAGGGGTCGGCCGGGCCGGCCGGGCCGAGGTCCACGAGGCGGTCAGCCGAGCGCGGATCGGATCCTCGACAGGACGCCCTCGTGACCGCCCGGCAGCCCCACCTCCTCGCCCCGCTCGGCCGCCAACTGGGCGAGCAGCTCCTCCTGGCGCGGCGTGAGGTCGGTGGGCGTGTCCACCACGATGTGCACGAACAGGTCGCCTCGCCCACGCGCCCGGAGGTGGGGCACCCCGGCCCCCTTGATCCGGATCACGTGCCCGGTCTGGGTCCCGCTCGGCACCGTCACCGACCGGGGGTCCTCCAGCGTCTCGACCGTCAACTGGGTGCCGAGGGCCGCCTGTGCCACCCCCACGTGGAGGGTGGTGTGCAGGTCGTCGCCGGAACGCTGGAACCGCTCGTCGGCGGCCACGGCCAGGTGGACGAAGAGGGAGCCGTTCGGGCCGCCTCGAGGTCCGGCCGGTCCACGGTCGGCCAGGCGAAGGGTGGAGCCCTCCTCGACCCCGGCCGGCACCTCGACGGTCAGCGTCCGATCCTCCATCCGGCGTCCCTCCCCGCGGCAGCCGGGGCACGGGTGCGGGATGGTCTCGCCCAGGCCCTGGCAGCGGGCGCACGCCACGGACGTCACCACCTGGCCGAGGAGCGACTGGCGGATGCGCCGGATCTCGCCCGTCCCCCCGCAGTCGGGGCAGGTGACCGCCTCGGTGCCGGGCTCGGCCCCCGTCCCGTGGCATGTCGGGCAGGTGACGGGGATGCGCACGGCCAGGTCCTTGCGCGTGCCGAAGGCGGCCTCCGAGAAGGTGAGCCGCAGCGTGACCTCGGCGTCGGCACCGGGCTGGGGCCCTCGCCGGCGGGCGTGCCCCGCGGCGCCGGCCATCGTGCCGAAGAACGCCTCGAACAGGTCACCCAGGCCACCGTCGAAGTCGAAGCCCATGCCGCCACCCGGGCGGCCTCCGGGCGAGAAGCTGGCCGCGCCGTAGCGGTCGTAGCGGGCGCGGCGCTCCGGGTCGCGCAGCACCTCGTAGGCGAAGCTCACCTCCTTGAACTTCGCCTCGGCCTCGGGGTCGCCCCCGTTGGCGTCCGGGTGCAGCTCGCGGGCCTTCTTGCGGTAGGCCCGCTTGATCTCGTCGTCGCTGGCGCCCGGCCGGACGCCGAGCAGCTCGTAGAGGTCCCCCATCGCCTCAGCGCCCGGCATGCCGACGCCTCCTTCCCCGGGCCGCGCCGCGGCCGGTCCCGTGCGTCGTGTCCTCCGCCGTGTCCTGCGCCATGTCCTGCGCCGTGTCCTGCGCCGTCCCGGGGCCGGCGTCGTGCGCTGCGACCCCCACCGTCCCCGCCGCCCCGGCCAGCCGCTCCCCCAGGCGCTCGCCCACCACCTGGGCGGCGGCGAGGGCCTCGGGGTAGTTCATCCGGGTCGGCCCGAGCAGGCCGACCGCCCCCGCGTGGTGGCCGTCCACCGACACCGGGGCCACCACCACGGCACACGAGGCCAGCGACTCGTAGCCGTGCTCGGTGCCGATGGCCACCGACAGGCCCCGCTCCAGCACGTCCCGGAGCAGGGACACCACGACGAGCTGCTGCTCGAGGATGGTGAGCACCGAGCGCACCGTCTCGACGGCGTCGAACGCGGCGGCGAGGCGGGACGAGCCGCCGACGAAGACACGATCCTGCTCATCGGCCACCAGCTCGCCGAGGGCGGCAGCCGCCATCCCGGCGATCCGGTCGACGGCGTGGTCGCCGGTCGGCGCCGGCGCCGGCGCCGGCGCCAGCGGGTGGCCCTGGGCTACGCCCAGCACGTGGGCGGCGGCGGTGGCGAGCACCTCGTCGGGAACCTCCTCGGCGAGGTCCAGGGTCCGCTTCTCGACGGCCCCGTCGGCCAGGACCACGACCAGCAGGGCCAGTCGCGGCCCAAGGCCCACGAGCTGCAGGGACCGCACGGTGGCCGACTCGTGCCCGGGGGCGAGCACGACGGAGGCGTAAGAGGTGAGGTCGGAGAGCAGCCCGGACGTCCGCTCCAGCATCTGCTCCATCTCGCCGTGGACCTGGTCGAAGAAGCGGCTCACCTTCTGGCGCTGCGCCGGACCGAGGGAGCCCGGCTCGGCCAGCTGGTCGACGAAGAAGCGGTACCCCTTGTCGGTCGGGATCCGACCGGCGCTCGTGTGCGGCTGGACCAGGAACCCCTCGCGCTCGAGGGCCACCATCTCGGACCGGATGGTGGCCGACGAGACGTTGATCCCCGCCGCGGTGGCGACGTGGTGCGACCCGACGGGCTGGGCGGTCCCGATGTACTCGGTGACCACCGCCTCGAGGATCGCCGCCTTGCGGTCGTCCAGCTCTTCGTCGCCGTGCGAGTGCCCGTCGTGCCGACGGCCCGCGCTCTTCTCCATGCCGCTCCCAGGGGTCCCCAGGTACTTCCTGGCACTCGATTCTACCGAGTGCCAGGTGACGGGACAGCTCCCGCAGCTCCCGGGGCGGTGGCCGGCGTCCCGGCTCAGTCTTCGAGGCGGAGGGCGGAGACGAACGCCTCCTGGGGCACCTCCACCCGGCCGATGTTCTTCATGCGCTTCTTGCCCTCCTTCTGCCGCTCCAAGAGCTTGCGCTTGCGGGTGATGTCACCGCCGTAGCACTTGGCGAGGACGTCCTTGCGCTTGGCCTTGACCGTCTCCCGGGCGACCACCCGGCCGCCGATGGCGGCCTGGATCGGCACGTCGAACAGCTGCCGGGGGATGAGGCTGCGCAGCTTCTCGGTCATGCGCCGCCCGTAGGCGTCGGCCTGCGAGCGATGGACGACGGTGGAGAAGGCGTCGACCGGCACGTGGTTGATGAGGAGGTCCACCCGCACCAGGGCGGCGGTGGCGTAGCCGGCCGGCTCGTAGTCGAGGCTGGCGTAGCCCTTGGTGCGGCTCTTCAGCTGGTCGAAGAAGTCGAGCACGACCTCGGCCAACGGGATCTTGTAGACGAGCTCCACCCGCTCGGGCGACAGGTACTCCATCCGGGCCATCTCCCCCCGGCGGCCCTGGCAGAGGTCCATGACCGTGCCGGTGTACTCCGAGGGCGTGAGGACGGTGGCCGTCAGCATGGGCTCGTCGACGTGGTCGATGCGGCTCTGCTCGGGCAGGTCGGTGGGGTTGTCGACGACGACCTCGGCCCCGTCGGTCAGGTAGGCGCGGTACTCGACCGAGGGGGCGGTGGCGATCAGCGTCAGGTCGAACTCCCGCTCCAGGCGCTCGCGGACGATCTCCATGTGGAGGAGGCCGAGGAAGCCGCACCGGAAGCCGAACCCGAGGGCGTGCGACGACTCGGGCTCGTAGGTGAAGCTGGCGTCGTTGAGCTTGAGCTTGTCGAGGGCGTCGCGCAGGTCCGGCAGCTCGTCGCCGTCGATCGGGTACAGCCCGCAGAACACCATGGGCTTGGGGTCGCGATAGCCGGCGAGCGCCTCGGGAGCCGGCACGGCGGCGTCGGTCACCGTCTCGCCCGAGCGGGCCTCCCCCACGTCCTTGATGCCGGCCACCAGGTAGCCGACCTCCCCGGGGCCGAGCTCGCCGACCTTCACGGGCTCGGGGGTGCGCACGCCGACCTCTTCGACGTCGTGCACGGCCCCGGCCTGCATGAACCGCAGCCGGGACCCCGACCGCAGCGTGCCGTCGACCACCCGGATGGAGCTCACGACCCCCCGGTACTGGTCGTAGGCCGAGTCGAAGATGAGCGCCCGCAACGGGGCGTCGGGGTCGCCGCTCGGCGGCGGGACACGCGCCACCACGGCCCGCAGCAGGGCGTCCACGCCCTCGCCGGTCTTGGCCGAGATCCGCAGCACCTCCTCGGCAGGCAACCCGAGGACCTGCTCGATCTCCTTGGCGCAGCGGTCGGGGTCGGCGGCGGGGAGGTCGATCTTGTTGAGCACGGCCACGATCTCCAGGTCGTGCTCTATGGCCTGGTAGCAGTTGGCGAGCGTCTGCGCCTGGATGCCCTGCGAGGCGTCGACGAGGAGCACGGCGCCCTCGCAGGCGGCCAGGCTGCGGCTCACCTCGTAGCCGAAGTCGACGTGGCCGGGGGTGTCGATCAGATGGAGCACGTGGTCCCGGTAGGAGACCCTGACGTTCTGCGCCTTGATCGTGATCCCGCGCTCGCGCTCGATGTCCATCGAGTCGAGGTACTG
>DAHUZJ010000077.1 GCA_027306585.1 Acidimicrobiaceae bacterium | reverse complement strand
GGCGGCCACCCCCACAGGCGGCGGCTACTGGGAGGTGGCGTCCGACGGGGGCATCTTCGCCTTCGGCAACGCCGCCTTCGACGGCTCCATGGGCGCCAAGCCACTGAACCGGCCGGTGGTGGGCATGGCGGCCACGTGAGCGGGGAGCTTCCGGGTCACCGTGAGTCGTGGGACCGCCGTCGCTGGCCACTGAGGTGGGGCGGCCCTGGGCAGCGAGGCCCGCGCCGGGCTCTCGGGCCGTTGGCGTATAGTGGCGGTCCGGCCCTGCGTCGGGTCCACAAGGACGCGGCAGGGGTCGACCACCACCCCAGGGACCTGTGGTGCAGCCAGGAGTGCACGCCGGCCTGTCAAGCCGGAGGTCGCGGGTTCAAATCCCGTCAGGTCCGCCACCGGGCTCCTCGGTCTCCGTGCCGGGGTAGCCTTGTGCCCCCCAGGGTCGGGTAGCTCAGTTGGCAGAGCGCGCGCCTGAAAAGCGCGAGGTCACCGGATCGACGCCGGTCCCGACCACCGAGACCGAGAGCGTCCGGGTTGCGGGCCTTCCGCCGGGCCCGCCGACGAAGGCGTCGGCCAGGGGACCTGCACGACGAGGCGCATCGCCACGTCGCTCTGAGCCTCGTGGCGTGCGTCAGCCAGACGAGGCGACGTCGAGGATCAGCTTGCCACGGACCCGGCGCTCGGCGTAGAGGCGGTGCGCGGTAGCCGCCTCGTCGAGGGGCAGCACGTCGGTCACCCCCACCTCGAGGGCACCCTGCTGTACCAGGCGCACGGCCTCCTCGAGCCATTTGCGGACGAGCTCGGGCCTCCGGCCGCTCAGTTGCCCGACGGAGATCCCGACGCACGCGAGGCAGCGGGCTCGCAGCCACTCGGCGTCGGGAAGCGGCTCAGGCTCGCGGGAGACGTTGCTGTAGGTGACCAGTCGACCGAACGGTGCGAGCACCTCGAACGAATCCCGCCGCACCGCGCCCCCGATCGGGTCGAGGACGACGTCCACGCCGCGCCCCTCGGTACGGGCGACGATCTCTTCCCGGAAGTCGTCGTAGGAGAAGAGCGGCCCGTACCCGTGTCCGGCCGCGTAGTCGGCCTTCCCCGGGCTCCCGACCGTGCCCCACAGCGGCGCCAGCCCGTCGATCGCCGCGACCTGCGCAAGGACGGTCCCCACCCCGCCGGCCGCGCTGTGGACGAGGACCACGTCGCCGGGCGCCAGGTGGACCGCTTCGCGCAGCAGGATCAACGCGAGCGGCACCGTGACGAGCAAGGCACCCGACTCAGGTCGCGAGGCCAGCTCCTCTGTCAGTGCGACGGTCAGGGCCGCCGGCGCCACGGCGACCTCGGCATGCGCGCTGCCACGGGTGAGCGCGCAGACGGGCTGGCCGATCGAGAACCCCTCGACCCCAGGCCCGAGGGAGAGGATCCTTCCGGCCACCTCGACCCCGGGCACGAACGGCACGCGCCCGAGCCCGTCTCCCATCCGGTTCCGGACGTCGGTGTAGTTCATCGACGCGAAGCGGACGGCGATGGCGACCTCCCCCGGCCCGGCCTGGGGGGCGGGGCGCTCGCCGATCCGGACGACCTCGGGACCTCCGTACTCCTCGATGACGACGGCCCGCATGTCGCCTCCTTCCTCTGCCCCGGGGCCTGCGTCTCGGGGGTGTGGTCGACCCGAACGGTAATCCATCGGAGCGAGGCCGGCCCTGGCTCGCCAGGCCCGCCGCCCGAGCCCATCGCCCGCCGCCCCCACCAGCGAGCCGCCCGCCGCGCGCCCATCGCCCGCCCTTCGAAGGATCCTCGGTCTCCCTTCGGGCCCTCATCTACCATGACGGGATGCGCACTCACACCGTCGTTGCAGTGTTGGTCGCGCCAGGTGCTCGGCGCGCGGCCCTGCCGATCCTGGCGCCCCCCCTCGTCGGAGCGCGCCGCCGGTGACCACGCGCCCACCCGAGGCCAGCCATCTGCAGCTCCTCGGGCACGACGATCTGGGCGGGCTGGGCTGTGGCGAGGGGACGGCGCTCCTGCAACGCGGCGGGCGGCGCTACCTCTACATCGCCCACGAGCGGGGGCCGGGCAACTTCAGCGTCGTCGACGTGACCGATCCCCGGAGCCCGCGCGTGGTGCACCACGCGCAGCTGCCGCACGACCGCGTCCGCTCCAACTCGCTGGCCGTCGCCGGTGATCTCATGATCGTCGCCTATCAGGTGGCGGAGACTGGCCTCACGCCTGCCGGCATCGAGGTCTTCGATCTCTCGGAGCCGGAGGCCCCCCGCTCGATCTCGTCGCTCGACCTCTCGGGACCCGCGTCGCGCGGGGCCCACTGGGTCGGCTTCGTCGACGGACGGTTCGCCTACCTCAGCACCGGGATGCCCACCTCGCGGCCCCGCGACCAGCGCGACGACCAGTTCCCGGTGATCGTGGACCTGGCCGACCCCAGCCGCCCGACGGTCGTCGGCTCGTGGCATCTGCCGGGGACCCAGGAGGACGACGACGTGCCGCCCCCGGTGCGGCATCCCGTCTTCGACGCGGGCTTCCGCTCCCACAACGTCAACGTGTACCCGGAACGCCCGGATCGCGCCTACGTCGGTTACCTCGACGCCGGCGTCGTGATCCTCGACATCTCCGACAAGTCGGCGCCGTCGCTCGTCGGGCGTCTCGACCACCACCCGCCGACGCCGGGCTTCACGCACACCGCCCTGCCGCTCTTCGGCCGGGAGCTGCTCGCCATCACCGACGAGTGCGTCCGGGACGGCGGCGAGGACTACCCCAAGCTCCTGTGGTTCGCCGACATGAGCTTCGAGCCGGCTCCCCTCATCATCAGCAGTGCACCCATGCCCTCCTTCGACGACTTCGCCCACAGAGGCGGTCGCTTCGGCGCGCACAACCTGCACGAGAACGAGCCACACGAATGGTCGTGGCGCAGCGAGGACGTCGTGTTCGGGACGTTCTTCAACGCCGGCGTGCGCGCCTTCGACGTGCGCAACCCGTTCCAGCCGGTCGAAGTGGCGTCCTACGTGCCCCCGCCACCACCCGGCTCGCCGGTCGGCGCGGCGCAGGTCAACGATCTCTACGTCGACGCCGAGGGGATCGTCTACGCGACGGAGCGGTTCGGAGGAGGCCTCGACGTGCTGGCCTTCGACTGGTGAGGGCGAGCCCGCGGGCGGAGGATGAACGGCCCGCTGCTTGCCTTGTCGAAGGGTGGCCGGCCGATCGCCTGCGGGCGATCGCCTGCAGGCGAGCGCCGCAGGAGTGATGGCGCCGACCTAGGTGCCGAAGTACCATCCCGGCGGCGGTGCACGGCGACCGAGGCCGGGCCGGCGAGCGGGTGGCGCTCCCGTCCGGGCCGCCTGGCATCACGATCACAGGAGGGCCCATGGACCGCGTAGGCCAGATTCCCGACCGGCATCTCTCGGACGAGCAGCGCATGATGCGGGAAACCTGCCAACGCTACGTCGACGCCGTCCTGCGGCCGTTCATCGCGGACAACCGCGAACGTGAGTGGACATTCGCCGACCCGGCGCACCGATTGCCACCCGAGATCCTCGAAGAGGCCGACAAGGCGGGGATACGCGCCCTGGGCGTCCCCGAGGAGCACGGCGGGATCTCGCTCGACCCGGCCACCCAGGCCCAGACCTTCTCGATCATCGCCACCGAGATCTCCCGCGGTGACACCGGGCTGGCGGACAAGCTCGTCCAGAACTGGAAGATCGCCATCCTCCTGCGGGAGCTCGCCCCGAAGCACCTCCAGGACGAGATCTTCGCTGCCTACATGACGGACCCGCAGTACCTGATGGCGCACTGCCTCACCGAACCTCGGGGAGCGTCGGACCGCTGGCTCCCCTACAACGTGCCCGAGGCAGCGATGCAGACGCGCGCCGTCCTCGAGGACGGGTACTGGCGGATCAACGGGCGCAAGCAGTTCATCTCCAACGGCTATGACGCCAGCCTGTACATCGTGTACGCGAACACCGACCCCTCGGCGGGCATCCTCGACGGAACGAGCAGCTTCATCGTTCCCCGGGACACGCCCGGCCTGGAGGTGACGCGGTGCAACGAGACCGTCGGCGGCCGGTACATGAACAACGGCGAGATCGTCTTCGACGACTGCCGTGTCCCCGAGGACCATCTCCTGGTGCACAACAACGCGATGCGGACGGCCCGCATGTACTTCCGCCCGGGCAAGATCATCGTGGCGGCCAAGAACCTCGGCGTCGGCATCGCCGCCTTCGACGACACGTCGACCTTCGTGCAGGAGCGCGTCCAGGGCGGCAAGATCATCATCAAGCACCAGGCCGTGGCCGTGCGCCTGGCGGCCATGGCGATGAAGCTCGAGGCGGTGAGCGCGCTCCTCCAGCGAGCGGCGTTCGCCGTGGACCACGACGAGCCCGATGCGGCTGCCCTCTGTGACATGGTCAAGGTCTTCGCCTCCCTGGAGGTCCTCCAGGTGTGCCAGCACGCCGTCGAGCTCCACGGTGGCTACGGGGCCATGCTCGAGGTGGGCGTCGAGAAGTACCTGCGGGACGCCTCGGTGTTCCTCCACGTCGACGCGACGAGCGACGTGGCGAGCTTCAAGATCGTGAAGGAGCTCTTCCCGGCGACCGCTGGAACGTACGCGGGACCGGAATAGCCGGACCGGGCTCTGAAAGGAGGGCGGGACCAGATGACCAACGTGGCGCCGAACGCGTGGGCCCCCGACCAGCCCGTCTTGGTCGAGGACGTCGCCGGGTCCGCTCGCCCGGCCGCGTACTACATGGCCGAGACGCTGGACGGGCTGTACGCCCCGTACGTGCTGCGCACGCCCGCCGACGACGGACGGTTCCCCTTCGTGCTCCTCGCGTACGGCAATGGGGGCGGCGGCCTCGAATGGCTGCGCACCTGGGTGCGTGCCCGGCCGTACATCATGGAACGGCTGCTCGAGGCTGGCTACGCCTGTGGGTGGGGTCGCTACCGCACGGAGGTCGACCTGGGCTTCAACCTCGGGGGACCGCTCTCGGTCGACCGGCGCCAGGGCATGGAGGTGATGAACCGCTCGCCGCTCGAGTTCGAAGACGAGCTCGCCATCCTCGAGCACGTGCGCCGCAACCCGCAGGTCGACGGCGAGCGCCTCGGCCACGTCGGGGTGAGCCACGCCGGCGAGATGCTCTTCAAGCTGGCGTCCCGGTACCAGGGAGCGGTGCGTGCGGGGGTCGCCTGCGAGCCGGCGAACCACGAGTTCTTGGACTTGCGCCTGGAGGACGTGGCGCCCGTGAACCCGGTCACCGGGCTCCGGAGCATCGAGGAGCTCCAGCTCCAAGATCCCGCATGGGTCCGGTCGCGCGTCAACGGCCCGTTGGTCGAGGAGCGCTTCGGACCGATCGATGTCCCGATCCTCGTCATGGGGCGGGAGCGCGACGAGCTCCAAGGCGTGTTCCGCGTGAGCTACGACCTCCTGGCGGAGCGTGGCAAGGAGTGCGAGTGGGTGTCGTGGGACCACCCGCTCCACGGCTACATCTTCCCGCTGCTCGCTGAGGGCGACGCCGACCCGATCCAGGTCCAAGCCGTCGACGCCATCGTCGCCTTCCTCGACCGCCACCTGAAGTCCCGTGCCGCGTAGGGCATCGGGCGGCGGCGAGGTCGCATGATCACCCGCACCCTCGGCCGCACCGGTGCCAGCGTCGCCACGCTGGGCTACGGCGCCATGGAGCTCCGCGGGCCGCCGCGAGTGCCGGCCCTCGACGACCACCAGGCTGCCCGGCTCCTGCACGCCGTGCTCGACGCAGGGATCAACCTGGTCGACACGTCGGTCGACTATGGGACCAGCGAAGAGGTGATCGGGCGGGCGCTGCGGTCACGGCGGGACGAGATCTTCTTGTGCTCGAAGTGCGGCTGCAGCCTGGACCCCACAGCCGGGGCGAGCGGGCCGTACGAGCACGACTGGCGCCCGGACACCATCCGGGGCGGCATCGAGCGGAGCCTGCGCCGGCTTGCGACCGACCGGCTGGACCTCTTGCAGGTGCACATGTCGCCCAGCCGTTCGCAGATGGAAGCCGACGGCACGGTGGAGGCGATGCAGCAGCTGCAAGCTGAGGGCAAGGTCCGGTTCCTCGGAATGTCCGGGACGCTGCCGCACCTCGCGGACCACCTCGCGATGGGCGTCTTCGACGTCTTCCAGATCCCGTACTCGGCGATCCAACGGGAGCACGAGGACTACATCACGGCAGCCGCCGATGCTGGCGCCGGGACGCTCATCCGCGGTGGCTCCGCCCGCGGCGCGCCCGCCGACGACAAGGGATGGCGTCCCGACCCGCTCGGCATGCCGCCGGGCGAGGGACGGCAACGTTGGGAGCGCTCGGGGATCGCAGAGGAGCTGGGCGGCATGAGCCAGCTCGAGTTCATGCTGCGCTTCACCATCAGCCACCCCGCCCTGTCGAGCGCCATCGTGGGGACGTCCAATGTCGACCACCTGCGCGCCAACGTCGCCATCGTGGAGAAGGGTCCCCTGCCGGTGGACCTCTACGAGGAGGCGAAGCGCCGGCTCCTGCCAGGACCGGTGCCGGTGGCGTAGCCCGCCGTTCGCCGTCCGATCACCGCCCCACTGCCGCCCCATCGCCACGGCGCGGCGCCATCGCTACGATACCGAGGCGTACGGACCCTGACGGGGTGCGGCGCAGGAACGATGGGGGGGCAGCGTGATCCGCAATGCCTGGTATGCGCTCGGCTTCTCTGCCGAGCTCTCGACCGGTGGCCTCCAGGGTCACCAGATCGCCGGTCATCCGATCGTTGCGTGGCGCACGGAGGGCGGCGACGTGGTGGCGCTCGACGCCCGCTGCGCCCACAAGCGCTTTCCGCTGTGGGACGGGCGACTCCTCGACGGCGACCGCTTGGAGTGCGCATACCACGGGTTCTGCTATGACCCGACGGGTCGTTGCGTCGGCATCCCGGCGCTGGTGGAACGGTCCCAGCGGATCCCCGAGACGGCCCGGCAGCGGGCCTTTCCCGTGGTCGAGCAAGACGGTCTGGTCTGGATCTGGACCGGCGATCCAGAGCGGCGCGGCGACGACCGGCCACCGCGCACGCCGGAGCTCGACGACGCGGGTTGGGAGACCCTGGTCACCGAGCCCATGGAGGTGGCGGCCAACTACCGCCTGCTGATCGAGAACCTGTTCGACCTGACGCACTTCTATCCGCTGCACAACGGGAACATCGGCAGCTTGGCCGACGCCAAGGTCCCGGTCGAGATCGAGCGTGACCTGTCCGGGCCGGCGCCGGTGCTGCGGACGATCCGGCGCCGCCACGACTTCGTGCTCCCCCCGATGACGCGGGACCGCTTCGGCCTGGAGGTCGCCGACCAGCTCCAGGTGCACGAGATGATCGCTCCCAGTCTCTTCCGGGTTCGCATCGCCGTCGCCCCTCCGGGGCAGCTCGGGACCGACGCCGAGCAGTCTTTCGTGCTGCACCAGACGATCACCCCGGTGAGCGCCGATCGCCACATCTGGCGCCGCGCCACGTCGTGCCCGGCGGGCGCCCGGTGGGCAGCCGACCCCACGCGCAGCCTGGTCCAGGCCATCTTCGAGGGGGCGCCCACGGTGATCGAGCAGGACCGGTGGGCGATCGAGCGCCAGCAGGCGATGTTCGCGTACCCCGACGACGGCTATCGAGAAGTCCACATCAAGACCGATGGCGCCGTGGTGATGGCGCGTCGCATCCTCGACGAGATGGAGCGGTCGGACGGCGCGCACCTCGACGCGGCCCTGCAGTCGCCGGCGCAGACCCGGATGCAACCGAACCGCCGGCTGGCCGATCTCCGGTGAGCGCCACCGACGGGCTCCGCCCCCGCTGGGGCTACTGCCCTGTGTGCGAACGGTGGCGGGTCACCGACGCGTGGGAAGCCGGCGGCACCCCTGCCCACTGCCCGGCGTGCGGGACCGCCCCCGACCCGCTCGAGCGCTTCGACGGCGCGGTGGGCACGACCGTGCTGTGGCTGGCACCCGGCACCGGGAGCGAGCCCGGCCAGGCTGGCCAGCCGGAGCAGCGGGGCCAGCCCGGCCAGGCCGAGCAGGCCGGCCAGCCCGAGCAGCGGGGCGACGGGCTCGACGGGGGCGACGGGCTCGACGGGCGGCGAGCCTCCGCCTGACGGACGTGCCGGCACCTGGCCCACCGGGGGCACCGGGCCCACCGGGCGGACGGCGCCGGCGGCGCTGGTTGCCCAGGAGGGCGACCTGCTAGATACAGGGCGTGGACATGCACACGCTCGGTCACTCCGGTCTCAAGGTGTCGGCGCTCGGCCTCGGCTGCAACAATTTCGGCGGGCGGCTGGACGAGAAGGGTTCGATCGAGGTGGTGCATGCGTGCCTCGATGCCGGCGTGACCCTCTTCGACACGGCGGACATCTACGGCGACGGCCAGTCCGAGGAGATCCTCGGACGCGCCTTGGGCGACCGCCGCGACGACGTCGTCGTCGCCACCAAGTTCTCCGGCGAGGACGGCCCCTACCGCGGTGGCGCCTCGCGCAAGGTCGTGATGGCGGCGTGCGAGCGGAGCCTCCGCCGCCTGGGCACGGACTACATCGACCTGTACTACCAGCACTTCCCGGACCCGGCGACGCCGGCGACAGAGACGCTGGCCGCCCTGGACGATCTCGTGCGGTCGGGGAAGGTGCGCTACATCGCCACCTCCAACTTCGCCGGGTGGCAGATCGCGGTGGCCGAGCACGTGGCCCGTGCGCGTGGCGGGAGCCGCCCGGTGGCCAACCAGTGCGAGTGGAACCTGCTGCGGCGCGGCGTGGAGGCGGAGGTGGTCCCTGCCTGCGCGGCCCACGGCATCGCCGTCGTGCCCTACTTCCCGCTGGCGTCGGGGCTCCTCACGGGCAAGTACCGCCGGGGCGAGCCCGCGCCCAAGGGTACGAGGCTGGGCAACAGCGCGCTGTTCGCCAGCTGGGCGACGCCCGTCGTCTTCGACGTGGTGGATCGCCTCGCGGCGATCGGGCAGCAGTACGGCCGGTCCCTGCTCGAGCTGGCCGTCGGATGGCTCGCCGCGCAGCCGGCGGTCCCGAGCGTGCTCGTGGGGGCGACCAAGCCCGAGCAGGTGGCGGCGAACGCTCAGGCGGTCGGGGTGCGGCTCTCCGCCGAGGAGGTGGCCGCGGTGTCGGCGGCGACGGTCCCGCCGCCGCCGCCCTTCGAGCCGGCCCGTCGTCGCTGACGGCTGGCCCACCCACGGCGAGGGCGAGCCGCAGCCCTTCGCGGCGGGGTCATGGTCCGGCGGGCAGGTGCCGGTGACCGTGCGCCCGCAGGAACCGGATCATCTCGGCGTCGAACGCCCACGGCTGCTCCAGCTGGCAGGCGTGGCCCGCTCCGGCCACTTCGACGAACTCGGCGTCGGGCAGCCGCTCGTGGAGGGCGCGGGCGGGGCCGTTGGTGAAGTCCTCGCTGCCGCTGACGACCAGGGCCGGGGCTCGCAGCTCCTTGGCCAGCCAGTCCGGATCGGGCTCGGCGTAGGCGTGGAACATGAGGAGGATGGTCGCCAGGTCGGCGTCGGCGTTGCGCTCCATGAACAGGTTGGCGAGCCACTTGGCCACGGGGGCCGACCGGAACGCGGGGGAGAAGCACTCGAGGGTGTAGTCGTAGCGGTACGCGAGCCCCCGCTCGGTGTACGCGGCGATGCGGTGCGGTGCGAAGTCCTTCACCTCGCGCCATCCCGAGCCCGACATCACCACGGCGTCGGTGCGTGCCGGCCGCCGGTGGTACATGTGCTGGACGACGTTGCCACCGACCGAGCAGCCCACGAGCACCGCCGGCGCTCGGCCGGCGAGCCGGTCGACCGCTTCCCAGCAGGCGTCAGCGACGTCGACCATGGTGAGCCCCGCCTGCGCGCGGGGCGACCGCCCGTAGCCGGGCAGGTCGACGGCGACGCAGCGGTACCAGGCCGAGAAGTGCGCCATCTGGTAGAGCCAGCCGGAGTTGTCCATCGGATTGGGATGGACGAACACCATCGGGGGGGCCTCCGGATCGCCGGAGGCCTCGGCGTGCAGCGGTCCCTCGAGATGTGCCACGGGTCGTACCTCCTCCTCCAGCTCTTCGAGCCCCGGTCAGGGACTCGGCGTGGTGATCGACGGGGCGTTGGCAGGCACGACGGCACCGCCGGCGATGCTGGCCCGCCGACCGTGGCGCACCGCGTCGCCGTAGTCCTTGATGCCCCGGTGCAGCGTCGTGCGGTGATCCCAGAAGGCGATGTCCCCGGCGCGCCATCGCCAGCGGATGCAGAACTGCGGCTCGAGGATGTGGTGGAGCAGATAGGCGAGGACGGCGTCGCTCTCGGCGGGCTCCAGCTCCACCAGCCGGCGCGAGTAGGCCGGGCACAGCCAGTGGTTCAGGTTGCCGGTCTCGGGAATGCGGCGCACGAGGGGCTGCGCTCGGGCCTGGAGGTGCTCGATGGCCACCGCGATCTCCGGGTGGTCCGGGCCGAGGCGCTCGACGACCCGCTGGCGCAGGCCGGCCGCGTGGCCCGGGTCCATGGCGTGCAGCACGGTGAGGGGCTCCAAGAACGCACGCATCGGATCGCTGAGGGCGGCGTAGCTCGTCACCAGGTCGACGAACACCGTGTCGCCACCGACCGGCGGGACCGTCGAGAGCTGGAGCATCGCCCACTTCGGCGGGTCGGTCTGGAACATCCAGTCGGCGTGGAAGAACGGGACGTTGTCGAGCTCCGACAGGCCGTGGAAGCCGGGGACCGGGTCCTCCAGCGGGTCGTCGCGCGGCTTGCCGAACTGGGCGGCGAAGCGGGCGTGCTCGGCCTCGTCGAGCCCCTGTCGCGGGAAGAGCAGCACCTTGTACCGCATGAGGAGGCCGACGAGGTCCGCCACCTCGGCGGGCCGCAGCGGCCGACGGGTGTCGAGGTCGGGCACCACCGCCCCGATGCCAGGGGTGATGGGCTCGAACGCCACCGCGGCCCCCGTGGCCAGCACGGTCACGGCCCCTGCCAGCCCACCGGCTCCCCGTCGAGGACGCCCAGCTCCCGCAGGCTGCTCTCGAGGTGGGAGCGCTGCGTCGCGTCCAACGGCAGCATCGGGAGCCGCACACCCCCGACGGGCCGGCCCATCAGCTCGAGCGCCGCCTTCATGCCGGCGGCGTGCCCGGACTTCACGACCTGCCAGAGCGCCGACGCCCGCTGCTGGAACGGGAGGGCGCCGCCGTAGTCGCCGGTGGCGCACCGCTCGTAGAGCGTGCGGACGAGCCCCGGGGCGATCTGCAGGGACGGCGAGAAGCACCCGTGCGCGCCGAGCACCATGCCCGGCAGCGGGTACTCCACACCGGTGAAGAGGTGGAAGTCCTCGGCCACGTCGCGTACTCGCCGGAGGAGCTCGGTGACCGCCTGCATGTCGTAGCTGGCGTCCTTCATCCCCACCACGTTGGGGCAGCGCTCGATCAGCCGGGCGAGGAGGTCGGGTGTGATGGCGACGCCGAGGCGGCCCGGGAAGTTGTAGAGGAGCACGTCGATCCCGACCGCTCCCGCCACGGCCGCGAAATGGGCCAGGAGCGCGTCGGGCTCGGGTCGCCAGTGGTAGGGGGTGATCACGACGATGCCGTCGGCGCCGACCGACTCGGCGTGCCGGGCGAGCTCGATCACCTGGCCGGTACCCGGCAAGCTGGCATTGACGAACACCGGGACCCTGCCGCTGGCCGTCTTGACGGCCACCTCGGCCAAGGTCTTGCGCTCGTCGATCGTGAGGTCGAGCGACTCACCGACGTGCATGGGCATGGCCAGCAGGTGGCATCCGTGGGCCAGGTGGAACTCGACGAGCCGTTCGAGGGTTGCGGTGTCGAGGCCACCGTCCTCGGTGAACGGGGTGACCGGCGTGCCGACGATGCCGCGGCGGGCGTCAGTGCTCATGGAGTGCTCCTGCTCCTCGCTCGGGGCTGGGATCGGTGGCCGTGCCGGGGAGGGGGGCGGCGCCCCAGGCGTCGGAGAGGGCGCGCTCCACCATGACGCCGGTCACGTGGCGGCGGTAGCGGGCCGAGCGCCGATGGTCCGGAGCCGGCGCCACGTCTGCCGCCACGGCGGCGCCGATCGCCCGAGCCGTTGGCGCCGTGCACGGCCGACCTCGCCAGAGGGCAGGGTCGGGACGATGGCGCGTCGCTCGAGCGCCCACGGCTCCGACGCCGATCTCGAGGTCGGTCAGCGCGCCGGCGTCGTCGGCGCGCAGCGCCACCGCCGCCCCGACGGTGGGAAAGTCGTCCTCGCTGCCCGGGGTGAAGCGAACGTACGCCTCCCGGCGGCCGGGCTCGATCGGGACGTGCACGTAGGTGAGCACCTCGGTCGGGAGGATCGCCGTCTCCAGGAACGAGACCAAGAACTCGTCCAATGCCAGCGCTCGCTCACCGGCCGTCGAGGCCAGGTGGACGGTGGCCCCGCACGCCAAGAGCACCGGGGGGCAGTCCTGGCGCGGGTCCGCATGGACCAGGTGACCACCGAGAGTGGCGACGGCACGTACGCGGATGTTGGCGGCGAGGCCGGCCGCCCGGGCGAGGCTCGGGCAGTGCCGGCGCACGAGCGGCGACGAGCTCAAGGTGTGCAGGGTCACGCCGGCTCCGATCCGGAGCTCGCCGTCCAGCTCGGTGATGGCGCGCAGCTCGGCGACGCGCCCGAGCCACACGACGCGCGCCGCCTCGACCATGCCGGTCTTGAGCAGCAGTGCCAGGGCCGTGCCTCCGCCGAGGAGGTGCGTGTCGTCGCCGCCGAGGGCGCCCAGCGCCTCCTCGAGCGTGCTCGGCGCCAAGAACTCAGTGGCCGGCACGGTACGTCTCCACCGCGGCGCGGATGGCCTGGTAGCCGGTGCAGCGGCACAGGTTGCCCGCCATGAGGGCGGCGACGTCGGGGTCGCCGCCCGGACCGCCGGCGCCGCCGGGGCTGCGGGCGCCGCCGGGACCGCCGTCGACGTCCGGGCGGTGCGCCACCCACCACGCCGTCGTGACCTGCCCCGGCGTGCAGAACCCGCACTGCAGGGCGGCAGCGTCGGCGAACGCGTCCACGAGCGCCGGGTCGTCGGCGGTGAGGCCCTCCACCGTCCACACGTCGGCGTCCTCGGCCATGCCCGCCAGGTACAGGCACGCGCTCACCGGGAGGCCGTCCACGATCACCGTGCACGCGCCGCAGACGCCGATCCAGCAGCCTTCCTTGGGGCCGGTGCACCCGGCACGCCGCACGACGTCGAGCAGGGGCTCGGTCGGCTCGGCGTCGACGTCGGCCGTCTGGCCGTTCAGCCGGAAGTGCATGGCGCCTTTCCCCTCACGGTTGCTCCGACGAGCCGCCGGGTGCCGGCCCGGCCGCCGCCGCCGCCGGCACCGCCGGTCTCCCTGGCGCCGCGGCGGTCGCCGGGTACAGCGCCTCCCAGAGGTCTTCAGCCCGGAGCGGCACGCGGCGCAGGCGCACACCGGTGGCGGCGAAGACGGCGTTGGCGATCGCCGCGGCGACCGGGGGGTTCACCAGCTCCCCGATCGACTTGACGTTGGCGGGGCCCACACCCTTGCCCCCCTCGAGCACCTCCGTCTGCAGCGACGGCAGGTCGCGCACGGAGGGGAGCTTGAACTCGCCGAGGTTCGATGCCCACACCTGGCCGTCGTCCAGCTCGAGGTCCTCGTAGAGCGCGAACCCGATGCCCATCGTCGCCCCGCCGTCGACCTGGCTCTGGTGGGAGGCCGGGTGCACCACCGTGCCCACGTCCACCACGGTCAACAGGTCGAGCAGCGTGAGCTCGCCCGTGGTCGGGTCGACGGCCACCTGGGCCACCTGCGCGCAGTACGAGGTGATCGGCTCCTCCGCCTCGCCGCGGAGCTCGACGACGATCGAGTCCTCGCCACCCCGGGCCTGCCAGCGCTCGGCGGCGAGCAGGGCCGCGCTGCTGAGCGTGGCCGTGACGCGGCTGCCGCCCACGCCCTGGTCCCCTGGGAGCGCACCGGTCGGGAGGTGCCGCACATGGAGGCACGCCGGGTCGAGGGCGAGAGCGCCGGCGAGGACCTCGCGGACCACGGTGTGGCTGCCCGTGCCGGTGTCGGGGACGGCGACGCCGACGTCGAGGTCGCCGTCGGCCCGCGCCGTGAGCCGGAGGCTCGTGTAGCCGAGGCCGGTCGGGCGGTCGTAGAGGGCGATCCCGAGCCCGTGGCGGGTGCCGGCGGGCGCAGTGGCGGGCCGGATCGAGCGCTCGGCGCGCTCGAGGACCTCGGCGGCGCGGTGCTCGGCGTAGCGGACGCCCTCGTGCCCCGTCTCCCCGGTGCGCAGGACGTTGCGCCGTCGGATCTCCCACGGGGAGAGGCCGCTGCGCAGGGCCAGCTCGTCGAGGGCGGACTCGACGGCGAACGTGATCTGGGGCGAGCCCGGGGCCCGGGCGTGACCCTTGGGCACCGTGTTCGTGTAGGCGATGCGGGACTCGACGTAGGCGGCGTCGACCCGGTACGAGCTGGCGGCGTGTCCGATGCCGCGCAGCGACACCTCGGGCATCGGCTTGTACCCCGCGTACGCCCCGCCGTCCACCTGGGCGTCGACGACCAGGCCGACCAGCCGCCCGCCGGTGTCGCAGCCCATGCGGACCCGGATCGACGTCGGGTGGCGAGGGTTCGTGGCCGCGAGGTCCTCGGCGTAGCGCAGGGCCAGGCGCACCGGCCGGCCGACCAGGCGGGACAGCTCGGCGCACAGCGGGCCGGCCATGGGCGATCCCTTCCCGCCGAAGTCGCCACCGATCGCCACCGGATGGAGCTCGATCGATGCGGCCGGCCGGCCGAGACAGGCCGCGAGCTGCTCCACGAGGCGATAGGGCGTCTTGTTCGGGATCCACAGCTCGAGACTGCCTGCCTCGGCGTTCCACCGGGCGACGCAGCACTGCGGCTCCAAGTAGCCCTGGTGCCCTGCGGGCGTGACGTAGGTCTCGTCCACCACGTGGGCGGCACCGGCCAGCGCCGCCTCGGCCTCCTGCCGTGTGCCGCGCGCGGCGCGCGACTGGAGGTTGGGCGGATCGTCCGGCGAGACGACGGCGCGGGCGTACTCCCACGGCGCCTCGTGGACCAGCGGTGCGTCGGGTTCGAGCGCCGCGTCGGCGGTGACCACCGCGGGGAGCGGGCCGTACTCGACGACCACGGCGGCGGCGCCCAGCTCCGCGAGCCGGCGGGTGGTAGCCACGACGGCGGCGACCGGCTCGCCCAGGTAGCGGACCTTGTCGACGGCGAGCACGGGGATGTCCCGCACGATCCGCCCGTAGAGGGCGCAGTCCAGATCCCCGGCCGTGACCACCCGGAGGACGCCGTCGATCGTCAGGGCGGCGCTGGTGTCGACCGCCTCGATCCGGGCATGCCGCTCGCTGCTCCGGACGATGCAGGCGTGCACCATCCCCTCGAGCGAGACGTCGCCGGCGTACTCCTCTGCACCGACGATCTTGCGCACGGCGTCGACGCGGACGTCGCTCGGATGGACGACCGTGCTCACGCCGGCACTCGGCTAGCCGACCGGCATCGCGGGTGGGCCCTCGGCGATGCCTCGACGGCATCGTCCGTTCGACGCCAGCCACACGACGCCCGTCAAGGCCCTGTCACCCCCCGCTACGCAGTCGGCACTGCACTCGTGTGCAGGGGAAGCCTAGCCATGGCGCTCGCACGCGTGCACCGGCGCCCCGGCGGGCTACCGCCGGGAGCCGGCGAGGCGCCAGGCGCCGGGCAGGAGCACGGCGGCGAGCGCCGCCTTGAGGGCGTCACCGGCCAGGAAGGGGGTGAGGCCGAGGGCGATCGCCTCGCCGGCGCCGACGTGCAGCGCCACGGCCAGCCAGGCCACGCCCACGGCGTACATGACGACCTCGCCTGCCACCATGGCAGGGACGCTCCTGAGGAGCGAGCGGCCGGCACCCCGCTCGGCCAGCCACCCGCAGACGAGGCCGCAGAGGACGAAGCCCACCACGTACCCGAACGACGCCCCCACGTAGCCACTGGTGTGGCCGGCGAACCACGGGACGCCCGCCACCCCGGCCACGGCATAGAGCGCCATGGCCGCCGTGCCGCGCCGCCAGCCGAGCGCCGTGCCCGCCAGCAGCACGCCGAGCGTCTGGCCGGTGATCGGCACCGGGGTGAAGGGCAGGTGCACCGACACTTGGGCGAGGAGACCGACGAAGGCCGCCGCACCGGCCACGAGGAGCAGGTCACGCACCAGGGCGCCGGGCACGAGGTCGGCCAGCACGACCGGGGCTCGGCGTTGCAGACGGGCGGCGTCCGACATGTGCTCCTCCTTGTGGGGTTCGGGGTGGGGTTCGGGGCCCCAACGGCTGGGACGGCGGGTGGGGGCCACGGCGACTCTACGCGGGGGCCCCGGGTCGGAGCACAATCGTCGGGTGGAGGTGACGGACACCCTGGCGCACCTGGTCGGCATGTGGACCGTCGAGCGCACGATCCACGACCACCGTGCGGGCGCGGACGGGAGCTTCGAGGGGGCGCTGTCGGTGACGACCGAGCCCGGTGGGCTCGTAGCGCGCCACCGGCGGGCGCGCTACGAGGAACGAGGCCGCTTCCGCCTCGGAGGCCACGACGGGCCGGCTGCCCGGAGCCTCCTGTGCGTGGGCCGGGAGGACGGGAGCGCGCTGCTCCACTTCGCCGACGGCCGCCCGTTCGTCGTCTGCGACCTGCGCTCGGGCACATGGCGGGCGTGCCACCCCTGTGCCGAGGACCGCTACGACCTCCGTTTCACCGTCGTGGCGGCGGCGGTCTTGGAGGAGCACTGGCGCGTGCGGGGCCCGGCCAAGGACTACGAGGCCTGGACCACCTACCGCAGAGTGGGAGCGAGGACCGGCGCGTCCTGAGCGGCGCAGAGCCCAGCGTCGGCCGGGACCGGGACCCGGTGGTCAGCCCATGCCCGGCGATGTGACGCGCTCACTCGGACCCCCGCCGTCCCGGCGCAGCGCCCTCGGGCCCCGGGCTGCCGCCGGACTGGCCGGCGTAGGACGCCAGCGCCTCCTCGACGGTCGGGAGCGCGGCGTTGGCGGCGGGCACGCCGGCATAGACGGCGCACTGCAGCATGATCTCGGCGATCTCCTCGGGGCGCAGGCCGTTGCGCAGGCCGCCGGGCACGTGGAAGCCGAGCTCCTCGTGCCGGCCCAGGGCGACGAGGACGGCGAGGGTGACGGCGCTGCGGGTGCGCCGGTCGAGCCCGGGGCGGGACCACACCTCGCCCCAGGCGTAGCGGCTGATGAAGTCGCCGAACGCGGGCCACGCCACCCCGCCGCGCCGCACGGCCCGATCGACGTGGGCGTCGCCCAGCACGCTGCGCCGCACGGCCATGCCCCGGGCGAGCGGACCGCCGGTCACGTGCCCCACCACGGCGTCGGCGAAGCCCGCCGGCTGGGCGAGGTTGGCCAGGTGCGACGCGCCTGGGAGGACCCGGAGGCCGGCGCCCAGCGACGCCGCCAGGTCGAGCGCCATGGCGGGCGGCGTGACGGGATCGTCGGCTCCGGCCAGCACCAGGGTCGGGGCACGGATTGCCCCGAGGTCCGGTCGCAGGTCCATGCCGGCGATCGCCTCGCAGCAGGCGGCGTACCCCTCGCCCGTGCACGTCGCCAGCATTCCCGTGACCTCGTCGAAGAGCTCGGGCTGGGCCGCGCGGACCTTCGCCGGGAACCAGCGCTCCTGCAACGCCGGCGCCAGGGAAAGGGGCCCGTCGGTCCGGACGGCGGCCGCCCGCTCGAGCCACCCCTCGGGCGGGCCCAGGTACGGCGCCGTGCACGCCAGCACCAGCGAGGTGACCCGCTCGGGATGCCGGGCGGCCGCCCACATGGCGACCATGCCGCCGAGGGAGAGGCCGCACACGGCCGCCCGGGCCACCTCGAGGCCGTCGAGGAGGTCGATCAGGTCCTGGCCCAGGTCGTCGATCCGGTAGGGACCAGGGGGGGAGGACGAACCGCCGTGCCCGCGCTGGTCGTAGCGCACCACGCGGGTGTAGGCGCTCAGCGAGGGCACCTGGCGGTCCCACATGGACAGCGTGGTGCCGAGCGAGTTGGCGAGCACGAGGACCGGGCCGTCCGGGGGCCCGTCGACGCGGTAGCGCAGCTCGGCGCCGGCGGTTCGCAGCGTCCCTTCGGTCATCGTTCCTCCTGCCCTCCGTGCGGTCCGCGGGCGTGGCGGGCGTGGAGGTCCAGCGCCCGGTCGATCAGCACGTCGTTGGCTCCGAGGTAGCCCGTAGCGTCGCACAATGCGTCGAGGGCTTGCGGGCTCCGCCGCCACGACGACGTCCACGTGCCCGTCAGCCGCTGACGCAGGCGCCGGTGCCGACGCGCGCCGTCTTGCCCTTCGCCTGGTCGACCCGGGTCAGGACGCCGGGGGAGGCGAGCGCGTACCCCACGTTTGTGTAGACGGTCGAACGCGAGAAGACGACGCCCACCACGACGCCGCTTCCGACGACGAGGGGACCACCGGAGTTGCCGGGCTCGACCCGGGCATCGATCTGGTAGACCTGCCGAGTCACTGTGCCCTGGTTGTAGATGTTGCGCCCCTGCGCGGTGATGGTGCCGTCGACCGCCGCCGGTCCGACGGTCAATGTCCGGTCCTCGGGGTAGCCGACGATGGCTCCCGTGGTGCCGTGCCCGACGGTGGAGGGGTCAAGGGTCACCGGGGTGCCCAACGGGGCGCTCGTGCGGAGGACGGCCAGGTCGAATGTGGGTGTGAACAACACCACGGTGGCGTTGTACGAGCCACCGTTGACGAGGATCTGGGTCGCCGGCTCGCCCGCCACGACGTGGGCATTGGTGACGACGAGCCCTGTCCCGACCACGAAGCCGGATCCCTCCTGCAGGTAGCCGCACGCCGTGCCCAGGATCTTCACGGTGGACGCCAGCACCGGCGCGGCCGCCGCGTTGGCCGAGGCGACGCTCGGCAACGGGGCCTTGGTGGGTGGCGGCTCGAGCTGGGAGAAGACGGGCGGGAAGCCGGTCCCGCCGAGGAACGACTGGATCTTCGAGAAGAGGTCGGGCAGCGGCGGCATGACCGCGTCGACCGCTCGGATGATGGCGGACCGCTGGACGGCGCTGCTGACGGCGGTGAACTGCGTCTGAGCCAACTCGTTGGCGACCAGCCAGACGCTGACGAGCGCCGCCACCACCGCCACCCCGACCCCGGCGACGCTGTCCAGCATCCCCAGGTGGACCCGGCGCACCGCCGTGCCACCGATGGTGCCCACCACCCGGCCGACCACGCCGAGGACGAGGCCCAGTCCCAGCACGAGGAGCAGGGCCACCGCCGCCCGGACGGTGGTGTCGTGGAGGCTCGGCGCCACGGCCCCGGCCACGAGCGCGCCGATCGTGAGGCCGAGGAAGAAGCCCCCGAACGAGAGCACCTGGACGAGCGCGCCCAGGCGTAGCCCGTGCACGGCGGCCAGCACGAGCACGAGCACGATCACGATGTCGGCGACATCCACCGGGCAGGAGGGTACCGAACACTTGCACGGCTGGGGTGTCCCCTCGCCGGATCCGGGCGCCAGTGCGGGGTCGGCGAGGCTGGGGGTCGGCGAGGCTGGGGGGCTGGGGGGTCGGCCGGCGACGTCAGCCGGCGACGGCCGGGAGGACCTCGTCAGCGATCAGCCGCAGGTGGTCGAGGTCCCCCAGGTCCAGGACCTGGAGGTAGAGCGACCCGGCGCCGATGGCGCGGTACTCGAGGCAGCGAGCCACGACCTCCTCGGGCGTGCCGGTCGCCCCGTGCAGGCGGAGCTCGTCGACCTCCCGGCCGATCGCTGCCGCCCGGCGGCGGACCTCCGCCGCGTCGGCACCGCAGCACACCACGACGGCGGCCGACATCCCCAGGGTGGCGGGGTCCCGCCCCGCCGTCTCGCAGGCGCGCCGGACGGTGTCGTAGACCTCGGCCGTCTCGGGGACCGTGTGGAAGGGCACGTTGAACTCGTCGGCGAAGCGCGCCGCCAGGCGCGGCGTCCGCACCTTCCCGACGCCGCCGACGATCAGCGGCGGACGGGGTGACTGGACCGGCTTGGGCAGCGCCGGGCTGTCCTCGAGCCGGTAGTGCCGGCCGTCGAACGAGAACCGCTCACCCGTCGGGGTCGCCCATAGGCCGGTCACGATGGCCAGCTGCTCCTCGAGGCGGTCGAAGCGCTCTGCGGTCGGCGGGAACGGGACGCCATAGGCCCGGTGCTCGTCGTCGAACCACCCCGCCCCGAGGCCGAGCTCGACCCGGCCGCCGCTCATGGCGTCCACCTGGGCCACGGTCACCGCCAGAAGGCCCGGCAGGCGGAAGGTGGCCGACGTGAGGAGCGTGCCGAGCCGCACCCGGGTGGTCTCCCGGGCGAGGGCGCCGAGCGTCACCCAGGCGTCGGTGGGGCCGGGAAGGCCGTCGACGCCACCCATGGAGACGAAGTGGTCGGACCGGAAGAAGGCGTCGAACCCGCACTCCTCGGTCACCCGAGCGGCGGTCAGCAGCGTGTCGTAGGTGGCCCCCTGCTGGGGCTCGACGAAGACCCGGAGGCGCACGCCGCAACCGTACCGGTGCTAGAAGCAGTCCGTGCACGACGACGCGGGACCGACAGGGAGCACGGTCTGGGGAGCGGCCGGCCCGGTGCCCCACCCGCCGGCCGGCTGGTACCCGGACCCTGGGGGGGCGGGGGCCCGGTGGTGGGACGGGTACGCGTGGACCTCCCACACGGCGCCCCCCCCGGCCGGTGCCGAGACCCCGCCGGCCCCCGTGACGTGGCCGGGGATGGGCAGCGGGTCGCCCACCGCTGACCTCGGACGATGGCGCTGGGAACCGGCGAGGGGCTGGCAGTGGCTGCCCGCGTGGGCGGGGGCGGCGGACTGGTCGCAGCGGATGGTGCCCGTGGTCGACGGGGAGCGCCGGCTGGGTGCCGTCCTGCGCTGGGGGCTGGTCACGATCGGCGCCTTGGCGGTGTGCCTCGCCGCCCTGCGGTTCGGCTATGCCACCCAGCTGACGGCGTCCGCCCGCTGGTTCCGGGTGGCGTGGCACGCCCTCGGGGCTGGCCGGCCGGCGCCGCCGCCTCCCACCCCGCCGGCGGCCTACTCCCTGCTCTCCTACCTGTCGTCGCTCACCGGGCTGGCCGTTGCGATCGTCTTCCTCGTGTGGCAGCACCGGGCGGCATCGGCGGCCAGGTGGCTCGGCCTCCCCGCCCGGCACTCACCGGCATGGGGCGTCGTCTTCTGGTTCGTCCCGGTCGCCAACCTGTGGTGCCCGTACCAGGCGTTGCGCGACTGCCTCCCGCCGGGGCACCCGATCCGGCGGCGGGTGCTGCTGTGCTGGCTGCTCTTCCTCGCCTCGACGGTCGTCGACGTGCTCGGTGCGTGGGCATGGCTCCTCTCGGGCCTGCCCGCCGCGGCGAGCGACGGGCTCCTCACCACGGCGGTCGCGCTGTGGCTGGCGGCCCTCTTCCTCGGGTGGCGCCTCGTGGCGGACGTCGGGGCGGCGCACGAGGCCATCGTCGGCACCCGCTGACGCCGGCGGCGCCGCGAACTATTCAGCTCGGGTTTCCCAACCGTTCGCTTTCGGGTCCCCTCACGTTCACCTGCAGTCGGTAGGAATGTTGCGTGGCGATGACGCTCCGGCAGCGACCCCATGTCGAGGGGCTCTGGCCCGCCGCCGTCGCGACCCGGCATCCCGGCGGAGGGAGGCAGTGACCGATGGCTGACGACGCGAGCACGACATCGCCCCAGGTGGCCCCGGCGGTGACGGAGGCGAAGCTCGCCCCCGGCCCCGTCGACCCCGTCCTGGCGGCCATCGACCCCGACCGGGGCCGCCCGGCGGACGCCGTGGTGACCCGCGGGCTCACGCTCCGGTTCGGCGAGAAGACGATCCTGTCGTCGATCGACATGCAGTTCGCCCGCGGCAGCATCACCGCGCTGATCGGTCCTACCGGCTCGGGCAAGTCTACGTTCCTGCGGACGCTCAACCGCATGAACGACAAGGTCCAAGGGTTCCGGTACGAAGGCGACGTGCTCCTGGACGGTGCCAGCATCTGGACGCCAGGCCTGGACCTGCTGAACCTGCGCCGGCGCGTCGGCATGCTGTTCCAGCGACCCAACCCTTTCCCGATGTCGATCCGGGACAACGTGGTGGCGGGGGTCAAGGCCCACCGGATCGCCAAGGGGAAGCAGCTCGATGTGGTGGCCGAGCAGCGGCTGCGAGAGGTCGGGTTGTGGGACTCGGTGAAGGACCGCCTCGGGGACTCGCCGTTCCGGCTGTCGGGCGGCCAGCAGCAGCTGCTGTGCCTGGCCCGAGCGCTCGCCGTCGGCCCCGAGGTGCTGCTGCTCGACGAGCCCACGTCGTCGCTCGACCCCATCTCGACCGAGTACGTGGAGGCGCTGCTCCGCCAGTTGGCGCCGGCGCTCACCTTGATCGTGGTCACCCACAACCTGGCGCAGGCCCGGCGCGTGTCCCACCACACGATGTTCTTCTACGACGGCCACCTCGTGGAGCACGGCCCGACCGACGACCTCTTCGAGCGCCCCAAGGACCCCCAGACCGAGCGCTACGTCACCGGCCGCATCGGCTGATCACGCCCGCTGGACCGCACGTTCGCGCGGCGCGCCCGTTCACCTGACCCACCCACAACCCACAAGGAGGGAACCCGTGACTCGGAAGATCCGAGCCAAGAAGATGATCCCGGCGGCGGCCCTGTCCGCGGCCGCCGCGTTCGGTCTCGCCGCCGGGACGGCCGGCGTGGCAGGAGCCGCGTCCAAGTCCGCCGGTGGCGTGACCGTCGAGAAGCCCGCCAGCGCCACGATCGCCGAAGCCGGGAGCTCGCTGCTGTACCCGCTCTGGAACCTCTGGGCGCCGGGCTACAACCAGAAGTACCCGCAGGTGACGCTGCAGACGGCGGCCGGTGGCTCTGGCAAGGGCATCTCGGGTGCGGCCAACGGGACGCTCCAGATCGGCTCGTCGGACGCCTACCTGTCCAATGCCCAGAAGCAGAAGACACCCACATTGCTCAATGTCCCCCTCGCCATCTCGGCGCAGGAGATCTACTACAACATCCCGGGTGTCACGACCCACCTGAAGCTCAACGGCAAGATCCTGGCCGGGATGTACACCGGCAAGATCACCAAGTGGAACACAACAGCCATCAAGCAGATCAACCCGGGCGTGACACTGCCGACACTGCCGATCGTGCCGCTGCACCGGATCGACGGGAGCGGTGACACGTTCCTCTTCACCACCTACCTGTCGGACTCGACAAAGTCATGGTCGACAAAGGTGGGCTACAACACGACCGTCACATGGCCGTCGACGCCGCAAGAGCTGGCGGAGACAGGCAACTCGGGGATGGTCGCCGCCTGCCAGAAGACGAAGGGCTGTGTCGCCTACGTCGGGATCAGCTACCAGTCCCAGGCCCTGGGCGACGGGCTCACCTACAGCCAGCTCGAGAACGGCAAGGGCCAGTACATGATGCCGACGGCCACAACCATCCAGGCCGAAGCGTCCGGCTTCACCAAGAAGACCCCGGCGACAGGCTCCATCTCGATGATCGACGGGAAGGTCAAGAACGGCTGGCCGATCATCAACTACGAGTACGCCATCGTGAACAAGAAGCAGTCGAGCACCTCGGAGGCCAAGGCCGTCCGGTCCGTGATGGAGTGGGCGATCGACCCGAAGGCCGGCAACAGCGCCACCTACCTCACCCAGGTCGGGTTCCGGCCACTGCCCGAGAAGGTCGTGGCGCAGTCGCTCAAGCAGATCAAGTCCATCAAGTGAGCCGGATCACGACGGGGCCTGCGGGGCCCCGCCGATGACCACGGCAGAGGGGGCGGCGGGCGATCTGCCCGCCGCCCCCGACGCCGCCCGGGCAGCGCATCGGTCGCCCGCCATCCGGCGGATGGCGGGTGCGCTGCGCGCCGGGGAGACAGGCGCGTGGCGGTGGTCGGCGCGTGTCGCCGTCGTCCTCCCGACCGCCGCGCTCGCCTTCTGCGTCGCCGTCCTGGCGGTGAAGGCTGCCCCCGCCATCGGGGTGAACGGCCTCGGCTTCTTCACGCACTCGGCCTACAAGATCGGGAGCGCCTACGCACCGACCGTCTACACCAATGGCATCGCTCACCCCAAGGGCTCGGCTTACGGGGTGCTGGCGCTCATCGTGGGCACCCTCCAGTCATCGGTGATCGCCCTCGTCGTTGCGCTGCCCGTCTCGCTGGGGTGTGCCTTCGCCCTCACCGAACGGCTGCCCCGCTGGGTCTCCCGCCCGCTCGGCTTCGCCATCGAGCTCTTGGCTGGGATCCCGAGCGTCGTCCTCGGCCTGTGGGGCGTGCTCACCTTCGGGCCGATCCTGGCCAACAACGTCTATCCGGCCATCGCTCGCCACATGCCGAACGTCCCGGTGCTGGACTGGTTCCGTGGCACACCGGGACGCGGTGAGGGGCTCCTCACCGGTGGCCTCGTGCTGTCGTTGATGATCGTGCCGATCATCACCGCGACCACCGCCGATCTCTTCCGCCAGGTCCCGCCGCTCCCCAAGGAGGGCGCCGAGGCGTTGGGGATGACCGACTGGGAGGTGGCGCACCGGGTCACCATCCCGTGGGTGCGCGCCGGCATCATCGGCGCCACGGCCCTCGGCCTGGGCCGAGCGCTCGGCGAGACGATCGTCCTCGCCATGACGACCGGCTCGATCAACCGGATCGCCCCGAACATCTTCGGGTCGATGTCGACGTTCGCCGCCGAGATCGTCACCCAGCTCAGCTCGTCGCTCACCGACGCCACGGGCTTCGCCGTCGCCACCCTCGCCGAGATGGCGCTCGTCCTGGCGGTGATCTCGGTCCTCGTGAACCTGGTTGCCCGCTGGATCGTCACCCGCACCTCCCGCCTCGGGGGCCCGGTGGGAAGCGGGGTTTGAGATGCCACGCGTGCGACGCCGGCGGGTCTTCGCCGCCCTGTTCCGGGCCGGCACCTTCTTGGCGCTCGGCCTCGTGCTGGCCCCCGCCGCGTGGGTGCTCGCCGGCGTGGTGGCCAAGGCGGCGCCCCACTGGCACTGGAGCGTGCTGTGGACGCCGCTGGTGAGCGGGAACGGCGGGCTCGAGGGCCCGCTTGTCGGCACGCTCGTCCTCATGGCCGGCGTGCTGGTCATCGCCGGCACCGTCGGGGTCCTCGCCGGCATCCACCTGGCCGAGCTGTCCCGCCCGCGGCGAGGTGCCGCACCCGGCGGGACCTGGTTGCGGATGGCGTCGGACGTGCTGTCCGGCTTCCCGTCCATCGTCCTCGGCTACGTGGGCTACGTGGCGCTCGTGGTCGGCCTTCATTGGGGGTACTCGCTGCTGCCGGCCCTGTTGATCCTTTCGATCATGGTCGTGCCCTACATCGCCAAGTCGACCGAGACCGCGCTGCGCCAGGTCCCCACGAGCTACCGGGAGGGCGCGGAGGCCCTCGGGATGTCGACGGGCTACGCCCTGCGCAAAGTGGTCCTCAAGAGCGGGGCCCCCGGGATCGTGACCGGTCTGCTCATCGCCCTGGCCATCGCCGGCGGGGAGACGGCACCCCTCATCTACACGGCGAACTTCGCCACACGGGTCTGGACAGGATCGTTCGTCGGCGGCCACGAGTTCGGCTACCTGACGTACATGGTGTACGCCTTCTGGGACCAGCCCAACAAGAACCAGATCTACCTCTCGTACGACGCAGCGCTCGTGCTGGTCGCGATCGTGCTCATCTTGCTGGTGAGCGCCCGCGTCATCGTCGCCCGTACCCAGCGGCACGCCGAGGGCCGGCGGGGCTGACGGGCCGGCGGGGCTGACCGAAGAGCGGGCCGGCCCCGCTCAGCCGATGGCCGGCACCGGCTCAGTCGAACACCACGGTCCGGACACCGTTCACGAGGACCCGGTCCTCCAGGTGCCACCGGAGCCCGCGTGCGAGCACCGTTCGCTCGACGTCGCGGCCCACCCGCACCAGGTCGTCCGCCGAGTCGGTGTGGTCGATCCGGCGCGTGTCCTGCTCGATGATCGGTCCCTGGTCGAGGTCGGCCGTGACGTAGTGGCACGTGGCGCCGATCAGCTTCACGCCGCGCTCGAAGGCTTGGTGGTACGGGCGGGCTCCGGCGAAGGAGGGCAGGAAGCTGTGGTGGATGTTGATGAGCCGCCCGGCGTAGCGCTCGCACAGGTCCGGCGGGAGGATCTGCATGAAGCGTGCCAGGACCACCACGTCGGCACGGGCGACCTCGAGGACCCGGCCGACCTGGGCGAAGCCCGCCGCCTTGTCGGCGCGGTCGATCGGGACGTGGTGGTACGGGATGTCGTGCCACTCGACGACGGGACGCAGGGTCTCGTGGTTCGAGATGACGGCGACCATGTCGCACGCCAGATCGCCGCTGCGCCACCGGTACAGCAGGTCCGCCAGGCAGTGCTCCTCCCGGCTCACCAGCACCACGACGCGCTTGCGCACCTCGGTGTCGGTGATCCGGTAGCTCATGGACATGGCCTCGGCCACGGGGGCGAACCGCTCGGCGAGCTCCTCGGGCCCGAAGGGCAGCGTGTCGGCGATGACCTCGATGCGGAGGAAGAAGCGGCCCGTGGAGAGGTCGCCGTGCTGCGCCGCCTCGAGGACCCATCCCCCGTGCTCGGCGATGAAACCGCTGACGGCGGCCACGATGCCGACTCGGTCGGGGCAGGTCATCGTGAGCACGTAGCGGCGCATGGGCTCATCATCCCCGACCGCGGGGTGCCCCGTCAGCGACCGCCGAGCGCCTGGCGCGTGCCGATCAGGTGGCGTTGGAGCGCCCGCTCGTAGCCGGCGACGTCACCCCCCTCCAAGAGGTCGATGAGGTCGCGGTGCTCGTCGAGGACCGCGGGGAGCCGGTCGGGCTTTCGGCGGATGGCCTCCACGGCCACTCGCTGCTGCCGGTCCCGGAGCATGCCGTAGAAGCGGTCGAGGAGGCGGTTCCCGGCGGCGTGGACGATGGCGGTGTGCACGGCCCGGCCGGCGCGGGCCGTGGCGACGGCGTCACCATCCACAGCGGCCTCTCGCTCCCGCTCGACGAGCTCGCGCAGCTGTGCGACGAGCTCACGGCGCCGGCTCCGCGCCGTCTCGACGATCCGCCGCGCGGCAAAGGACTCGAGGAGCTCGCGAAGCTCGAGCACCTCGCAGACATCCCGCTCGGTCAGCTCCGTCACCAGGGCGCCGCGCCGCGGGTACAGGCGCAGCAGCCCCTCGGCCTCCAGCCGGAGGAAGGCCTCGCGCACGGGCGTGCGGCTCACCGAGAGCGCCTCGGCGACCTGACCTTCGGTCACCCACTCACCGACGGGCAGGGCACCTTGGAGGATGGCTGTCTTGGTCCGCTCGTAGACCCGGCGCACGGCGGGCTGGAGCGCCGGGCGACGGGCGACGCCGTCCAAGTCGCCGTTGCCACCGATCGCCACGTCGGTGACGGCGTCGGCGAGCCAGTCCATCGATTCCGGAGCGCGGGGGGCCAGCTCGCCGTCAGGCGCCATGAGGCCCCACCCTTCGCGACCGCGGCTCGAGGGTGCGCAGGTGCGCCTGCAGGCCCCCGTCCTCCACCGGGACCACCCGGGCGGCATGGGGGGACTCGTTCACGTGGGTGCGCCACATCCCCGGTGGGGTGACGAAGGCCCCACCGGGCTCCCAGTCGATGCGGACCGGATCGACGATCCGACCGTCCGGGCTCAGTGTCGCCCCCAGCAGGGTGTAGCAGCCGGGGGCGGCGTCGGCCACGAGGACGAGCCCCGTCGACTGGTGGCGGTGCGGGTGCCACACGTCCCCCGGCGCCAGGACCCCGACCATGGCCCGGAGGACGGGGCTCACGCTCGCCGGCTGCTCCTGTGTGGCGGTGGCCAAGAGAATGGTCCGTCGTTCCGGGTCGGGCACGTGGTCGTCGACCGTCCGGCGGAGCAGGGCTTCGAGCGCCGCGTCGATGTGCGCGCGGGGGAACTTGGTCGGCCGAAACCTCGGCTCGCTGGCCGTCACCCCCAGGTGCCGCAGCATGGGCTCGTCGTGGACCCAGAAGAGCGTGCTGTCGACCTCGGCGGCGTGCACGGCCAGCTGGGTGGTGGGCAAGGTCAGGAAGTCGCCCGCCTCCCATCGCACCAGATGGCCGTCGGCGGCGGTGAAACCCCGGCCCTCCATGACGTAGTACAGCTGCGACGTTGCGTTGGGTGAGGCGAAGACGTCCTCACTGGCGCGAATGCGGACGAACGACGCCAGCAGTCCCGGCCCCGTTGCCGGGCCGGAGGCCATCAACCCCAATTGAGGGGACAGGTCGAGCTCGATCACCCCAGTCGCCGCTGCACAGTAGCGCCAGCGGCCGAAGCGCGCGATCGGGACGGCCGGGATGCGCCCGGCGCCGACGGGGTCCGCCACCGCCTCGTAGTCGAGGTATCGGGCGTCGCCGGAGAGCTCTTCGAAGCGTGTACCGATCTTGGACGTGGTCGACTCCTCCCGTCCTGGTTCCCCCAGAAGCTGAATACCTACCGTATCTCTCTTGCATCTCACCGTCAGTCGGACCCTGAGGCCGTACCCAGCCGGCCACCGGAATGGCCGGACGGGGCGGGTGAGCTGTGGGTGCGTGGCCCCAGGTCGTGGCGGGCCGGCGCCCGGCCGGCAAGGCCCCTGCTGTGCCGACGCCCGCGGTGCTGGGGTAAGAATGGGACGACATGCCGCTCCCCATCGAGGACTACGCGGTGATCGGCGACCTGCACACCGCGGCAATGGTGGGCAAGGACGGGTCGATCGACTGGCTCTGCCTGCCCCGGTTCGACTCGGAAGCCTGCTTCGCCCGGTTGCTGGGCACCGACGATCACGGGTACTGGAAGATCGCCCCCAAGGGCCCGGAGGGCACCGTGACCGCCGTGCGGCGGTGCTACCGGCCCGGGACGCTCGTCCTCGAGACGGAGATGGACACCGCCGAGGGGACCATCCGGATCACCGACTGCATGCCGGTCCGGGAGGGCAATCCTCAGGTCGTGCGCCTGGTCGAGGGTGTCGCCGGCAAGGTGACGGTCCGCATGCAGCTCGCCCTGCGGTTCGGCTACGGCGAGGCGATCCCCTGGGTGACGCGCGACGACCACATGCTCACGGCGACCGCCGGTCCGGACGCCGTGGCCCTGTGGACCCGAGCCGAGACCCACGGGGAGGGGTTCACCACCGTCTCGGAGGCCACCCTGGGCGAGGGCGAGCAGATGGCCTACATCCTCGCCTGGTACGCGTCCCACACCGCCCCCCCGCCACCGATCGATCCCTTCTACTGCATCGGGGTCACGGACACGTGGTGGCAGACGTGGTCGGCGGCCTGCACCTACCGGGGTGACTATTCCGAGGCCGTGCTGCGGTCGCTGATCACCCTGAAGGCGCTCACCTACGAGCCGACCGGGGGCATCGTGGCCGCTGCCACCACGTCGCTGCCCGAGACGCTCGGCGGCAAGCGGAACTGGGACTACCGCTACTGCTGGCTGCGCGACGCAACGCTCACCTTGGAGGCGCTGCTGCGCGGCGGCTACCACGCCGAGGCCATGGCGTGGCGCGACTGGTTGCTGCGGGCGACGGCGGGCGACGTCTCCAAGCTGCAGATCATGTACGGCCCGAGCGGCGAGCGGCGCCTGGACGAGTGGGAGGCCGACTGGCTGCCGGGCTACGAGAACGCGGCGCCGGTGCGCATCGGCAACGCCGCCGCCGGGCAGTACCAGCTCGACGTCTACGGCGAGGTGATGTCGGCCCTCTACTCGGCCGGCCACATGGACGGGCTCCACAGCCGGGCCATCTGGGACCTCCAGACCAAGCTGATCGAGTTCCTCGAGACCGGCTGGAAGGAGCCGGACGACGGCATCTGGGAGGTGCGCGGCCCGCGCCGCCACTTCACCCACTCGAAGATCATGGCGTGGGTGGCCGTCGACCGGGCGGTGCGCACGATGGAGGACTGGCCCGGCCTCCCGGGGCCGGTCGACAAGTGGCGGTCGCTGCGCGACGAGATCCACACCGAGATCGTCGAGAAGGGGTGGAACCCCGACAAGCAGGCCTTCACCCAGTACTACGGATCGGACCAGCTCGACGCCAGTGTCCTCATGATGCCGCTGGTCGGCTTCCTGCCGGCCAAGGACCCCCGCGTGGTGAGCACGGTCGAGGCCATCCAGCGCGAACTGGTCGCCGACGGCTTCGTCCTGCGCTACCGCACGCAGGACGACGGCGCGGTGGACGGCCTGACCGGACGGGAGGGCGCCTTCCTGGCGTGCTCGTTCTGGTTGGTCGACTGCCTCCACATGGTGGGGCGGACCGAGGAGGCCCGCGAGATGTTCGAGCGCCTCCTCTCGCTGCGCAACGACGTCGGACTGCTCGCCGAGGAGTACGACCCCGTGGCCAAGCGCCTCGTCGGCAACTTCCCGCAGGCCTTCTCCCACGTCTCGCTGGTGAACAGCGCCAGCCGCATGACCGGCCAGGAGCCGTTGTCGCCCGGGCAGGCGCAGGTGGCCAAGCGGCTGCAGCGCCTCCTCAGCCAGAGCCTGGGGGGCCCCATCGGCTCGGGGGCCCATCCCGGCATCGGGTCGTGGCGGGTCGCCGGCCACCGTGGGGTCGGCCGGACCCGCAGCTGGGTGCCCCAAGTGCGGGAACGTCGTGGCGGCGTGGGTGGACCGGCGGAGCCGACCGAGCCGGTGGGGACGGCAGAGGGCGAGGTGGCCGGCCACGGTGCCGGCTCGGTGGAGACCGCGGCGCACCCCGATGGACCGCGGGCGCGGCGGGCTTGGCGCAGGGGCAGTACGGGAAGGGAGACCGACACGTGAAGGCGTTGACCGTCGTACCGCTGCAGAAGGGCACCGCCGAGCTCTCGAACGTCGACGACCCGCCGGATGCCGACGGCCCTGTCCTCGTCGAGACGATGGCGGTGGGCATCTGCGGCACCGACCTCGAGATCCTCTCCGGCGCGTACGGCTGGGCGCCGCCGGGCAAGGAGCGGCTGGTGCTCGGGCACGAGTCGCTCGGAAGGGTGCTGGAGGCGCCGGACGGCGGGCCGGTGCGCAGCGGGGACCTCGTGGTCGGCATCGTGCGCCGCCCGGACCCGGTGCCGTGCCCCAACTGCGCGGTCGGGGAGTGGGACTTCTGCCGCAACGGTCGCTACACCGAGCGAGGGATCAAGGAGCACGACGGCTACCTGTCGGAGCGCTACCGGATCACGCCCGAGTACGTGGTGAAGGTGGCGCCGTCGCTGGGGGTCCTGGGCGTGCTGCTCGAGCCCACCAGCGTGGTGGCCAAGGCCTGGGAGCAGGTCGACCGGATCGGCGGCCGTGCGCACTGGTCGCCCAAGACGGCCGTGGTGACGGGCGCCGGACCGATCGGGCTCCTCGCCGCCCTGCTCGGCGTGCAGAAGTCCATGGAGGTGCACGTCATCGACCGGATGACCCAGGGTGTGAAGCCCGACCTCGTACGGGCGCTCGGCGCGGAGTACCACACCGGGGCGATCGCCGACGCGTGCCCCACACCCGACGTGATCATCGAGTGCACGGGTGTCTCGGCCCTCGTGCTCGACGCCATGGAGCACGTCGGCTCGGGTGGGGTCGTCTGCTTGACCGGCGTCTCGTCGGGCGGCCGGGAGATCGCCGTCGACGAGGGGTCGCTCAACCGCTCGATGGTGCTGGCGAACGAGGCGGTCGTCGGCTCCGTCAACGCCAACCGGCGGCACTACGAGGCGGCGGCGGACGCCCTGGCGAACGCCGACCACGACTGGCTGGAGAAGGTGGTGAGCCGGAAGGTCCCGCTCGAGCGCTGGCAGGACGCGCTCCAACGCCAGCCCGACGACGTGAAGGTGGTTGTCGAGCTCGGGGCGTCGTAACGGTGGCCACCCCCTCCGGTGCGGTCGCGGAGATCGCCCCCGGCATCATCCAGATCGACACGCTCCTCGGGGGCTGGGAACGGATGACGGCCGGCTACCTCGTGGACGGCCCGGCGCCGGTGCTCGTCGAGACCGGGAGCCAGTCGTCGGTCCCCGTCCTGCTGGCAGCCCTCGACCGGCTCGGGGTGAGCGCCGGCGATCTCGCGGGCGTGGCCGTGACCCACATCCACCTGGATCATGCCGGTGGGGTCGGCGACGTGGCTCGGGCCTTTCCCCACGCCACCGTCTACGTGCACGAGCGGGGCGCCCGTCACCTGGCCGACCCGACCCGGCTCGTGGCCTCGGCGGCACGTGTCTACGGCGACCACCTCGACTCGCTCTACGGGCGCCTCGATCCCACGCCCGCCGAGCGATTGCACGTGCTGGCGGACGGGGAGGAGATCCGGGTCGGGCCCGACCGGGTGCTTTGGGCCGTGGACTCTCCCGGGCACGCCAAGCACCATGTTGCGCTGCACGACTCGGCGACGGGGGTCCTGTTCGCCGGCGATGCCGTCGGCGTGAAGCTGCCCGACGCCGGTGTCCTGCGCCCGGCGGCGCCGCCGCCCGATTTCGACCTCGGCCAGGCGCTGCACTCCCTGCACCGCTTCGCCGAGCGGCGGCCGACGGGCCTGGCGCTCGCCCACTACGGGCTGCTCGGCGATCCGCTCGACCTCCTGGTAGAGGCAGGGGAGACGCTGCGATCGTGGGCCGACGAGGCCGAGCGGGCCTGGCGAGCCGGTGAGGACATCGCCGCCGCTCTCGAGACCCGCTTCTCGGGCGCCCTGGCCGCCGTGCCCCGCGAGCACCGCGAGAAGCTGGAAGTGCTGAACAGCTTCCACTCGAACGCCGCCGGGCTCCGCCGGTGGCTCGAGCAGCGTGAGGGGGTGGCCAGCGAGGCCTCCTCGCACGGACCGATCGACGCTGCGTCGGGCGAGCACCGCTGAGCGGCCGTCCCGAGGGCCGAACCCGCCCGAAGGAGCTCAGTCCACCCGCAAGCGCTGGCGCAGGTCGTCCTGGCGCTCCTCGAATTCGTCGATCGAGATCCGGCCGTCGGCCAGGTCCTCGTGGAGGCGGGCGAACTGCGCCAGCAGCGCCTCCTGGTTCTCCGTCGGGCCGTGGTCGTCCGGCTCGGCGTCGGCGCGCTCGGCACGCCGCGCCAGCCGGTCTTCCTGCTTGGCCCGGGCCTTGGCGCGCTTGGCCTGGTCGCGCTGGAGCTTGCCGAAGGTGGTACGGGGACGTGCCATCGTGTCACTCCTTCCGTTCGTGGTGAGGCAGCAGGCCGCCCCGTCCAGGGGCGGCCTGCTGCGGCGCGCAACGGGCGGTGTCAGATGACCCGTACGTTGCGCGCTTCGTCGCCCTTTCGGCCCGGTCCGATCTCGAACTCGACCTGCTGGCCGGCTTCGAGGCTCCGGAACCCCGTCCCCTCGACATTCGAGTAGTGGACGAAGACGTCCTCGCCGTCGGGGCGGGACAGGAAACCGTAGCCCTTCTCGTTGTTGAAGAACTTCACGGTGCCCACTGGCATGCTGCCTCTGCTTTCTCTCCGGCGCCCCAAACGGGTGCCGGGTGCTCTCTCGGCCGCAGTCGTCCTGCGGCCCTACTTGCTGGTCCTCCGTGTCCGTCAGCGGCCTCGGGCCGGGGACGGAGCATGAGGCTTGGTGCCGGAGCGCCGAGGCACCCCTTGCCTGAGGACCGAGGACCGGACGGCACGCCACCGCGGCTGCGGGCACGCCGAGACTGGAAAGGCCCTGGACGTTGGGGACACTGAGCTCCTGTCGAGTACGGAACAGCCCAACTCGAACCGGAACTCGAATCAGACCCTGCCGGCAACGTGCCGGGCACGGCGGCTCTCGCCTGCCGTTGCAGGAAGCAGCGTAGCAGGAGCGGCTTCCTGGCCAGCCACCGGGGGGGTGCTCGTGTGCGCTCGGGCGGCCCTCGGGGGCCGGGCGCCACGTCAAGCGGCGCCATAGAAGGGGACGTCCAACGCGAAGACCCCGCCGTCACGCCCTGCGAGCCAGTAGCCCGCCCGTGAGGGTGGCGCAGCGATCCCCACGATGTCGTCCACGTGCACGCCCACGCCCGGCAACGAGCCCATGAACCCGGCGTCACCGAAGGCGAACACGCCGCCGTCGGCCCCCACCATCCAGTAGCCACCGCCGTCGGCGGTCGGCGCCACGTCGACGATCGGAGCGCTGGGGGGCGCGGCCGCCAAGTCGCCGTGGAACGCCGCGTCGCCGTGGACGTCCACGGCGCCCGCAGCGTCGGCCAGGAGGTACCCGTGGCCGTCCGCCGAGCTGGCAATGGCGACCACGGGGACCGGGAGCGGGGAGCTCGGCGAGCTCCCGGGCGGAAAGCGGGCCCCGCTGCAGGTCCAGTCCGAGCCCGTCGCGTACAGGTCCGAGAAATTGGTGCCGTAGCCGGCCACGATCGGCTGTTGGGGCAGGTAGTCCTGGGCCGGCCCCGAGCCGCTGCCGTCCGTGACCGTCGTGACCGTCCCACCGGATTCCGCGTAGACGCTGTCGTGCGCCAATTCGGCGGCGAGCCGGACCTGCCCCTGCGACCAGGCCGCCCGGTTCGGGTCGTAGAAGTCCTCCGTCACGTAGAGGGTGCCGGCACTCGTGCAGGCGGCGCCTATCGCGACCTGGGTCGGCGCGGCCGACAGCTCTCCCAGCGCGTGGCCGTACGAGTGCATGATCGCGTCGTCGATCCCGGCGGAGTCACCGGCCCCGGCTGCGTTGCCGCCCGTGGTGTAACGGGTTCCGGTCGGGACGGGACCTCGATAGTCGGCGACGAAGCCGTGGGTCGCTTGCCATTCGGCTGCTGCCTGCGCCGCATCTTGGGCTGCTGCCGGGGCGGGGGCTAGTGGCATGAGCGCCGCCTGCCCCCCTTGGTACGAGTAGTCCCGTGCCGGAGCGGCCCGCTCCAGGTTGATCCGGGCCAGGACGTCGGTGGCGATGCCGGCTTCATCGGCAGTGGCCGGGACGTAGGGACACCCCGGTCCAGGGCACGTTGTGGTGATGCCGATCGCCTGCCCGGCCGAGGAGCGGGCGGCCGTGGGGTGCGCCGCCGCCGGCGCGCTGGCGGCCAGCAGCACCGTCACGGCGAACCATGCTCCGGCCAGGTGGGCCGCGACCGCCAGCCTGGCTCCGGCTCCGAGCGGCCTCACCGGAGCCTCCCCCCTGGCCTCGTGCGCCGCCGTCGCGTGACCACGATGAGCGAGATGCCGGCGACCGCGGAGCCCGAGCCGGCAGCCACGGGCAGCGTGCCGGGACCGCCGGTGAAGGCCAGGGTGGCGGAGGAGCTGGCGGTCGCCGTGGCGATGACCGTGCGGATCGCGACCTCTGGCAGCGCCACCGTCGCCTTCGGTGCTGGCGTCAGCGTGGTGACGAGCCCGGTGCAGTGCCAGCCGGTGTCGAGCGCGTACCCCGCCGGTGCGTGGATCTCGTGAAGGCACCACGAGTGGCCGGCCGGCACCGTCCAGCTGGCGAGCCCCTGCGCGTCGGTCGTGGTCGTGCCGACGTACCAGTCACCGGCCGGCACCAGGTAGTGGAAGGGGTCGGGGGACGCCGACCAGCCGGCCGGGACGGGACCCTGGCCGACCATCTCATAGGTGGCGCCGGGGATGCTGGTGTCCGGTGCGAGCGCGTTGAATTTGTGGGCGTAGACCTCGACCAGGGCGGTCGTCTCCGGCAGGGCGACGCGGACGTGCCCCGCTGTCCCCGAGGCCGTGACCGTGGCCGTGCAGTGCAGCGCCGGGTCGAGCGTGTAGTCGACGGGGGCGCTCACCTCGTGCAGGCACCACGCGTAGCCGGCCGGGACCTGGAAGCCGAGGGACCCTGTGGCCGCCGTGGTGCCGCGGGCCCACCACTTGGCCCCCGGGATCGTCGCCGCCCCGGAGGGCGCTGTCGTTGACGGACCGCCCGGTGGTCCCGCACCTTCGACGTACAGGTCGTAGACGGCATCGGGGATCCCGGTGCCCGGCGTGGCGGTGTTGAACTTGCGGGCCGTCACGCTGACCTCGACCGGTGTGTCGGGCACGGTCACCGTGACGGCGACCGGCGGTGTCCCTTGCGGTCCGGTTAGCACGCCGGTGCAGTGCTCTGTCGGGACGGTGACGTAGTCCGGCGGTGCGGCATGCTCGACCACGCAGTACGCGTAGCCGGGGAGCTCGAGCGGGAACGTCGCCACGCCTGTCGGGCCGGAGGTCGACCGGGCGACCCACGTCTGCCCTGCCTCCAGGCGGGCGTCGGCGGGCGGGGTGGGCGCCGACGGTCCGTGGCCACCGTCGACCCGGTACAGGTCGAACACGGCGCCGGGGAGGGTGACCGATGGGTCGGCCCGGTCGACTTTCTTTGCGGCGATCGGGACGAAGCGCCCCGGATCGCTCACGACGATGGGCTCTGTGGCCTGGGCGTCGGAGGCCGTGAAGCAGCCGGTCGCCCCAGCGGCAAGCCCGGGGGGCGCCGTCACTTCGCGCCAGCAGTAGGGGTCACCCGCCAGGAGGGTCTCGCCGGTGGTGCACTTGCCGTCGGCCGCCGTCGTGCACGAGGCCACGACGGTCCCACCGTAGGTCGGCCCGGCGGTGACGTCGACGACGGCACCGGCCAGGACCAGCAGTGTGGGGTTGACGCTTCCCGTGGCCACCTTGAGGAACGACGCGCCGACGAGCTCCTGGTCGGTGAAGGAGAAGGTCGCCGACGCAGCCGGGTCCACGACGATCGTCTGGCTTGGCGCCGGTGTGGGGAGGGCGTACCCGGCCGGCGCCGCGACCTCCGTCACCCGGTAGCGACCGGGCAGGAACCCGGTGCCGTCGTTGGGCGGAGGAGCGCACGTCCCGGCGGCACCGGTCGTGCACGTGCCGAGGTCGACGTCGAAGGTCCCGTCGTCGTGGCTGTCGTACGCCGTCTCGAACGTGGCACCGGCGAGCGGCACGCCCGTCAGCCGGTCGGTCTTTCGGATCACCAGCGTGCCGGGCTGCACCGCGTCCACCGCCGACACGACCGTCGTGGCGTGCCCGGGGGCGACATAGGTCGTGAACGGTGCGACCGTCCCGTAGCCCGGGGGTGCCCGGGTCTCGGTGACGGTGTAGGTGCCCGGCACCAGGCTGGTGAGGACGTTGGAGGCTCCTGTGGACCCGACCACCAATGTCCCGACCACGGAGGCGGACGGTGCGGGGCCGGCGACGCTGAACGCGGCGCCGGCGACGGGCCAGTACGCCGTGTCGTTGCCCGACTTGCGCAGTTGGAGGCTCCCGAGCGCCAGGTCCGCGAACGTGACCGTGGCCACCGCCGTCGTGTTCGGGCGGACGAACACGTACTGGGTCGCCGACGTCCCCGTGCGCGAGTAGCCAGACGGTGGACGCACCTCTGTCACCCGGTACCAGCCGGGGAGCCATCCGCCAGGTGCCGTCTGCTGGGGTGGTTGGCAGGCACCGTTGGCACCCGTGGTGCACTGGCCCAGGTCCTCGGGGTACGTGCCGCGGTTTGTCCGGTCGAAGTGGAAGTCGAACACCGCACCCGCCAGTGGCTGGCCGGTCTGGGCGTCGACCTTGCGCGCTTCGAGCTGGCCGTTCACCGACGGTTCCTCGTTGGCGCCGCTGTAGGTGACGACCGTGTCCTGGTTGGGGTAGACGCGCACGACCTGGTCGGGCGCGGGCAGGTAGCCCAGCGGGGCGACGGCCTCGTGCACGTCGTAGAGGGCGCCGCTCAGAGGCGCTGTGAGCGGGATCGACGGTCCGGCCTGTCCGTCGATGTTGGTGGTGAGGGTGTCGAGCACCTGGCCGGCCCCGTTGCGTACCTGGAAGACGGCACCGACCGGCTGGTAGAAGGACGCGTCGGCGACCGCCTTGTCGATCGAGATCGTGCCGTGGTCTGTCGCCGACGCAGCGACCACACCGCTGAAGCTGGTCGTCGGGCCAGCGGGCGCTCCGGAGACGAGCATCGTCTGGCCGCCCACCCCGGTGGGCGTCCCGTACGTCGGTGGTGCTGTCCCTGGAGCTCCTCCGATAATGCCTATTCCGCCGGCGGCAAACGAGCCGCCCGGTGGGGAACTGTCGATGTTCCATTGGAACCCCATCGCGCCGGCTGCATCGGTGGTCGGCTGGAGCCAGACGAAGTTGCTGATCTCGCCGGTCGAGGGTCCCCCGGTGGCGGGGGGGATGAGCTCGAGGCCACCTACGCCGGCTCCGGTGGCGCTCCGCACGGTGATGGTGCCCGAGTAGTTGGTCGAGGGGGCGAACGTGGCCCCCGCCGGCGGTGTCATCGAGACGGCGATGGTCCAGGGCCCGGCGTACGTCACGATCCACGCCTCGACGTCGGCGAGCAGTTGCGCCGGTGGCCTGCTGGAGGGTGGGGTTGTCCCCCCGGCCGACGCGTATGCCACGTCGGCGATGGCGGCGGTCGTCTGGCTGACCGAGTAGCCGCCATAGCCGGTGCCCTGGTAGCGCTCGGCGAAGTACGCGAGTGCCGCCATCTGCCCGTTCGACCAGAGCCTGCTGCCCGGATAGGGCACGGGGGACCACGTCGTGGCGCTCAGCTCGATCGGGTCGGCGGCACCGGGCTGGATGCAGTAGCCGTAGCCGGGAACACCCTGCAGCACGTAGGCGCCGCCCCAGTGACCCGTCGGTGTCTGTGGACCGACGCCAGGCCCGTAACCGTTCGCCGCGCCCGCAACGGTGGCGGGCGACGCCAGCTGGTCGATCCCGGCCGCGATCGATCCGATGCCACCAGCGACGAGCAGCGTCGCCAACGCCCGAGCCGCCCGCCACATGCTGCCGCCTTCCGTCCGTGCCCGAGACCGTCCGTCTCGGCAGAACGGTCGGCGCACGCGGCGGTGTGCGCCTCTGTGAAATGCGGAATGCAGGCGCCGAAATCGTGTGCTAGATTTATCTATCGTCTTCATAGGTCGGCAAAAGCGTAGGAGCGCCGAACCGACAATTGCACTAAGAAAGAAAACCCAGTTTTCTTTCTTAGGATTTCGCCGCCGTGGTTCGTCCCGCCCCCCCGCCCGGATGGCGTCGGACGGAACGGCCGTGAGCGGGACGCCGGGCGTACCTCGTGGTCGCGTCCCGAGGACCATCCGGACCTTCGGCGCAGAGCTCGGGAGCGCTCGGGAGCGGCCGGCGGTGCCTGTGGGCGAGGCCGCCATGACCGACGAAGGCCCCGGCCGGGACCCTCGCCGGGCCGCCGGGCCGGGGCCCTCGTCCACTCTGCCTACGGCCCTCCGGGGAGCCTCTGGCGGAGGCGGTGGGATTTGAACCCACGGTACCCAGGGGGTACAACGGTTTTCGAGACCGTCCGATTCGGCCGCTCTCGCACGCCTCCGGCGAAGAGGTTACCGGCTGGCGGCACGGCCGATCGTCAGCGGGCCGTGGGCTCGCGCGCCACGGCCGCCCCTCGCGTCAGCCCCTCCGCTCGGCGAAGAAGCCGGTGAGCAGGTCGGCGCACTCGACGGCCCGAACGCCGGTCGTCAACGGGACCTCGTGGTTCAGTCGGGGGTCCGCGCACAGGTTGTAGAGCGAGCCGCAGGCTCCAGCGCGAGGGTCGGGCGCCCCGATGACGAGCCGTCCCACCCGGGCCGCCACCAGGGCACCAGCGCACATCGGGCAGGGCTCGAGGGTGGCCACGATGGTCACGCCGGTCAGCCGCCAACCGCCGAGCAGCCGTGCCACGTCCCGGAGGACCAGCAGCTCGGCGTGCGCCGTCGGGTCGCCGCGCAGCTCCCGCTCGTTGTGCCGTGCGGCCAGGACGCCGTCGCCGGCGACGGCGACCGCGCCGACCGGGACGTCGCCGTGGGCGAGCGCCTTCCGGGCCTCGACGAGCGCCGCGTCCATGGCCGCTGTGTCGGAGGCGACGTGCGTCGATGGCGCCTCGGCCTCGCTGGTCACCGTCGTCCTCCTCGCACGTCTGGTCGGTTGCCCCGTCGCACCGCGTCGGCCCGGCGTCGGACCAGAGGTCGTGTCTCTTGGGTGGCGGAGGGAGTGGGATTTGAACCCACGGGGACCGGAGCCCCACGGCTTTTCAAGAGCCGCGCATTCGTCCGCTCTGCCATCCCTCCCGGAGGCGGGGGGTGTCCCGCACGCCACGGCCGAGGCTATCGCCGCCGGGCGAGGTGCCGGTGCCGGGTCGGATGGCCCGCCGAGACTCGGCGGTAGCATTCGGGAGCGAAGAGAAGGCGGAGGCGAGACACATGGCGGGGACCGCGAGCGCCGACACGGCCGCAGCGTTCGGACGTCGCACGGCGGTCGACGTTCCCGGCACCGGCACGCCCATGACGGACGCCGAGCACCGCCGCGGCGGTGCAGGCGAGGATGCGCCGTGAGCGTGGCGAGCGCGCCGCGGGTGCTCGTCATCGAGGACGACCCCGACATCTGGCGGTCGCTCGAGCTCCTGCTGCAGGGCGCCGGGTACGTCCCCAGCTGGGCGGCCGACGGCCTGGCGGGCCTGGACCGTTTCGCGGACGACCGACCCGACCTCGTGGTCCTCGACCTCGGTCTGCCGAAGCTCGACGGATGGACAGTCCTGGAACGGCTTCGCCACCTGAGCGACGTCCCGGTGCTGCTGTTGACGGCTCGTGGCCTGGAGCACGAGAAGGTGCGGGGCCTCCTCGGCGGGGCTGACGACTACCTGACCAAGCCCTACGGAAACGACGAGCTGGTCGCCCGCCTGCGCTCGCTGTTGCGCCGCAGGCCTCCGCCACACGACGACCTCACCGTCTTCGACGACGGCCGCGTCCGGGTGGACCTGGCCCGTGGCGGCGTGGAGGTGGCCGGCTCGCCCGTCGTGCTGACGCCGACCGAATTCCGCCTCCTGGCGGCGTTGGTCCGCCACCCGGGGCAGGTGCTCACGCACGACCAACTGCTCGAGCTGGCATGGCGCCAAGCGCCGGGCGCGGGGCGCGGCCGGATCAAGTTCGCCATCCTCGGTCTCCGTCGCAAGCTCTCCTGGACAGATGCGGAGACGTCGCCCATCGAGAGCGTGCGCGGCTTCGGGTACCGGTACGTGGCGCCGCTGAGGGGTTGAGGAGCCGTGCTGGGAGCCGGCCCGCCGCCGAGGGGCACGTCACGGGGCGCCGTGGCCCCCGTCGTCACGTTCTTGACATGGTCCGGCGGCCGGTGCACGATGAATGTGCAAACGATTGCTGACAGTGGCGCGGCGCCGCGCCGGTCCGGCCCCGAAGGGTCCCCGCCCTCGGTGGACGGTGCGCGCTGCGGGACCGGGAGGGGCGTGAGAGCGATGGACCGCAGCCGATGAGCGTACGGAACGGCGTCGCCGCACCTTCGCCGGGGGTCATGGGGGTCGACTTCGAAGAGCGGGTCGACTTCCGCCGCCTGCACGAGTACCGCTTGCGCCGGGCACGAGAGGCCCTGGACCGCTCGGAGCTCGGGGCCTTGCTGTGCTTCGACCTCAACAACATCCGCTACATCACGAGCACGGCCATCGGCGAGTGGACCCGGGACAAGCTGACCCGCTACACGGTGCTCGCCCGGGGTGCCGAGCCCGTCCTGTGGGACTTCGGGTCCGCGGCCGTCCACCACCGGCTCCACGCCCCCTGGATCCGCCCGGAGAACTCCCGCCCGGCGGTCACGACCATGCGCGGGGCGGTCGGGCCCGAGGTCGGGCTTCCAAAGGTGGCGGTGGCCGAGATCGTGGACGTGCTGCGCGAGGCGGGGGTGGCCGACATGCCCCTCGGGTTGGACATCGCCGACGTCCCCACGATGCTGGCCCTCCAGGCGGCCGGCCTCGACGTGCGCGACGGCCAGCAGGTCATGCTCGATGCCCGCCAGCTCAAGTCACCCGACGAGATCATGCTGCTGTCCCGGGCGGCCGCCATGGTGGAGGGCGCCTACCAGCTGGTGGCCGAGGCCCTCAAGCCCGGGGTGCGAGAGAACGAGATCGTGGCCCTCGTGAACGACACCCTCTACCGGATGGGGTCCGACGACGTCGAATCGGTGAACGCCGTCTCGGGCGAGCGCTGCATCCCCCATCCCCACAACTTCTCGGACCGCATGATCCGCCCCGGCGAGCAGGCGTTCTTCGACGTCATGCACGCCTTCAACGGCTACCGGACGTGCTACTACCGGTGCTTCTCGGTCGGGTACTCGACCCCCGCCCAGCGCGACGCCTACCAGCGGGCCCGTGAGTGGATGGACACCGCGATCGACCTCGTGAAGCCGGGCGTCACCACTGACCAGATCGCCCGGGGCTGGCCGACGGCCGAGGACATCGGGCTCGCCAGCGAGCGCGAAGCCTTCGGCCTGCAGTTCGGCCACGGCCTCGGCCTGGCGCTGCACGAGCGCCCGCTGATCAGCCGGCTCAACTCGCTGGAGCATCCGATGGAGATCCATGCGGGGATGGTCTTCGCCCTGGAGACCTACTGCCCGGCCACGGACGGCCACTCGGCGGCGAGGATCGAAGAGGAGATCGTCGTCACCGAGGACGGTCCGCAAGTGATCACGCTGTTCCCCGCCCAGGAGCTGTTCGTCACCAATCCGTACTAGGCCTCCGCCGCACGGGCCGCCCGGGGAGCCGAACCGCGGGCGCCGGGGCGACCTCCCACCGACCGCATCAGAGGAGCAAACGCCCGACATGACCAGCCTCTCCGAAAGCCCCGCCGCTCCGGCCCCACCGGCGCCGTCCGCCGACGTCCGCCTCCGCCTCTATCGCTCGATGGTGGAGATGCGGGCGTTCGAAAAGCGCGCCTACGACCTGTTCCTCCAGGGCCTGGTCAAGGGGACGAGCCATCTGGGGCTCGGTCAGGAGGCGGTGGCCGCCGGGTTCGGGGTGGCGCTGCGGCCCGAGGACTACACGTTCTGCACCTACCGGGGCCACAACCACACGCTGGCGCGCGGGGTGCCGATGGCGCCGGTCATGGCCGAGCTCATGGGCCGCCAGCTCGGCCTCATGGCCGGCAAGGGCGGCTCGATGCACCTGACGAGCATCCCGCACCGGATGATGGGCTCCTACGCCATCGTTGGCGCCCACCTCACGATCGCCAACGGGGCCGCCTGGTCGTCCAAGCTGCGGGGCGCCCCCGAGGTCACCGTGTGCTTCTTCGGAGACGGGACCACCAACATCGGCGCGTTCCATGAGGCCCTCAACCTGGCGGCCGTCTGGCAGCTGCCGATCGTCTTCGTGTGCGAGAACAACCGCTGGATGGAGTACACCCCCATCTCCTCGGTGACGGCCGTCGCCCACCCGGCGGCGGGCCGGGCCCCCGCGTACGGCCTCGACCCCATCCTGATCGACGGCAACGACGCCGACGCCACCTTCGCCGCCGCCGCCTCCGCCCTCGAGCGCGCCCGGGCGGGCGGCGGCCCGAGCCTGATCGAGGCCGAGACCTACCGCCACGGCGGGCACTCGAGGGCCGACCCGGGCAAGTACCGCCCCGACGACGAGGTGGCCGCCTGGCTCGCCCGCGACCCCATTCCCACCTACCGGGCTCGCCTCGTGGCGGCCGGCGTGGACGAGGGAGCCCTCGTGCGGGTGGAGGAGGCGGCCCAGGAGGCCGTCGACGAGGCGACCGAGCAGGCCATGGCGAGCCCGCCGCCCGACCTCGCCTTGGTCCACCGAGACGTGTTCAGCGACGGAGGTGCCACGTGGCGGAGATGACCTACCGGGACGCCGTCGCCTACGGCATCGCCCAGGAGATGGCCCGGGACCCTTCGGTCGTGTTCTTGGGCGAGGACATCGGCTCGGCCGGCGGGGTGTTCAAGGCCACCGTCGGGCTCCAGGAGCGTTTCGGCAAGGGACGGGTGGTCGACACGCCCATCTCCGAGCAGGCCATCTTGGGGGCGGCCATGGGGGCGGCGATGACCGGCCTGCGCCCGATCGCCGAGATCATGTTCTCGGACTTCTTCGCCGTGTGCTGGGACATCGTCGCCAACGAGATCGCCAAGGCCCGCTACATGACCAACGGCCAGGTCGCCCTGCCGCTCGTGATCCGCTCGGGCAACGGCGGCGGGGCCCGCTTCGGGGCTCAGCACTCCCAGAGCGTGGAGAACTGGGCCATGGCCATCCCGGGCTTGAAGGTGGTCGCCCCCTCCACTCCGAGCGACGTGGTGGGGCTCTTGGCGGCTGCGGTGCGCGACCCCGACCCCGTGCTCTTCTTCGAGCAGAAGTCCCTCTACGCCACCAAAGGGGACGTCCCCGACGGCGAGCTCGTCGACGAGCTGGGCAAGGCGGCCGTCGTCCGCCACGGCCCGGCCGCCACGGTCGTGGCCCTGGCGGCCATGGTCCCCCGGGCCCTCGCCGCCGCCGACGAGCTGGCCCGAGAGGGCATCGAGGTGACGGTCATCGACCTGCGCTCGCTCGTGCCCCTGGACGTGACGACCGTCGCCACGTCGGTCGCCGCCACCGGGCACCTCGTCACCGTCGAGGAGAACCCGAGGCTGTGCGGGTGGGGGGCGGAGGTGGCCTCGATCGTGGCCGAGGAGAACCTCTTCGACCTCGACGGGCCGATCGTGCGGGTCACCACCCCCCACGTGCCCCTGCCCGCCGCCGACGCGTTGGAGGATGCGGCCCTGCCCAACGTGGCGCGCATCGTCGAGGGAGTGAGGAGGTCACTGGCATGACGACGACGGCGCCCGCCCACGACACGAAGGCGGTAGCAGCCGAGCTGCTCGAATGGGTGCCGACCGGCGCCTTGATCGGCGGGCGGTGGCAGGGGTCGGCAGACGGCCGCGAGATCGAGGTCCTGGACCCCGCCACCGAAGCGCCCATCACCGCCGTCTGCGACGGCGCGCCCTCCGACGCCACGGCCGCCGTCGACGCCGCCGCAGAGGCCCTCGGGTCCTGGGGCAGGACCGCCCCCCGGGAGCGGGCGGAGCTGCTGCGCCGGGCCTTCACCCTGATGACCGAGCGGGCCGAGTCCTTGGCCCGCCTCGTCACCTTGGAGAACGGGAAGGCCCTTCCCGACGCCCGGGGGGAGGTCGCCTACGCCGCGGAGTTCTTCCGCTGGTATGCCGAAGAGGCGGTGCGCAACGTGGGCGAGCTCATGACCGCCCCGTCGGGGGCCAACCGGATACTCGTCGCCTACCAGCCCATCGGGGTGGCCGCCCTCATCACGCCGTGGAACTTCCCGGCCGCCATGCTCACCCGCAAGATCGGCCCCGCCCTCGCCGCCGGGTGCACCGTCGTGTGCAAGCCAGCCTCCGAGACCCCGCTCACCGCCCTCGCCATCGGCCGGATCCTGGAGGAGGCGGGGGTGCCGGCAGGCGTCGTCAACATCGTGCCCTCCCGGCGCTCGTCGGACTTCTCGCGCACCGTGCTCGGCGACGACCGGGTGCGAAAGCTCTCCTTCACCGGGTCGACCGAGGTCGGCCGGACCCTCCTCGCCCTGGCGGCCGACAAGGTGGTGAGCTGCTCGATGGAGCTGGGCGGCAACGCCCCGTTCCTCGTCTTCGCCGACGCCGACCTGGAGGCCGCCCTCGAGGGGGCCATGGTGGCCAAGATGCGCAACGGCGGCGAGGCGTGCACCGCCGCCAACCGGTTCTTCGTCGAGGCCTCGGTCGCCGGGCGCTTCGCCGAGCTGCTGGCCGAGCGCATGGGGGCCCTGCGGATGGGGCCGGGCCTGACAGCAGGCGTCCAGGTGGGCCCGCTCGTGAACGCCTCCAGCCGGGACAAGGTCGACGAGCTGGTCCACGACGCCGTGGGGGAAGGGGCCTCCCCGCTCACCGGGGCAGCGGCCCCCGAGGGCCCGGGCTTCTTCTACCCCCCGACCGTCTTGGCCGGCGTGCCCAGCTCCGCCGAGCTGCTCCGCACCGAGATCTTCGGGCCCGTTGCCCCGGTCGTCGGCTTCCGCGACGAGGACGAGGCGGTCTCGCTCGCCAACGACACCGAGTACGGCCTCGTGAGCTACGTCTACACCGGCGACCTCGCCCGGGGCCTGCGGGTCGCCGAAGCGCTCGAGTCGGGCATGGTGGGCCTCAACCGGGGCCTCGTCTCCGACCCGGCGGCACCCTTCGGCGGCGTGAAGCAGAGCGGGCTCGGGCGTGAGGGCGGCCACGAGGGCATGCTCGAGTACCTCGAGGCGAAGTACATCGCGACGAGCTGGTGAGCGGCACCGGGTGAACAGCTGAACGAAGGGGACGGATCATGCGCTATTCGAGGGCGGACGCCAAGCAGGCGGCGGCCGAGGCCTTCACCGGGCTGTGGGCGGCGTCGACCACGCCGTTCGATGTGGCCGGCCGGTGCGACCTGGATGCCCTGGCAGCCGACGTGCATCGGCTGGTCGACGGGGTGGAGGTCGACGGGATCTTCTGCACCGGCGTGATGAGCGAGTTCTGGGCGCTCTCGGCCGCCGAGCGAGCAGCGCAAGTGGCGGCCGTCGTCGCGGCGACGGGTGGCCGGTGCCCGGTCATCGCCCACACCGGGCACCATTCGCTCACCGAGGCGATCGAGCTCACGCGGCAGGCGGAGGCGGCAGGCGCCGACTTCGCCGTCGTGGTCCGTCCCTACTATCCGGTGGGCATCGACGACGAGGGCATCTACGACTTCTACGCCCGCCTCTGCGCCGCCGCCGACCTCGGCGTGTGGGTCTTCGACACGGGGTTCGCCGGACCGGCCCTCTCGCTGGACCTGGTGTCCCGCCTCGCGGACCTCGAGACCATCTGCGGGATCAAGGTCGGCCACCCGCACGCCCATTACCTGGACGTCCTGGCCAAGGTCGGGGACCGGATCCTCGTGTGCGAGCCCAACGAGACCGAGTGGCTGGCCAACATGCGCGACCACGGCCAGCGGGTCTTCATGTCGTCGGCCGCCCCGTACCTGCTGCAGACGCCGGCCCACCGCCCGATGCGGGACTACACCCGGGCCGCCCTCTCCGGGGACGTCGCCACCGCGTCAGCGGTGCGCGACGCCATGGCGCCGCTCCGCAACCTGTCGGACAAGTGGCTCCACGACGCCCGTTCCCGCGGGGAGCACCCGGTGCCCATCATCAAGGCGTGGGCAGGGCTGCTCGGCATGGCCGGCGGTCCGGTGCGCCCACCACTGCGAAGCCCCGAGCCGGCCACGATCGACGCGCTCGGCGCCGACCTCGCCGAGGTGGGCCTGCTCTGACGGGGAGGCCCGTAACGGCGCGACCGTCGGAGCGCCCGGTTTCCGCCGTCCCCCGATAACCTTGGGCCCTGGCCCAACAGGGAGGTAGCGTGCCACAGGACACCGTGACGCTGCGGGAAGTAGCCGAGGCGGCGGGCGTCCACCCGGGCACGGCCTCGCGAGCGCTCAACGTGGCGACCCGCTCACTCGTGCGACCCGAGACGGTCGACCGCGTCACTGCGGCAGCGACGGCGCTGGGCTATCGGCCCAACTACCTCGCGCGGAGCTTCAAGACCCGCAGGACGATGTCGGTGGGCGTCGTCGTCCCCGACATCGCCAACCCGTTGTTCCCGCCGATGCTGCGGGGCATCGAAGATCGTCTTGCGCTCGACGGCTACGTCGCGCTGATCGCCAACACCGACAACAATCCGACGCGTCAGGAGCGCATCTTCGCGGGGATGCTCGACCGCCGGGTCGACGGCCTCATCTGCGCCACCGCCGACCGGGAGGGTCCCGGCCTGGCCCAGCTCACCGACGAAGGCGTTCCCGTGGTGCTCTTCAACCGGGTCCTGGAGCGTCACGCCTTCTCGTCCGTGTCCGTGGACGACGCCGGAGGGGTGCGCTTGGCCATCGAGCACTTGGCCGAGCTGGGGCACCGCCGCATCGCCCACCTCGCCGGCCCGCAGTCCTTCTCCACCGGGCACGCCCGCTACCAGGGCTACCTTTCGGTCATGCGGGCCCTCGAGCTCGAGATCGACGAGGAGCTCGTCGTGTTCGGCGCGAGCTTCACCGCCCCCGAGGGTGAGCGCTGCGCGCTCGAATTGCTGTCGCGTGGCCGCCCGCCGACGGCGGTCGTCGCCAGCAACGACATGATGGCCCTCGGCTGCGGTACCGCCCTCGAGCGCGCGGGGCTCCGGTGTCCCGCCGACGTCTCGGTCGTCGGCTTCAACGACATGCCCTTCGTCGACCGCTTTCAGCCGCCGCTGACCACCGTGCGCATCCCACAGTTCGAGATCGGGGCCCGAGCCGCCGAGATCATGCTCGAGCGGCTGGAGATGCCCGAGATGCCCCTCAAGGAGGTGCTCGTCTCCCCGAACCTGATCGTCCGGGGATCGACCGCCCCCGCCCCGGTCGATCCCTGAGGTCCGGCACCGTCCGCGCTGGCCGCCACTCGAGCGGGGTCACTCGTCGAGCAAGGTGCCGTTGTGGGTGGTCGACAGCGTGACCGGCACGGGGTGTCGCAAGCTCTGTGCGGCGTGGCACGCCCGCTCGGCGTGCGCGGCCAGCGCAGCGACCGCCCCAGCCGGCGCACGGGAGTCGATGGACAGCGCCACCGTCACTTGCTCGAAGTGGGCCGGCGCCTGGTCCACGCCGTACTTCTCCGTGTTGAAGAACGTCGCCCGGACGTCCGCCGTTGCCTCGTCCACCGGGACGTCGTAGAGGGGCGCGAACCGCGCCACCTGGGTCAGCAGTCAGAAGCCGACCGCCGCCATGAGGAACTGCAGCGGTGAGGGCGCGGTGTCGTCCCCGCCCCGTTCGGCCGGCTCGTCGGAATGGATGCGGAACCGTCCGAGACGGCCCTCGAGCTTGGTGTCCTCGACGATCGAGATGACCGCACGCGTCGTGACCCGCCGCTCCTCGGGGGCGAGTGAGGACTTGGCCGCCCGGATGCGGTCGATCTCCGCCTGCTGGCGCGCCAGGTCCACCCGACCCGACGAGGTGCCGTTGTCTGCCACGTCGCCCCCTTCCTCATTGGCCTACTCGACCCGGGCGCCGGTCGGACCGCTTGCCCGTGCCACGCGCACGCCACTCGGAACTGGACGCCGGCGTCCGGATCACACCATCACAGCAAGGCGTGCCGTCCCCGCGCAAGCGGTGCCGTCCCGGATGGAACAGGCGTAGGCTCCGCCGCGCTGGCCGGGTCGCCCGGTACCGACGCACGTGGGGAGGGACATGACGACCGTTGCAACCGGAACCGGATATCCCCGCTTCAGCGAGCACGAGATGGCACGCCGCCGGTCGGTAGCGGCAGACATCCTGGCTTCGGCCGACGTGGCCGATCTCCTCGTGTACGGCGCGGACCGCGCCGGCGCCACGGTGCAATGGCTCACGCAGTGGCCGGTGACCCGGGAGGCCGCCGTGCTGTGGTCGCCCGTCGAGGGCTCGGTGCTCTTCGTGCAGTTCGCCAACCACCTCGACAACGCCCGGGCGCTGGCCGGGGGGGTCGACGTTCGATGGGGCGGCTCGTCGACCTTCGAAACGGTGGCGGAGGAAGTCGGTCGCCGCCCGGCCGGCCGGGGGAGCAACCGGCGCGTGGGCATCGTCGGCCCGGTCCCCGCCTCGGCGATGCCCACGCTCCTGGCCGCCGGCGTGGAGCCCGTCTTCCTCGACGCCGCCTTCCGCCGCGCCCGGTTCGTCAAGTCCGCCGAAGAGCTGGACTGGCTCCGGCGAGGGGTGGCGCTGACCGATGCCACCGTGCGGGCCCTCGCCGGCGCCCGAGTGGGCATGACCGAGTCGGCGCTGGGGGCCCTCGTCGATGCGGCCTCTGCAGGTGAGGGCGGGACGACCCACATCCACTACTTCGCTGTCACGTCCATGACCGAGCCGTCCGTGCGGGTCCCGGCCCAGTGGCCGTCGGACCGTCGATTGGCCCAGGGTGACGTCCTGGCGTGCGAGATCAGCGCCAGTTGGTGGGGCTACCCGGGCCAGCTCCTGCGAACGTTCACCGTGGAGTCCGAGCCGACGCCGCGCTACGCGGCCTTGCACGAGGTGGCCACGGCAGCTTTCGACGCGGTGCTGGCCTGCGTGCGGCCGGGCGCCACCGGGGCCGACTTGGCCGCCGCCGCCCGCCTGATCGAGGAGGCGGGCTTCACCACGTGCGACGACATCGTCCACGGCTACGGCGGCGGGTACCTGCCGCCCGTCGTCCCCGGCGGTGGCCGGCCACCACAGCACGACGACGTGGTGCTCGAGCCGGGCATGGCCGTGGTCGTGCAGCCCAACGTGGTGACACCGGCCTCGTCGGCGGGGGTGCAGACCGGTGAGCTGGTGCTGGTCACCGAGGATGGCCATGAGCGGCTGCACCGCTACCCACGGGGACTCGGACGGCTCGGCGCCGGCCCTGAGCCACGTGACGATCGACCAGTTGCTTGACAACGGACCGCAACACTTGGATACTGTCGGGATGCAATCGTTTGCGGCCACGTGGCGAACCGGTCGATGGGGGTCGAGCTCGTGAGCGGGCCGGACGACGGCGCCATGCATGCCGGGGACGGCAAGCTCTCGCTCGGCTGGATCGGCACCGGGCGGATGGGATCGGCCATGGTGCTGCGGCTCCTGCGCGCCGGGGAGGACGTCGCCGTCTACAACCGCACGCGGGCCAAGACCGAGCCGCTCGTGGCGGAGGGTGCCAAGGCGGTCGACAGTCCTGCCGAGCTGGCCACCCGGGACATCGTGTTCATCTGCGTCGCGGCGTCCGACGACCTCCTCGCCGTCCTCGGCGGCGAGGGTGGGCTGCTCAGCGGGGGTGCCGTCCCGGACATCGTGGTCGACTGCTCGACGGTGTCCACCGAAGCGTCGGTCGAAGCTCGCGCCCGGTGCGACGAGCACGGCGCCCAGTTCCTGGCGTCGCCGGTGAGCGGCAACCCCAAGGCGGTGCGTGCGGGACGGATGACGGTTGCGGTCTCGGGGCCGCGCACGGCATTCGACCGGGCCCAGCCCTACTTGGCGATGTTGGGGCAGGCCGTCACGTACGTCGGCGACGGTGACGTCGCTCGGCTGGTCAAGCTGTGCCACAACCTCTTCCTCGGCATGACGATCCAGTCGCTGGCCGAGGTGCTCGTGCTGGCGGAGAAGGCGGGGGTCGCCCGTAGCGACTTCCTCGACTTCCTCAACAGCTCGGTGATGGGATCGGCGTTCAGCAAGTACAAGACCCCGGCGCTGGTCAACCTGGACTTCAAGCCCACGTTCACGACGACCCTCTTGCGCAAGGACTTCGACCTCGGGCTCAACGCGGCTCGGTCGCTCCAAGTGCCGATGCCCGTCGCCGGGCTCGTCTACCACCTTGTGCAGGCGGGCGTCGGCAACGGGTTCGCCGATTCGGACTTCGCGGCCATGATCGAGCTGGTTGCCCGCGGCGCGGGCATGGAGCTCGTCAGCGAGGACAAGGCCGTGAGCGACGGCCTGAGCGACGAGACCTGAGGCGGGCGGTCAGGACGTGCCGCGCGCGAGGTCGGTCGAGTAGTTCCGGCCGGTGCCGACGCTCGTCCGGCCGCACGACGTCAGCGTCGATCGGACAGCCGACCACCTCGTGGCCCTGCAGGTCGGGAGCTCGGCCGAGGAGCCGAGCGCGTACCGTGCGTGACGGATCATGGCGCCGCTCTCGCCGCCGCCGCCCCCCGCTCCGTTCATGGGGTCAATTGCGTCAGTTCCAGCCAACGGGTTCCTCGTCGAGGATCCCGAGCGACTCGAGACCCACCCGCAGTCGCGTGCGCTGGTCGCCGTCGAGGTCGAGCAGGGGCAGGCGCACCCCGCCGGTGGGGCGTCCGAGGATCGCCATGGCCGCCTTGACCGAGGCGGGGTAGCCGGTCTCGCGGAGCAGGTGCCACAGGCCCGACATCCGGAACTGGCAGGCCCGGGCGACCTCCCAGTCGCCGCCGACGCACGCCGCGTACAGCCGGCGCACCAGGCGCGGGGCGATGGCGCTCGACGGCGAGAAGCAGCCGGCCCCCCCGACGGCCATCGCCGGGACGAGGTACTCGACGCCGGGCAGCATGGCGAACGCCGGCCTGCGGGCGCAGCCTCGCCGGACGCACTCGGTGAAGCTCTGCATGTCGTAGGACGCGTCCTTCACCCCGACGAAGTTGCCGCAGGCGTCGACGAGCTCCTCCACGAGCTCGGGCGTGATGGCCACGCCCAGCCGGGAAGGGAAATTGTAGGCGAAGACGTCGATCCCGACGGCGCCGCACAACGCGCGGTAGTGGGCGGCCAGTGCGTTGTGCGGAGGCCGCCAGTGGTAAGGGGTGACCGAGATCACCGCCGACGCCCCGACCGTCTCGGCATGGCGGGCGAGGTCGATCACCGCTGTCGTCCCGGGCATGCTGGCATGGACCAGGACGGGCACCCGGTCCCCGGCCACTTCGACGGCGGCCGCCGCCAACCGCTTGCGCTCGGCGACCGAGAGGCTGGGCGACTCGCCGGTGTGGAGCGGAACGGTGATGCCGTCGACGCCCTGGGCGAGAAGGAACTCGACGTTGCGCTCGAAGAGAGCGGTGTCGATGCCGCCCTCGGCGTCGAACGGCGTCACTGGGGCGCCGAGGACGCCGCCCCAGTGGTTCACCGTCCGGGCGCCTCGGCCACCAGCACCTCCACGCCGCCATCCCCCGCGTGCACGAAGGTGCTCGCCGGTGGCTCCAGCCACACCACGGACTCGGGCTCGAGGTCGTGGCGCTCGGGGCCGGTCTCGAGCACGCCCGTGCCCGTCACGACGTAGACCATCGCTTCGTCACCGACCACGTCGACCGGAACCGTGGCGCCCGGCTGCACGACGAACCGGCGGGCCTGCATGGGGACCGGTGCGCCGAAGATCTCCGAGCTGGCGCACGCCGTCTCGGTGTAGCCGTCTCCCCGGGTGGTCGAGAGCTCGTTGGCACTACGGACGATGGGCATGTGGTGACCTCACTTTCCGGGCAGGACGATGGGGCGGATGGACGTGCGACGCTCCAAGGCGGCGAACGCATCGGCCACGTCGGCCAGCGCATAGCGGTCGGCGGTCAGCACGTCCGTGCGGATGGCGCCGGAGGCGAGGAGCGAGATCATGGCCGGGTAGGCGTTGGGGCTCGACCGAACGCCCAGCAGATCGAGCTCGTCGAGGGCGAACGCGTCGACCGGCACCTGGCCTCGGGCCCCACCCGTGAGACCCAGGATGGCCACCGCACCGCCGCGCCGCGTCGAACCGATCGCCTGCGCGAGGACGTCCGGGTTGCCCGAGCAGTCGAAGACGACGTCGACGCCGCGCCCGCCGGTGGCGTCCCGTACGCCGGCCACGGGATCACCCTGTTCGTAGTCGACCACCGCCGTGCTGCCGAGCTCCTTGGCCATGTCGAGCCGTCCACCCCGGCCGACGGTGATCACCGTGGTCGCGCCCGAGGCCCGGGCGACCTGCAGCATCAGGAGGCCGAGGAGACCGGGGCCGTACACCGCGACCGTGGCACCGGCCGTGAGGCGCGCGCGCCGCGCCGCGTGCACGGTGAGCGCGCCCTGGTTCACGAGGGCGGCGGCGGCGTCGTCGACCGCCAAGGGGATCTTGTGCAGGACGATGGCGGGGCGCACCGCGTACTCCGCCAGAGCGCCCGGTGCGGTGTGGCCGTACAGCTTGAACCCGGGCTCGCGCACCCGCTCGCACAGGTTGTACCGGCCGCTCCGGCACATCGGGCATGCCGAGCACCCGGCATGGTTCTCGGCGACCACCCGGTCGCCGACGGCGAGCCCGGAGCCCTCGGTTGCCGGCCCCAATGCCGCCACCTCACCGGACCACTCATGACCGATGACGAAGGGGAGCGACGGCGGCCAGACACCGCGGAAGCCGCCGTTCACGATCTTGAGGTCGGTACCGCACAGCCCACAGGCGGCCACCCGCACGAGCACCTCGCCCGGACCGGGCTCGGGAACCGGGATGCGGTCGACGTCGAGATGCCCGAAGTCCGAGAGGAGGGCTGCCGCCATGGTGTCGGGGATCGCGGTCATCGTCCCGCCCCGTCGACCGCCGACACCGATGCCGGTGCCGGTCTGTGGGCCGGTGCGTGCGAGCCGTGTCCGGCGTCCAGCGCGTCCCAGATCTCGATCGCCCGGGCCACCACGTGATCGGCGACCTCTTCGGCGATCTCCTCGGCCCGGTGGGCGTCCGCCAGCTCCGGCCGCCCGTACCAGCCCGTGGGGGCCACGTCGTGGAAGTCCGCCATCACCGGGTAGACGTCGGGACGGCGGAAGAGCCCGTGCGCATGGTCGCCGGCGGCGCGGTCAGAAGCCTCGGTGGCCCGATCGAGGTGCACGAGGCCGGCCTCGTAGGCGAGCACGGCAGACGTCTCCATCGACCCGGCGTGGGTGAACTCCATCTCTTCGGGATGGCTTCGGTGCGTGATGATGTGCGTCTCGGCGACGACGATCCGCAGCCCGTACCGGCGCTGCGCCTCGTCGGCGGCGACCCGAAGCGTCGCCGAGTTGCCTTCGTGCCAGTTGACGACGAGGATGCGCCGCACGCCGGCGTGCCCCAGGCTCTCGCAGATGTCGAGCAGCACGCTCCGCATCGTGTCGGGCCGGAGGGTCAGGGTGCCTGGCCAGCCGAGGTGGTAATGCGCCACCCCGACGGGCCCGAGCGTCACCGCCGCCGTGTCGAGCCGCTCGGCGACCCGCTCGGCGATGGACATGGCAGCGAAGGCGTCCGTGCCGAGCGGCAGGTGCCCGCCGTGCTGCTCGACGCTTCCGGCCACCAGGATGGCGGTCCTGCTAGCGGCCAGCAGACGCGCCGCGTCGGGCTGGGCCATGCGCTCGAGCTGCCGGTCGGGGTGTCGGGGCATCGCTAACCTCCGTAGCCGGCTGGTGCCGACCGCTCGTGGACGGCTCGCCGGTGACCGGCGAGCGGCGTCTCCCAGGTGTCGGTGACCACGTCGACCAGCGACGGGCCGGTAGCGGCGAGCGCGGACCGCAGCACGCCGGCGAGATCCTGGGGCTCGGTCACCCGCTCGGCGTGCCACCCGACCGCGCGCGCCACGTCGGCGAAGGCGACGTCGCTGAAGTCGTCCTGCTCCCACCCGCTGCCGAACGTGATCCGGCGGTACCAGCGGATCCAGCCGAGCGAGCGGTTGTTCAGGACCACGATGGTCACGGGCAGCCCGAGCTCCGAGATGGTGGGGAGCTCCCCCAGGGCGTACCCCATCGCACCGTCGCCGGCGACGACGACGGTGCGATGCCCGGTTGTGGCGACGGCGGCCCCGATGGAGGCAGGGAGGGCGAACCCGAGGCCGGCCGAGCCGCGGGGGCTCAGGACCCGACGACCCGCGTGGCGCTGTTCGAGGTACACGCAGCCCCAGCCGCTCGAGAGGCTGGCGTCCAAGATCACGACGTCGTCCGGGCCGAGGGCGCCTTCCAGCTCGGCCATGACCCGCTGCGGGACGACCGGCACGGCGTCGGACGCGCGCTCGATGTCGCGCTCGGCCCGCCACCCGTCGGCAAAGGACGCCACCCGTGCTGCCCACGGCGCCCGGTCCGGACCTTCGACGCCATCGCCGGCAGCCAGGACTGCGGCGAGGGACAGCCGGGCGTCACCGCACAGGGCGGCCGACACGGGGAACGCCCGGCCGAGCTCGACGGGGTCCACGTCGAGCTGGACGACCCGCTGGTCGGGCCGGGGCCGGCTCCAGTTGTAGGTCGAACCGCCCGAGGCCTTCGCCCCGACGAGGACCACCACGTCGGCCTCGTCGAACGCCCGGCTCGCTGCCGAAGTGCCCATGACACCGCTCACCCCGACCGCCATCGGGTGGTCCTCGGCGATGACCCCTTTTCCCGACAACGTCGTGGCTACCGCGGCGGTCAGCCATTCGGCCAACCGGCGCACCTCGTGGTCGGCGCCGGCGTGGAGGGCCCCGCCACCCGCGAGCACGAAGGGTCGCTCGGCAGTGCGCAGCACGGCGACCGCGGCTTCGACGTCCGTCGGATCGGGTGCGCTCCGCACGGCCGGGAACACGCCGAACCTGCCGCCGCCGCCGTCGTGCCATGCCGGGGCCGGCCCGTCGAGCACGTCCTGGGGAACGATCACGGCGACCGGACCGGGCCGCCCGGTCGTCGCCTCCCGGAACGCGTGGCGGACCAGCGCGGGAAGCGTGGCCGCGTCGGGGACGGTGCCGACCCACTTGGTCACCGGAGCGAGGAGTGCCACCTGGTCGAGCGCCTGGGAGGCGGCGCCGCGGTAGCGGTGGGCGGCGACGGCCGAGGGGAGGTCGCTCACCAGTGCCACCACCGGCACCGAGGCGCCGAACGCTTCCGCCAGTCCCGAGGGGAGCTTGGCCGTGCCGGGACCGACCGTCGCGTCGCACACGCCCGGCCGGCCGGTCAGGCGAGCGTAGGCGTCGGCGGCGTAGGCGCCGGTGCGCTCGTCGCGTACGAGCACGTGGCGCATGGCCGGCCAGTGGGTCAGCATGCCGTCGTAGAGGGCGAGCGTCTGGCCGCCCGGGACGCCGAACACGTGGGTCACCCCGTGCTCGGCGAGGACGTCGGCGAGGAGCGCACCACCATGCGAGGGCCGCGGGTGCGGGTCGTCGTCGCCGTTCGCGCGCGGGTCGCCAACCGCAATCGATTGCGCCATTTCGCCACAGTGCCTCGTTCCAGCCGAAGCTGTCAAGACACGAGCAGGCGGTCGAAGGACGGCCGGCGGGGCTGGCCACACCGCCGAGCGTCGCCGGGCACCGAGCCCGGGCACCCGGCATGGGGCAACCCGGCCGTCTACAATCCCCGACCCGACGTGTCGAACACGTGCCACGACACCGGAGGGGGATCGACATGCCCGACGAGTCCATCCGTACCGCCATCGCGAACTGGGGGCCGCGCTTCACCGCCCAGGGCGTCGACCCGAGCGACTTCTCGACGGTCACCGGCTCACTCGAGCACTGGGAGGACTGGCTCGACGCCTGGGTTGGCAATGGCGATGAACATGCAGACCTGGCTCGCCGTGCGGAGAAGGAGGGGCACCGCCGGACGGCGGGCGAGGAGTGGATCCGTGCCTCGCTCAGCTATCACTTCGCCAAATTCGTCTGGATGATCGACATGGACCGGCACCGCCGGGCAGCCGACAAGGCCGTCGAGGCGTCTCGCGCCGGGTTGCCGTTGCTCGACCCGAGCGCCGAGCGCGTGGAGATCCCCTTCGAGGGAGACGTCATCTACGGCAACCTGCGGTTCCCGCGCGCGGTCGAGCGGCCGCCGCTCGTCCTCCTCATCCCCGGGCTGGACTCGACGAAGGAGGAGTTCTTCGTGCCCGAGGAGGTCTTCCTGGCGCGCGGCATGGCCACGTTCTCGATGGACGGCCCGGGCCAGGGGGAGACGGGCTACACCACCCACATCCGGCCGGACTACGACGTCGCCGTGGCGGCCGTCCTGGACGTCCTTTGCGCCCGTGACGACCTCGACGGAGAACGCGTCGGGGCGATGGGCGTCAGTCTCGGCGGGTACTACGGGGCGCGGGCCGCTGCGTTCGAGCCGCGCCTGAAGGCGGTCGTGATCTCGGGCGGGCCCTACGACTACGGCGTCATCGTGCCGAAGCGGCCGCCGAACTCCCGCGCCGCCTTCATGCACCACTCCGGTGCCACCACCGAGGAGGAGACGTTCGCCAACGCCAGGAAGATCACCCTTGCCGGCGTCGCCGACAAGGTGCGCCAGCCGCTCCTGGTCGTGTTCGGCAAGCGGGACGGCCTGGTCCCCTGGGAGCAGGCGGCCGAGGTCGCCCGGCAGGCGCCCAACTCCGAATTCTGGTTGTTCGACGAGGGCAACCACGTCTGCATGAACATCAGCTACAAGTGGCGGCCACAGGCCGCGGACTGGTTGGGCGACCACCTCGGCGCGTCGGCACCGGCCTGAGCCGCCGCCGCCGGTCGGCCCGGACGGCCCGACCGGCCGGGACCGCCGCCGCCGACGTTCGCCACGCCGCGTGCGGCCGGGCGATCGCTCAGGTGGCCTCGACCACCGGCAAGAGGAGGGACGACGGCGCGCGGCCGCCGCTGAACAGCTCCAGAGTGACGTCGGCGGTGGCACGACGGTCCTCCGGGTCGTCGTGCGCGAACGGGCCGGACCCGCGGAAAGGCCCCTCGGCGCCCGGCCGGGCGAAGTCCGATCCCCCCACCGTGAGGGCCAGCCGGTACCCGGCGGGCAGCTCGACGCAGGTCGGCCAGAGCTCGATGTCCGCCTGGTAGGCGGTCCCTGGCCGTACCGGCTCGGCGGCCCGGTGCGGGTGCCACGGCCGCCACGGCGTGGAGCGCTCGGGGTCCACGGCGCGGTGCGACAGGCGGAGCCAGCCCTGCGACAGCGGCGCGTGCGGGTCGTTCGCTCCCCGGAAGTCGACCTCCGCGCCGTCGGGTGCGAACGCCCGCAGGGTGCAGAAGACGTCCCCGTCGCTGCCCGACGTGGCGATGTAGAGCTGCGCAGCGGCGGGGCCGACCAGCCGGAGCGGCGCGGCCAGGGGTTCGGACAGGAGGGTCGCACCCTCGCCACCGGCGGGGAACCGCACGGAAGCCGACGCCGCTGGGGGGCCCCGTCGCTCGTCGTGCAGCGTCCCGGCGGCGTCGACGTACCAACGGGTCCAGCGAGTGCCCTCGACCGGCCACGCCGCCGCCGCCGCCGGGGTCAGCCGCCCGTCGACGTGGCGGAGGGCGTACGTGACGGGCGCCCGGTCCTCCCAACCGTTGTCCTTGCCGAGCAGGAAGCGGTCGAAGAAGGCGCGCTGCAGGGCCCGCCCGCCGGCGCAGTAGAACTCCTCCTCGTGCCGCCCGGTGTGGACGTCGAGCCACTTGCTGGCGGACCCGGCGCGGACGTACCCCTCGAAGTTCCCCCGGCTGTGCAGCCCCAGGCCACCCCAGTTGGCCGCCGACAACAGCGGCACTTCGATCGCCGGCAGGTCGGCGCTGCGCTCGGCGTACCACTCGTCGTCGAAGTGCCGGTTGCGCAGCTCGCCCAGGTAATCGGACCGGCTGGCGGCGAGCTCGTCCTCGGTGAGGGTCTCGGGGCCGGCACCCAGCCCGTCCGCCACCCAGGGACTGGTCGGGCCGTTGCGACCTCGCCCGTGCTGCACCGACAGCACCTGCCGGGGGTGCCAACCCGTGAAGAACCCGTTGGAGAAGATCCCGCCGTGGTGGGTCATGTCCCGGTAGTGGTCGGCGGCCCCCTCCCACGGCACGATCGCCGCCAGGTGCGCCGGGCGCTGGGCCGCCACCAGCCACTGGTTCATGGCGTAGTACGACACGCCGGCGAGCCCGACGCGCCCGTTGCACCACGGGCGCGTCCCCGCCCACTCGATGGCGCACGCGTAGTCGGCGACCTCCCGACGGGAGAGAAGGTCCATTCGGCCCGGTGAGCGCCCTGCGCCGCGCGAGTCGACACGGACGACGGCGTAGCCGGCGGGGATCCACTGCTCTGGGTCCACCGTCTCCCAGTTGAGGTGGGCGCCGCTCGAGCCCTCGAGGACCTCGGGCCGCTCGTCCACCAGCCGCCGGTACCGTTCGGTGAACACGCCCTCGGAGAACGGCAGGGACTTGCCGTAGGGGCCGAGCGACATGATCACCGGCCACGGGCCGCCCGACACCGGGCGGAACACGTCAGCCCGCAGCACGGCGCCGTCGTCCATCGCCACCTCGAGGTCGCGATCGACCGTCATCTCCACCGTCACGGTGCCCCCTCTCTGCACGCTCTGCCTGGTCACCGGCCCCTCCTCGCCCTGGTCACCGACACCTTCCACGGCCGCGCCGCCGGGATGCGGCGGGACCTGTTGACATCGGACGGCAACACTTGTATCGTACGCTGCAATCGAGTGCAGGGAATCCCCTGACGCGGACCCCGGGGGGGGCGCGAAGATGTCCAAGGTGTTCAATGCGGTCGAACTCCCGCATTACGCATCGACCAGAGACACGCGTGATCGGCTCGACCTCCTCACCGAGGGGGTGCCGGTGAACGCCCGCCAGCTGCGGGCGGACCGGATCGTCTACCACCCCGGCGACACGGCGGCCGCGCACTACCACTCGGACAGCAACCACGTCTTCTGGGTGCTGTCCGGCACCGGGATCCTCCACACCGATTCGGCGTCGGTACGGCTGGCGGCGGGAACGAGCGCGCTCGTCGGTCCCGGTGAGGTGCACTGGTTCGAGAACGACAGCGACGACAACTTCTCGTTCGTCGAGTTCTGGGCGCCACCGCCGACGGAGACGATCTGGACCGTCGACGGCGACAAGTGCACCTGGGCGCCTGCGTCGTGACCCCCGCTGGGGCGTTGCACTCGGGGACATCTGCTAGGGCTCATTGGAATCTCGTGTTGTCCGGCGACCGCCGGACAGAGGGAGGGGGCACATGAAGGTACGGCAGCGGGTGGAACGAGCAATCGCACCCCCGGTGAAGCGGCGATGGGCCAGCGTGGCAGGCGCATCACTGCTCACCGTGTCGTTGCTCGCGGCCGGTGGTGGCGCGTCGTTGGCTGGCGCGTCGACCAAGTCGGCCAAGGGGCTCAGCGGCGAGGTCAAGGTCGGGGCATCCGTCTCGCTGTCGGGTGACTTCTCGGCCACAGGCGTCACCACCAAACAGGGCTACCAGGCATGGGCCGACTGGCAGAACGCCCACGGCGGCATCCTCGGCAAGAAAGTCCACATGACATTCCTGTCCGATGGCTCGAGCCCGACGCAGGTGGTCACCAACTACCAGAAGCTGATCACCATCAACCACGTGACATTCGTGGTCGGCCCGTACTCGACGCTGCTCACGAAGCCGTCGTCGGTCATCGCCAACCGCTACCACAAGGCGATGGTCGAGGGCATCGGCGGCGGCCCGTCCGTGTTCGCGCAGGGTCTGACCAACGTGTTCGACGTGAGCGCGGCGGCGCTGGCCCAGATGGTGTCGTTCGCCAAGTGGATCCCCACGGCGTACAAGCCACAGAAGGTGGCCTTCGCAGCGATCACAACACCGTTCAGCGACCCGATGGTGACACAGGTCCGGAAGATCTTGAAGAGCAAGGGCTTCACGGTCACGACAATTGACATCTACCCGCTGGAGACGACCGACTTCTCGCCGATCGCCGCCACCATCGAGAACTCCGGGGCCAAGATCATCGTCCTCGGCACGCAGCCGCCGGACGGCTACGCGCTGATCCAGGCCTTCGCCCAGGCGCACTACACAGTCACAGCGATCATCGAGGCATCGGGTCCGGACCAGGGTTCGTCCTTCGTCCAGGCCGTTGGCCAGACAAACACCACAGGGGTCATGTGGCCGGCCACCTGGTACCCCGGCGCCCCGGGCTACGCGGCGAAGACACTGGTGTCGATCATGACAAAGCAGTTCCACATCAAGAAGACAACAATCAGTGCCAACGTCGCCGAGGCGTTCTCGGCCGGCCAGGTCCTGGCCGAGGCGGTCAACCACATCAAGACGACGACAAACAAGAAGCTCATCTCCTACATGCACTCCAAGAACGCCAAGTTCAAGAGCGTGCAGGGCAACGTGTGCTTCACAAAGCTGGGGATGAACCCCTGCGCCCAGCCCTACGTGTTCCAGTGGCAGCACGGGTCGCAGGTCGCCGTCCTTCCGGCCACAAAGCCAGGCGTCGTGAAGATCATGAACCCGAAGCCGAAGTGGGGGACGGGCACGGCCGGCTAGCGACCAGGGAACGACAGCACACGACGGCGATCACGCCAGATCGCCGGCAGCACGTGGAGCCGGCAGCCCTTGCGGGGGCTGCCGGCTCCACACAACACAGCGTGGAGGCATCGCATGCTCATCCTCCAGGGGATCATCGACGGGATCCTCATTGGCGGACTGTACGCCCTGATGGGAGCGGGACTGACGCTCGTCTTCGGGGTGATGGAGATCATCAACTTCGCACAGGGCATCCTCGTGATCCTGGGCGCATTCTTGAGCTATTCGCTCGTCCGGGCGACGCACATCGACCCGTTCGTGACCATCCTGATAACGATCCCGGCGATGTTCCTGCTCGGCTACGGCGTCTACTACTTGCTCATCGCCCGGCTCAAGCGTGACCGGGTGATCATGTCCCTCCTCGTCATGTTCGCCGTGGCGCAGGTGATCGAAGGTGTTCTCGACATCGCCTACGGCGGGACACTCGTGCAGATCCACGCGTCGTACGTGGACACCTCGCTGCGGTTCGGCTCGATCAACATCCCGTTGGTCTACTTGTACGCCTTCATACTCAGCGCGGTCCTGATGGGCTGCATCTACGTGATCCTGTACAAGACCAAATTCGGGCGTGCACTGCGGGCGACGACGCAGAACCCGGCAGCAGCGCAACTGGTCGGCATCGACGTCCACCGGGTGTCGGCGGCGACGCTCGGCATCGGCGTCGGCCTGGCTGCCGCCGGCGGGATGCTCTACGGGATGACGGCCTCGTTCAACCCGGCGAGCTCGTACGACCTCATCTCCCGCCTCCTCGTGATCGTCATCCTCGGCGGGTTCGGAAGCGTCGGCGGCGCCATGGCGGCGGCGATCATCATGGTGGTCATCGAGGACGTGGTGGCCGTCACCTGGTCCCCGGTGTGGGGGCAGACGATGTTCTACCTGGTGCTCGTGGCCGTCCTGCTGTTCAGGCAGCAAGGCATCTTCGGCAAGCAGATCGCGAGGGCCCAGTGACCACTCTTCATGCAGGCACCGCGCCGGCCGAGCTCCTGCGGCCGGTCGAAGCGGAGCGGGCGTTCCGCGACCCGTTCGAGCCCTCGAAACGGTCCCGGGCCACGGCGTGGGTCGCCCTGTTCGCGCTCCTCGCGGCGTTCCCGATCGTCTTCTCCAATCCGGCGGTCACCTCGATCGGGGTGTTCACCATGATGTTCCTGGTCGCCGCCATCGGATGGAACATCTTCTCGGGCTACTCGGGCTACGTCTCGATCGGGCACGCCGTGTACTACGGCTTCGGCCAGTACGCGGTGGCGCTCCTCATCGAGCACTGGCACGTCACGCCGGGCGCGAGCGAGCTGGCGATCATTCCGCTCGGGGGGATCGTCGCCGCCGCCGTCGCCGTGCCTGTCGGGCTCATCCTGCTGCGTGTCCGCAAGCACACCTTCATCGTGCTCACGATCGCGGCGATGTTCATCTTCCAGCTGTTGGCGTTCAACTTCGCCGGGTTCACCGGCGGGTCGGCCGGGACGAACGTGGTCTCGCCCCCCTGGACAGGAACAGTCTTCAACCTGCCCTTCTATTACATCGGCCTCGGGGCGGCGATCCTGGCCCTGCTCGTCTCGTGGGGCATCAGGCGCTCGAAGTACGGCCTCGGGTTGCTCGCCATCCGCGACGACGAGGACCGGGCCAAGGGCCTCGGCATCCGAGTGACCCGTGCGAAGCTCATCGCCTACGTCGCATCGGCGTTCTTCGTCGGCATCGCCGGAGGGCTCTACGCGACGTTCGTCGGTGCCGTGTACCCGCAGTTCGCCTTCGACCCCACCTACGACCTCGCCATCGCCGTCATGGTGTTCGTCGGCGGCCTGGGCACGCTCCCCGGGCCGGTGCTCGGCGCACTGGTCCTGGCGCCGATCCAGCAGTACTTCTACATCCAGTTCGGAGCATCGACACTGTACTTGATCATCTACGGCATTCTCTTCATCGTCATCCTGCTGACCTTGCCGGCCGGCGTGGTGCCGAGCATCTCGGACCGCTACCGATCCTGGATGGCGAGCCGCCAGCGGCGCCGCGAGGAGGCGACCCCGACGGTCGGCGGCGCCATGCCCGTGACCGTGCCAGCAGGGCCGGTCGGGATCGATGACGGGGGTGCACGATGAACCTGCTCGAGGTCGACGAGGTCACGAAGGCCTACGGGGGCATCCAGGCTCTCGCAGGGTGCTCGATGACCTTCGAAGAAGGCAAGATCAACGGGCTCATCGGCCCCAACGGTTCCGGGAAGACCACCCTCTTCAACGTGATGACCGGGTACGAGCGGGCCGACAGCGGCTCCGTGCACGTCGCCGGGACCGACGTCACGGCCGCGTCGCCCGACCAGGTGTTCAGCCTCGGCGTCGGGCGCACGTTCCAGCTCACCCGTATCTTCCCCCGGCTCACGGTCGTCGAGAACCTTCACGTCGCCTCCCAGCGCGACGGCGGGTGGATGTCCGAGTTCAGCCGCTGGTCGTCGCCGAGCGAGAAGGTGCGCTCCAAGGAAGTGCTCGACTTCGTCGGCCTGACCCGCCTGGCGGCGGAGAAGGCGGGCAACCTCTCGTACGGCCAGCAGAAGCTGCTCGAATTCGCCTGCATCATGATCGCCCGGCCCAAGGCCATGCTCCTCGACGAGCCGGCGGGCGGCGTCAATCCCAGCCTGCTGCTGCACCTCGGCGGCCGGATCAAGGCGCTCAACGAGGAAGAGGGGACCACGTTCGTCATCGTCGAGCACGACATGGAGTTCGTCATGGGCCTCTGCGACAAGGTGTCGGTGATGCACCAAGGCCGCTGCCTGTGCGCGGGGGAACCGGAGACGGTGAGGTCCGACCCTGCGGTGCTCGAGGCGTACCTCGGCACCGACATGCGAGAGGTGGCGCGCTGATGCTGGTGTTCGAAGGGCTTTTCGCCGGGTACGGCGGCGGCGACATCCTGAAAGGCGTCGACCTGGTGATCGAGGAGGGCTCGGTCACGTGCGTGGTCGGCCCCAATGGCGCCGGGAAGTCGACGCTGATGAAGGTGGTGAGCGGCCTGCTGCACCCACGGGTCGGCAAGCTCGAATTCCAGGGGCAGTCGATCGCCAAGGCGACGCCGCGCCAGATCCTCAAGGCCGGCATCGTCCAGATCATGCAGGCGCGCAACCTGTTCACGGAGCTCACCGTGCGGGAGAACGTGGAGCTGGGTGCCTTCTTGATCAAGGACTCGTCGGTCGTCGCCAAGCGGCTCGACGAGGTGTGCGACATGTTCCCGATCGTCGCCCAGCGAGCGAAGGACCGCGCCGGCGCGCTGTCCGGGGGCCAGCAGCGGATGGTCGAGTTCGCCCGGGCCCTCATGATGGACCCGGTCCTCGTGGCGCTCGACGAGCCGTCCATGGGCCTCGAGCCGCGGTCGGCTCAGATCATCTACGACAGCATCGCCACGATGAACAAGAATGGCCGTACCGTCCTCCTCGTCGAGCAGAACGTGCGCGCCGGCCTCAGTCTGGCGAGCCACGGGGTGGTCATGGAGGCCGGCCGGGTGCGTCTCGAGGGTACCGGCGCCGAGGTGCTGGCGAACCCCCAGATGCGGGCGTTGTACCTCGGTGGAACGATCGAGGAGGGCCAGGGCGTGGCCAGCTCGACCGGTGTGGGGGCAGGGGCACCAGCCTTCGGCAACGGCTCCTAGCCGGGGGGCAAGGCACAGGCACGCGGCACATGCCGTCGGCGGCTCGCCCGCGGGCGGGGAACGGAGAGGCTGAGCTGTGGACGACCGTCTCGAGTCGATGTACCGCCGGTTCACGTGGCGGATCCAGTCGAATTACGTGACGCCCTTCGAGTTCCACCGCCAGAAGGAGACGATCACCGACTACGAGCAGTGGTGCGACAGCTGGTTGGCGCTGGCGGCGGCCCATGGCCAGCGGGGCGACGAGGCGGCGACGGCCGGTCACCGCGTGACCGCCGGTGACCAGTACCTGCGGGCCGGACTGTGCTGCCACTGGGCCAGCTTCATGTTCACCCACGACGAGACGGCGTACCGGCGGGCCCTCGACGACATGGCTGGCTACTGGGCCAAGGCCGCGCCCCTGGTGGACCCGCCGATGACGCTGCTCGACGTGCCGTTCGAGGGGACGAACCTCCACGGGTACCTCCGGGTGCCGCCCGGGCCGACGCCGCCGGTGGCCGTCCTGTTGCCGGGGGCGGACTCCACCAAGGAGGAGCTGTACAACCTGGCCGACCACCTGGTGGCTCGGGGCGTGGCCATCGCCGCCTTCGACGGACCGGGCCAGGGGTCGGTGAGCTTCGACCTGAAGCTGGGCCCGGACTTCGAGGTGGCCGTGCAGGCGATCATCGACGCACTCGCCGCCCGTGGCGACGTGGACGCCGAGCGACTCGCGGTCGGGGGCATCTCCTACGGCGGCCTCTTCGCCATCCGTGCGGCGACCGTCGACGACCGGGTCCAGGCGGTGTTCTCGATCTCGAGCTGGTACACGCCGGCGGGTCGGTTCGCCACCATGGAACCGCTGTCGCAGGCCGGGCAGTACCAGCACCTGGGACCCGACCCGGCGGCGGCCATGGAATCGATCACCCTGGCCGGCGTGCTCGACCGGCTCAAGGTGCCCCTGCTCCAGGTCTTCGGGGCCGACGATGCCGCCTCACCGGCTTCGCACGGGGAGCGGATCGCCGCCGAGGCCGCTGGCCCGGTGACCACCGTGGTCATGCCGGAAGGGATCCACGTCGTCAACAACCTGTGGCCCGAAGCGCGCGCGCTCGTCGGGGACTGGGTGGCCGACCACCTGGAGGCGGCCCGGGCATGAGGCGCCACCCGAGGCCGGCGCCGTGACCCACACGAGACGCCTCGGAGCAGGCGGCCCCGTGGTGTCGGCGGTGGGGCTCGGGTGCATGGCCCTCACGGGGATGTACGGGGACGAGGTGGATGGCGACGACGCGGTGGCGTTGCTGCGCCTGGCCATGGACGAGGGCTGCACGCTCTTCGACACGTCCGACGCCTATGGCCCGTTCACGAACGAGGAGGTCGTCGGCCGCGCCGTCGCTGGCCGCCGTGACGAGCTGGTCCTGGCCACCAAGTTCGGCAACGTTCGACACGCCGACGGCACGTTCGCCCACGTGAACGGCCGGCCCGAGCACGTCCGGCAGGCCTGCGAGGCCTCGCTGCGGCGCCTTGGCGTCGACCACGTCGACCTCTACTACCTGCACCGGGTCGATCCCGACGTGCCTATCGAGGACACCGTCGGCGCGATGGCGGACCTGGTCGCCGACGGCAAGGTCCGTCACCTCGGGCTGTCGGAGGCGGCGCCCGGGACCATCCGGCGAGCGCATGCCGTCCACCCGATCGCCGCGCTGCAGAGCGAGTACAGCCTGTGGACGCGGGACCCCGAGCCGGCGGTGCTGCCCACGACCCGGGCGCTCGGCATCGGCTTCGTGGCCTACGGCCCGGTGGGCCGGGGCTTCCTGAGCGGCGCGGTGACCGGCCCAGCCGACCTCACCGAGCGCGACCTCCGGCGGCGCCACCCGCGCTTCGCCGAGGAGAACGTCCGCGCCAACGCCCCGCTCGCCACCGCCCTCGCCGCCATGGCCGCCGACAGGGGCTGCACCGCCTCGCAGCTGGCCCTCGCCTGGGTGCTCGCCCAGGGGGAGGACATCGTCCCGATCCCCGGGACGGCGCACCTTGGCCACCTGCGCGACAACCTGTTGGCGGCGTCCATCGAGCTCAGCGCCGAGGACCTGGCCGCCCTCGACGCTGCGTTCCCCCCGGGCGTGGCCGCCGGCGAGCGCTACGCCGACATGTCGCTCGTCAACCGCTGAAGCACGCCGGGACCTCCCGTCGCGCCGGCGCGGGCGCTCCTCCGGTCACGCCGGCGGCTCCGTCGTCGCGCCAGTCGCGATCGTGCCACCGGCGCAGAGCACGGCGTCCGGGTCGATGCCGAGGTCGGCCAGGACCACGCGGGCGGCGTTGCGCCCCGGGATGCCGGTGATGGAACCGCCCGGGTTGGTGGTGGCGCCCGTCTGGTAGAGGCCGGGGAAGGGCATGCGGTGCGCGGCCCAGCCGGGTGCCGGCCGGTTGGGGCCACTCTGGGCCAGGCCGCGGTCACCGCCGTGGAAGGTGCCGTGGACCATGTGGCGGTTGGCGGCCTCGAAGTCGGCGGGCGACTTCACCAGCATGGCGAGGATGTGCTCGTCGGTGAAGCTCGGCGTGTACCGGCGCAGGTGCTCGAGCTGGCGTGCGGCGTGCGCCGCCTTGGCCTCGGGCCAGGCGTCCAGACCACCCGGGGGCTCGTAGACCTGGTGGCTCAGCAGCTTGACGGTGTGCCCGCCCTCTGGAGCCCGGCCCGGGTCCACCAAGGTGGGGGTGGCGACCAGCAGCCAGGGCACGTCGGTGACGAACCGGCCGTGACGGAGGTCGAACCCGAGGCGCAGCACGTCCTCTGGCCACCCGACCGTCCCGGCCGAGACCGAGGTGCGAGGTCCGTCCTGCGTCTCGAAGACCGGTGGCAGATCGGAGAGGCAGTACACCCCGAAGCCGGGGATGCCGACGTCGTAGGTCCGAATGGCGTAGTCGAACTCCTCGGGCCATGTCTGGCGGGGGGCCATGTCGATGAGGTGCGACACGTGGATCGAGGAGACGACGGCCCGACTGGCCCGGTAGCGCGCTCCCGCCTCGGTCTCGACGCCGACGCAGCGCCCGTCCTCGAGGAGCAGGCGGGCGACCGGCTCCCCGCAGCGCACCTCGCCGCCGCGCTCCTCGAGGTAGGCGACGAGCGCGTCGGTCAGGCGGCCCGAGCCGCCGCGCAAGATCGACCAGCTGCGCTGCTGTCGCCCCGAGACGATGCTGTAGGCCAGCATGCCCGTGCCCGGGACGTCCATGGCCTGGTTGGTCTGGAACGCCATCCACAAGAGGAAGGCCCGTGCCTCCCGGCTCTCGAACTCCGTCCGGATCACATCCCAGGCGCTCAGCATGCGCCGCCGCTGCCAGATCCGCGCCCGTGGGTGCTCGGCCAGCAACTGGTCGAGCGACGGCCCCAGCCCGGCGGGGGTGTGCTGCGCCCGGGCGAAGACGTGCTTCACGTCGTCGTACTCCGCGAGCAGCCGGGCATAGGCGTCCCCGTCGGCCTTCGAGAACCGGCCGAACTCGGCGATGGTCGCCTCGCGGTCGAGCGACATCGTGAAGTGTCCCCCGTCGGGAAAGCCGACGTGCGCCACCGGATCGGGATCGACGTAGGCGATCCCGTGGTCGGCGACCAGTCCCAGCTCGTCGTCGGCCAGCACCGGGTTCGTCCGGATGAGGGTGTGGCCCGTGGCACAGCTGTCGATCTCGTAGCCCGGGAGGAGCAGCTCCTCGGTGACGCAGCCGCCACCAGGGACGGGGTTGGCCTCGACCACCAGCACCCGCAGCCCCGCCTTGGCCAGGTAGCACGCGGTGATGAGGCTGTTGTGACCTGCTCCGGCGACGACGACGTCAGGCTCCATCGTGGCTCCCCCCCTTCGGGCGCCCGGTGGCGCCCGAACGATACGACGTGCGTGCAAACAATTGCATGGACCACGGTGCCTCGCCAGGGCGCGGGGCTGCCGCCCGTCCGGCGAGCAGGTGCACCGGCACCGCCGCCAGGGGCGCCACGACCGCTCGACCACCGGAAACGCGTTGGCCTGGCCATCCGACGCCTACCATCGGCACCCCCGTCCCCGCCGGTGGCGAGATCCATTCGTTGACACCCTCGCGTGCCCGATGCTACACAATCGTTTGTATTCCGGCGAAGGGGGGCGGCATGTCCGGGCAGAGCGGAACCGACGAACAGGTCGCGACGGCAGCGGCGCACTGGGGCCCGCGCTTCGTGAACAACGGGACGGATTACCTCGACTTCGAGCGCACCCTGGCGAAAGTGAGCCGGTGGGAGGACTGGTGCCGCGCCTGGGGTGCGACGGCGGAGGAGTACGAGGCGATCGCTCAGCGAGCCGAAGCGGCGGGCAACGCGGTGACCGCGATGGACGCGTGGCGCCGGGCCGCGATGTGCTGGCACTGGGGGAAGTTCGTCTTCGTGGTGGACCCCGTCCAGCAACGGGCGGCCAGCGATCGCACGGTGGCGGACTTCGCCAGGGGTGCCGCAGGGCTCACGCCGCCCGCCGAGCGTGTCCTGATCCCTTACGCCGACACCCACCTCCCGGCGTACCTCCGACTGCCGCTCGGCGTCTCCGCCCGCCGCCCGCCCGTCGTCGTCATGGCGCCGGGGCTCGACTCGGTCAAGGAGGAGCTGCAGGCGACGGCCGAGTACTTCCTGGCCCGCGGCATGGCCACGCTGGCCATGGACGGGCCGGGCCAGGGGGAGAGCGAGTACGACCTGCCCATCGAGCCGGCCTACGAGAAGGCGGCGACCGCCGCCGTCGACTTCCTCCAGGATCACGCTCCGGTGGACCCCGACCGCATCGGCATGTTCGGGGTCAGCCTCGGCGGGTACTACGCCGCCAGGGCCATGGCCTACGAGCCGCGGTTCAAGGCCGGGGTGGCGCTGGCCGGCCCGTACCGCTTCGACCTGGAGTGGGACACGCTCCCTCCGATGACCCGTGCGACGTTCCAGCACCGATCGGGTTCGGCCGACGAGGCGAGCGCCCGCGAGCGCGCCGGTCAGCTCACGCTGGAAGAGGCGGCCCCCCGCATCACGAGCCCCCTCCTCGTCGTGCACGGCGCCTTGGACCGGCTGGTCGGGCCGATGCACGCCGAGCGGCTCGCCAAGGAGGCGCCCGGCGCCGAGCTCCTCATGTACGAGGACGGCAACCACGGCGTGGCCAACCACGCCTTCGAGTCGCGCTCCGCGTTCGCCGACTGGCTCGCCGCCCTGGTCTGACCCGGCGCCCCACCTCGGCGAGGCCGGTGACCCTGGCCGAGGCCTGGGGACCTGACCGGCGTCCACGCGGGGCTCGTCGCGGCGACGCGGCGAGCATGTGAGTGGGACTGGCCTGCCGGCACCGGCCGGTGAGGCTCGAGCGGAAGGAGCGCGGCACCGATGGCCGACGTACTGGAGCTGTTCACGACACTGACCGACGAGCAGGCCGAGATGCGCCAGACCTGCCGGCGCTACGTCGACCGGGTGCTCGCCCCCTTCGTGGCCGCCGACCGTGAGCGGGAGTGGGACTTCGATCCTGCCCAGCGCCTCACGGCTGAGGTCCTGGAGGAGGCCGATCGAGCAGGGCTTCGGGCGCTGGGGGTCCCCGAGGCCTACGGAGGGGTCGCGCTCGAGGAGGGGACCGAGGCGCAGACCTTCGCCCTGATCTCGGCCGAGCTCGCCCGGGGCGACGTCGGCGTCGCCGACAAGCTGGTGCAGAACTGGAAGGTCGCCGTGCTCCTCCGATCGCTGGCGCCGGCGTCGTTGCAGGACGAGTGGTTCGCCCGCTACATGGCCGACCCCCAGTTCCTCATGGCCCACTGCCTCACCGAGCCCCGGGGGGCGTCGGACCGGTGGCTGCCCTACAACGCGCCGGAAGCCAACATGGACACCCGGGCCGTCCTGGAGGACGGCCACTGGCGGATCGACGGCCGGAAGCAGTTCATCTCCAACGGCTACGACGCCAGCCTGTACGTCGTCTACGCCAACACCGACGACGCCGTGGGGATGCTCCAGGGCACCAGCAGCTTCCTCGTGCCGCGGGACACGCCCGGCCTGGAGGTCACCCGCTGCAACGAGACGATCGGCGGGCGCTACATGAACAACGGCGAGATCGTCTTCGACGGCTGCCGGGTGTCCGAGGACCACCTCCTGGCGCACAACGACGCACTCGGCAAGGCCGGCATCTACTTCCACCCGGGCAAGATCATGCAGGCCGCCAAGAACATGGGCATCGGGATGGCGGCGTTCGAGCAGACGGTGGCGTTCGTCCATGACCGGGTACAGGGCGGCAAGGTCCTGATCGAGCACCAGGCGGTGGCCATCCGGGTGGCCGAGATGGCGACCAAGCTCCACGCAGTGGCCGCCATGCTGCAGCGGGCGGCCAAGGCCGTCGACGAGCGCCGGCCCGACGCCAACGCCGTGTGCGACATGGTGAAGGTCTTCGCCTCCCACCAGATCCTCGAGGTGTGCACCCACGCCATGGAGCTCCACGGGGGGTACGGGGCGATGCTCGAGGTCGGGATCGAGAAGTACCTCCGCGACGCCTCCGTGTACCTCCACATGGACGCCACCACGGACATCTCGAACTTCCGCATCGCCAGGGCGCTCTTCCCCCAGACCGCCGGCGCCTACGCCGGACGCGGCTGACCCGTTCGGCTCGGCTGCCGGTGGCGGTGCCGGTGCCGGCACCGGGCGTCAGCGCCCGGCGCGGGCTCGGGCTCGGGCGCGTTGGCGGTTGCGGGTTGCGGCGTCGAGGACCACCTTGCGCAGTCGGACGGCCTTGGGGGTGACCTCGACGCACTCGTCCTCGGCGATGAACTCGAGCGCTTGCTCGAGCGAGAGCGTGAGGGGCGGGGTGAGCCGCTCGAGCTCCTCGGCCGTGGACGACCGAATGTTGGTCAGCTTCTTCTCCTTGGTCGGGTTGACGTCCATGTCCTCGGCGCGGACGTTCTCGCCGACGACCATCCCCTCGTAGACCTCTGCGGCGGGGCCGACGAGCATCGTGCCGCGCTCCTGGAGGTTCATGAGGGCGTACGTCGTGGTCACGCCGCGCCGATCGGCCACCATCGACCCGTTGCGCCGCGTCTTCAGCTCGCCTTGCCAGGGTGCCCAGCCGTCGAACACGTGGTGCAGGATCCCCGTCCCGCGGGTCTCGGTCAGGAACTCGGTCCGGAAGCCCACCAGCCCGCGGGCCGGGACCCGGTAGTCCAACCGCACCCAACCGGTGCCGTGATTGACCATCTCGACCATGGTGCCCTTGCGCAGGGCGAGCAGCTGGGTGACTACGCCCAGGTAGTCGTCCGGGACGTCGATGGCGACGCGCTCCATGGGCTCGGACCGGGCACCGTCGATCTCGCGAGTCACGACCTGGGGCTTGCCGACCGTGAGCTCGAAGCCCTCGCGGCGCATGGTCTCGACCAAGACGGCCAACTGCAGCTCGCCGCGGCCCTGGACCTCCCACGCGTCGGGGCGGTCGGTGGCGTGCACCCGGAGGGAGACGTTGCCCACGAGCTCGGCGTCGAGCCGGCCCTTGATCAGGCGGGCCGTGACCTTCGTCCCGTCCGTCCCGGCCAGCGGGGAGGTGTTGATGCCGATCGTCATCGAAAGGCTGGGCTCGTCGACCGTGATGGCCGGGAGCGCGACGGCGTGGTCGGGGTCGGCGAGCGTCTCCCCGATGGTGACCTCGGCGATGCCCGCCACCGCCGCGATGTCGCCCGGCCCGGCCTCGTCGGCCGGGACCCGGTCGAGGGCCTCGGTCACGTACAGCTCGGTCACCTTCGCTCGCTCCACCGACCCGTCCAGCCGGCACCACCCGACGACGGCGCCCTTGCGCAGGGTGCCGTGGGCGACCCGGCACAGCGCCAGCCGCCCGACGTAGGGGGACGCGTCGAGGTTGCAGACCAACGCCTGCAGGCGAGCCTCGGGATCGTGGACCGGCGCCGGCACGTGGTCGACGATCGCCTCGAACAGCGGCGTCAGGTCCTGGCCCTCCACGCCGGCCTCCGTTGCGGCCCAGCCGGCACGGGCGTTGGCGTAGAGGATCGGGAAGTCGATCTGGTCCTCGTCGGCGTCGAGGTCCAAGAAGAGCTCCTCCACCTCCCGCACGACCTCTTCGATGCGGGCGTCCGGCCGGTCGACCTTGTTGACCACCAGCACCACCGGCAGCCGGGCGGCCAACGTCTTGCGCAGGACGAAGCGCGTCTGGGGGAGCGGGCCCTCCGACGCGTCGACCAAGAGCAGCACGCCGTCGACCATGGTGAGCCCCCGCTCGACCTCGCCGCCGAAGTCGGCGTGGCCCGGGGTGTCGACGATGTTGATCTTGACGGCGCCGTAGTGGACGGCGGTGTTCTTGGCCAGGATGGTGATGCCCTTCTCGCGCTCCAGGTCGCCGGAGTCGAGGACGCGGTCGGCCACCTCCTCGTTGGCGCGGAACGCCCCCGTCTGGCGGAGCATGGCGTCGACCAGGGTCGTCTTGCCGTGGTCGACGTGGGCCACGATCGCCACGTTGCGGATGTCGTCTCGGGTGTGCATGAGCCTTGGCACCCTACCGGTCGGCGAGGGAGGTCCCTGCCATCGACGTCACGACCCGCGCCACGGCGCCCGCGGTCTCCTCGAGCAGTGCCCCGTCAACGGGCAGGGCAAGGGCGCGGCCGCTCTCGGGCCACCACCCGACGACGAGGGCCGGGAGGGCGCCCCCACCGCCCCGAGGCGGCCGACCCCCGAGGGCGGCGGCCAGCGCGGCAAGCCCGAGCTCGGCACGGCTCACCACCGTGGGGTGGCCCGGCAGCATCGTGAGCAGGGCGGGGCCACCCACAGGCCGCGGGACCCGGACGTCGACGCGCCCGGACACCCGCACCCGGGCGGCAGGGGCGACCCAGGCGGCGTCGGCGTCCCCCACCTGTACGTCGGCGCCGAGACGGGGCCACTCGATCGCCGACCACAGCTGGGTGGCCCACGTCGCCGCCTCCGCCTCGACGACGGCCAGCGCCGGCGTGGCCAGCGTGGACAGCCATGTCGGCAACCCCCCGGGGCGCCCGAGGCCGCGGCGCCCCTCGGCCACGAGCTCCTCCACCGTCCCGCGCACCGCTGTCGCCGGCGCCCCGCCGCCGGCCTCTACGCAGGACCGAACCCCCCGCAGGCCGACGGCGCGGCGGACAGCCGCCGGCGACCACCGAAAGGGACCGAGCGGGCGCCAGGGCGTCGGCGGTCGCGGGGGCCCGAGCACCGTCCGCAGCAGGTAGCCGGTCACCCGCACCCGTTGGGGGAGGCGGGCGGAGCAGAGGTGTCGCTCCAGCTCGCGGGCGAGCCCCTCCCGGTCGACGCCCCCGCCCGCGCCGTGCCCCGCGCCTCCCAAGAGCAAGTCGGTGAGCGCCGCCGACCGCGGCAGCGCCTGCGGGTCGATGCCCCGCCCGCAGAGCCCCTGGCCGCTCACATCACCACCACCGGCGCCTCGGCGCCGGTGGCCCCGGCACGGCCACGAACGGCGGCGACGACGGTCGTGACGGCGGAGGCGAGGTCCTCGTCCGTCGGGTCGTCGGTCTCCAGATGGCCGTGCCGCGGGTAGTAGGTGGCGACCCGACAGGGTGGCGCGCCGGCACAGAGGGTCTCCACCAGCGCCAGGTAACGGCGGTCGTGGCGGTGCTCGTCGAGCGGCTCGCCGGCCCGCACGTCGACGAGGCAGACCGACGCGCGCTCGTCTGCCGGCTGACCGAGCGCCAGCGAGGCCGTCGCCCGGAGCACCACCGCCCCGCCCGCCAAGGGGGCCGACCGGCGCGCTGTGGTGCGCGGCAGCCACGACGGCGGAAGGGCGGGAAGATCGGCCGCCATCGCCCGCCCGGCGGCGGTGACCTCCCGGCGCAGCGTCGCCCGGGCGGCGGGCGGCAGCGACGCCACGACGTCCACCACGGCCCCGCCCCACGCCGACAGCCGCAGCCCGGCCACGGCGTCGTCGAAGGGCTGGTCGATCCGGCCGGTCACGACCAGCTGGCGGAACAGCACCCGCACGAGCGCCTGGCGAGCGGCCGCCCCCGTGATGGCGAGCGGCCGGCCGAGGTCGGCGACGACCGGTGGCGTCCCGTGCAGGGACCACCGGTCCACCACGAGCGGCGTCCCGCCCGCAGCCTTGCCGGCCGCCTCGGCGAGCTCGTCGTCGAGCCAGGCGCGCAGGCCTCCGGACAGGCCCCGGTCGACCGGGGACCGGCCCGCCAACGGGGGCCGCAGCGCTCGCAGCAGGGCGGGGCGCCCGGGGGCAGGGGCGGGGCGCCGGCGGGTGGCGGCGAGGTGCCGGGGCGGTGGGCTGGGCGCGCCAGGAACCAGCTCGGCCGGGGCCGGGGCCGGGGCCGGGGCCGGGGGCGGGGCCGACGGTCCAGCGGGGAGGGGCGTTGCGGGCCTGGTGGAGGTGAGGAGCGCTGGCACCCCACCAGCTTGCGCCGGGGTTGTGACCAACGATGCCGGCGGGGTCGATAGCCTCGGGCCGTGAGTGCGACCGCCAGCTCGCTCGCTCTCGGCCCACCGCTGGCCGCCGGGCACCTCGTCGCCGCCGACGCCGCCTTCTTCGGCGTGTTCGGGGTGTTCGTGGTGGCCTTCGCCCTGCTCTCCTTCCTCACGGTGCGCTGGGCGCTGCGGCGGGACCGGGCCCGGCGGCCGGAATGGCTGCAACGCCAGCAGCAGCGTGGCCGCTTCTCCGACGGGCCGCCGCGAGCGGGCGGGGGTCCGGCTCCCGGCGGCCCGTCGTCCCGCGCCAACGGCCACGGCCCCCGACGACCCGACCAGAGAGGCCCCAGGCGCAGACAGCCAGGATGACCGACCGCCCCGAGCAGCCCGACGCCGACCCGTGGTGGTCGCGCCTGGCCCGGTTCGGCCGGGCCGACGACAAAGGCACCGGCAAGACCGCGTTCGTGCTCGCCGGCGGGGGCAGCCGGGGGGCCGTGCAGGTCGGCATGCTGGCCGAGCTCGTGGACCGGGGCATACGGGCGGACTGCGTCTTCGGGGCGTCGGTGGGCGCCGTCAACGGCGCCGCCTACTGCGGCGACCCGACGCCCGACGGCATGCGCCACATCGAGGAGGTGTGGCGCAGCCTGTCCGGCGAGGTGGTCTTCCCGCGTGGACGGGTCCAGGGGCCGTGGACCTTCTTCCAGCAGCGGGCGTCGGTGCACTCCAACGACGGGCTGCGCAAGCTCATCGAGGACGGGGTGGGCTACCGCCTGCTCGAAGAGGCGAAGGTCCCGCTGGAGGTGGTGGCCACCTCCCTCACCGACGGTCGGGAGTGCTGGCTCACGCGAGGCCCCGTGGTCGAGTCTGTCCTGGCCTCGGCGGCCATCCCGGCGATCCTGCCGCCGGTCAGGATCGGCGACGACGTACTGGTCGACGGCGGGGTGGTGAACAACGTGCCCCTCCAGCGGGCCATCGAGGCCGGCGCGACCCGGGTCTACGTCCTCCTGTGCGGCCCGTTGCGGTACCAGCCGCGCCGACCCAAGCGTCCAGTGGAGGCGGTCCTCACGGCGTTCTTCGTGGCGGTCCACGCTCGTTTCGCCCGTGAGCTGGCCACACTGCCGCCCGGCGTCGAGGTCGTGGTGTTCAGTGGGGGCGGCGACCCCGCGTCGGACTACCGGGACTTCTCCAACGTCGGGGCCCTCATCCGCGCCGGCCGCCACGAGGTGGCGACTGTGCTCGACCATGCGACGGCCACGTCCCGCGGCGTGCGGGCGCGGTGAGCCGAGCGGCGCGCCGCCGGGAGCCTGGCGGTGCGAGTGGCACAACCGACTGGTGGAATGTGGGCCATGACGACCGTCACCGGTGAGCGAACGGAGGCCCTCGTCGAGGCGTTCCACCCAGCGGTGGCCGAATGGTTCCGCCGCACCTTCCCCGGCGGCCCCACCGAGCCCCAGAGCGCCGCCTGGCCGCTCATCGGCACGGGACGGGACGTGCTGGTGGCGTCACCCACGGGAACCGGGAAGACCCTGACCGGGTTCCTGGTCGCGATCGACGCCGCCTTCCGCCGGCACCCGGCACCCGCCCGCCTCTTCCCGGTGGCATCTTCGCCGTCCGAGGCCGAGCACGGGGCCGTGCGGCTGCCAGAGGTCGTCTACGTGTCCCCGCTCCGAGCGCTCGCGGCCGACGTGCACCAGAACCTCCAGCTCCCGCTGGCCGGGATCCGCTCCGTGGCCGAGGAGCTGGGGATGGAGGCCCCCGCGCTGACGGTCGGGGTGCGGACGGGGGACACCTCGGCCGCCGACCGGGCGGCCATGCGGCGGCGACCCCCTGACCTGCTCGTCACGACGCCGGAGTCGCTCTACCTCCTCCTCACCGCCCCGAGCTCTCGCTCGATGTTGCGACAGGTGCGCACTGTCATCGTCGACGAGGTCCACACGCTGGCCCGGGACAAGCGGGGCGCCCATCTCGCCCTCACCCTGGAACGGCTCGCCCACGTCGTGACCGAGCACGGTGGCGTGCTCCAGCGGATCGGGCTGTCGGCCACCCAGCGGCCGCTCGAGCTGGTCGGGAGGCTCCTCGTGGGCGCGGAGCGGCCCTTGCCGGAGATCGTCGACTGCGGCCACCGGCGCGACCTCGACATCTCCATCGAGCTGCCCTCGTCCGAGCTCGAGGCCGTGTCCAGCCTTGGGCAGTTCGCCGACGTCCTCGATCGGATCGCCGACCATGTGCGCCGGCACCGGACCACGCTCGTGTTCGTCAACACCCGGAAGATGGCGGAGCGGGTCGCCCACCTGCTGGCCGAGCGGCTCGACCCCGAGCGGGCGGAGGCCTTCGACCCCGCGGGGGAGGGGCCAGCCGTCGGACCGGTCTCGCCCCCCTCGCCGGCGGCGGCCGACGTCGGCGGTGCTGCCGCCCCTGACGACGCCGGTCACGCCGCCCCTGACGGCGCCGGTCACGCGGCCGCCGACGGCGCCGGTCACGCGGCCGCGGCCGACGTCACGGGGCTGCAGGTCGCCGCCCACCACGGCAGCCTGTCGCCCGCCCGCCGGCGCCTCGTCGAGGCCCGGCTGCGGGCGGGTGAGCTGCGCGCGCTGGTGGCCACCGCCTCGCTCGAGCTCGGGATCGACGTCGGCCCGGTCGAGCTGGTCTGCCAGATCGGGTCGCCGCGGGCGATCGGGACGTTCCTCCAGCGGGTCGGCCGGGCGAACCACCACCTCGAGGGCACCCCCGCCGGCCGGCTCTACCCGCTCACCCGGGACGAGCTGGTGGAGTGCACGGCGCTCCTCGCCGCCGTGCGGGCCGGGCGGCTCGACGCGCTGGTGCCACCCGAGGCACCCCTCGACGTGCTCGCCCAGCAGTTGGTGGCCGAGGTGGCGGCGGCCGGGGAGTGGTCCGAGGACGAGCTCTTCGCGTTGGTCCGACGGGCCGCCCCCTACGCCGGTCTCGACAGGCCGGCGTTCGACCAGGTGGTCGAGCTCGTCTCGTGGGGGGTCATCACCGGACGCGGTCGTCGCGGTGCCTGGCTGCACCGCGACGGTGTCGGCGGCCGCCTCCGGCCGCGCCGGGGTGCTCGCCTGGCCGCCCTCACGAGCGGCGGTGCCATCCCCGAGACCGGCGACTACCGGGTGGTCCTCGATCCCGACGGGGTGACCGTGGGCTCGGTGCACGAGGACTTCGCCCTGGAGGCCAACATCGGCGACGTCTTCCTCCTCGGCACCCATTCGTGGCGGGTCCGCCAGGTGGCGACCGGGACCGTGCGCGTGCACGACGCCGGTGACGCGGCCCCCACCGTGCCGTTCTGGCTCGGCGAGGCGCCGGCGCGGACGGCGGAGCTGTCCGAGGCGGTGGGGGACCTCCGCCAGGCGGTCGCCGAGGCGCTGACCGGCCAGGCCGTGGCTGCCGGGATCGAGGCGGCGCGCCGGGTCGTGCAGGACATGGCGAAGGTGGGGGCCGAGGTGGCCGACCAGGTCGTCGCCTACCTCGCTGCCGGGCTGGCGGCGCTGGGGTCGCTGCCCACCTACGACCACCTCGTCGTCGAGCGGTTCTTCGACGACAGCGAGGGCACGCAGCTCGTGATCCACGCCCCGTACGGCGGGCGGGTGAACCGGGCCCTCGGGCTGGCGCTGCGCAAGCGGTTCTGCGTCACCTTCGACTTCGAGCTCCAAGCGGCGGCGGACGACGACACGGTCGTGCTCTCCCTCGGGCCCCAGCACAGCTTCCCCCTCACCCAGGTGCCCGCCATGGTGCGGAGCGGCACCGTCGTCGACGTGCTCACCCAGGCGGTGCTGCCCCACCCGATGCTGCGGTCACGCTGGCGGTGGAACTGCAACCGCGCCCTGGTCGTCCCGCGCGCCCGCGGCGGGCAGCGGCGGCCGATCCACCTGCAGCGCATGGAGGCCGACGACCTGTTGGCCGCCGCCTGGCCGCAGCTCGCGGCCTGCCAGGAGAACACCGAAGCCGGGCCGATCCCCGTCCCCGACCACGTCCTGGTGCGCCAGACCGTCGACGACTGCCTCACCGAGGGCCTCGATGCCGCCGGCCTCGTCGCCTTGCTGAAGGACCTGGAGGCCGGGCGGGTGACGGTCTCCTTCGTGGAATCGGCCGAGCCGTCGGTCCTGTCCCACGGCATCCTCAGCGGACGGCCGTACACCTTCCTCGACGGTGCCCCGCTCGAGGAGCGTCGCGCCCGCGCCCTCGCCCTTCCCCGCGGCCTCGGACCGGACGGCACCGGCGGCCTGCCCGTGGCGCCCGGGGAGCTGGCTGCGCTCGACGAGGACGCCGTGGCGACCGTCCTCGACCAGGTGCGCCCGCGGCCCCGGGACGCCGACGAGCTGCACGACCTCCTCCTCGCCCTGGTGCGGTGCCGGCCGGTGGCGGCGTGGCAGGAATGGTTCGACGAGCTGGCGGCCGCCGGACGGGCGGGGCTGGTGGGCGACGACTGGGCACCCACCGAGCGCCGGACGCTGGCCGAGTCGCTGGCCGGGGACGACATGGCCGTCGCCGAGTGCGTGCGGGGGCACCTGGAGCTGGCCGGTCCGGTGACCGAGGCCCGGCTGGTGGCGCCCGACGAGCTGCCGGCGGGGGCGCCCCGGGGCGCCCCGCTGAGCGTCCCCCGGGCGCGGACCGGGCTCGCCCGGCTCGAGGCCGAGGGGTCGGCGATCCGCTTGCCGGACGGGCGTTGGTGCGCCCGCCACCTCCTCGTGCGCCTGCACGCCGCCAGCAGGGCGCGGCGACGGCGGGCCGTCAGCCCGGCCAGCATCACGGAGTACGTCCGTTTGCTGGGGCGGTGGCAGCACGTGGAGGAGGGCCACCGGCTCGAGGGCCGGGCGGGCGTCCTGGCCGCCGTCGAGCAGCTGCAGGGCATCGAGCTGCCGGCCGGGGACTGGGAACGCCACGTGCTGCCGGCCCGCGTGGTCGGCTACGACCCGCACTGGCTCGACGAGCTCTGCCTGTCCGGCGAGCTCGCCTGGGGCCGGCTCACGCCGCGCCCCGAGGCCGAGGCCGAGGCCGCGCCGGAAGCGCCGGCGGTACCCGACGGCGACGGCGCGTCGACCGCACGCCCCGCGCCTCGCCGAGGGTCGGCGACGCCCTCACCGGCGACGCCGCTGGCGCTCGTGGCCCGGGGCGACCTCGCCTGGCAGCTCGAGGCGGTGCGCACCGGCGAGCCGTCGGCCGAACCGTCGGCCGGGGCATCCGCCGACGTCCTCGGGGCACTTCGTGCTCGGGGGGCGTCGTTCCGAGCCGACCTGGTGGCGGCCACCGGTCGCCTGCCTGCCGAAGTGGACGAGGGGTTGTGGGACCTCGTGGCGCGCGGGCTCGTCACCGCCGATGCCTTCTCGGCCGTCCGGTCGCTGCTGTCGGCGCGGGACCGCTGGCGGGCACGCCAGCGCCGGGTACCGGCGGGACGGGCGAGGTTGGCCCGACGGCGCGCGCCGATGGGCTCGGGCCTCGGCGAGGGCCGGTGGGCCCTGCTCCCCGTCGCCGCCGTGCGTAGCACTGCCCACGAGGCACCTGGCGCATCGGCGCTCGGCGCCGTCGGAGCGACGCCGAGCACGCCGGCGGGTGGACCGGAGCTCGAGGAGCTGGCCGAGGCGGTGGCCTGGCAGCTCCTCTGCCGGTGGGGCGTGGTCGCCTGGGAGGTGTGGGCTCGCGAGTCCTACCGGGTGCCCTGGCGGGAGGTGGTCCGGGCCCTCCGCCGTTTCGAAGCGCGTGGCCTGGCGCTCGGGGGACGGTTCGTGGCCGGGCTGTCCGGCGAGCAGTACGCGCTGGACGAGGCGGCGACCATGCTGGCCACCATCCGCGGCGAGCGAACCACCGGCGCCGTGGTCACGGTGGCGGCGGCCGACCCCCTCAATCTGACCGGCACCGTCCTGCCAGGTCCGCGTGTGCCGGCGGTGCGCCACCGCAGCGTCAGCTACCGGGACGGCTCACTGGTGCCGGCGCCCGAGTCCACGGCCGGCTGACGCGCACGGAGGCACGCCGCCCCTGACGTGCCACCGTCGCTGCCCAGCGTTTCCTCGGGCGACATCGGCGCGCAGACGCCCGCCGCACCGCGTCCCTCGTCGGCGCCGGCGGTGGGGACAGGGACGTTGAGCGTGATGTCACCGTCGGGGAGCGTGAGCGTCGCCGCCCGTCGGAGCGGTGTGCAGGGGTGCGGCGTCCGATCGAGCGGTGCAGCTGACCCACCGGGCTCTGACGGACCCAGCTCCTGGCGGGCGGAGCTCCTGGGTCAGGTTCCGACCGAACCCGCCGCCGGCATCGAGCCCGTGGTCGGCGGCGGGTTCGGCCCCGGGTGGGCCTCGGCCTCCGTCGCGCCTGCCCGGTCGCGCCGGCGCCCGACTGCTGCGGCCAAGGCGCTCCAGGATCGCCCGTCGAGCTTGCCGAGCCGGGCCGGCATCCGGCGCAGGCGTTCGTCGGCCGACACCCGGTAGTGCTCGGCGACCCGGCCCATGGCAAAGAGGGTCTCGGGCGCCAACGGTCCGGGCCCGGGTCCGCCATCGTCGATCGCGGGAGCGAGGGCGGCCATCGAGTCGATGGCACCCCTCGCGCCCGCGCGGCCCGTCGCCCCCACCGCCAGGTCGTGGAGGCGGCCCTGGGCGACCACGTCGTCCTGCAGCTCGCCGAGGGCGTCCTGGAGGGCGGCCAGCTTGCGCGCGAACTGTCGCGCCGGCTTCCCGTAGAGGGTCACGGTGAACTCGACCGAGTACCGGAGGCGCTTGCACCGGATGCGCAGGCGGTGGAAGTCGGCCGCCTGCCCGCTGCGCTGGGCCTTCTTGGCGGCGCGGAGGGCGCGTCGGTGGCGGTCGAGGATGAGCTCTCCCGTGACGACGGCAGCGGGGCGGCCCGCCGCCGTCAGGCCGGGATCCGGTCCTGCCACAGCGAGCGCGGTCAGGTCAGCGGTCACGCGCTCCCATCGCTCGGAGTCGAGCGCCCCCAAGAGCGCAGTCCGGGCGGCCTCGCGCTCGCGGCGCAAGAGGGCGCGCAGGTCGCCCAGTTCGCCCGGCTGCGCCTCGCCACCGCCTGGCTGCGCCTCGCCACCGCCTGGCTGCGCCTCGCCACCGCCTGGCTGCGCCGGTCCCCCCGCCGCCTCGCCCCCACCACCCATCGGCGGTAGCCAGCGCTCCAGCTCCTCCACGCGCCCCAGCTGGACGTCCAGATCCCGGACCGCCCCCAGCGCACCGGCGATCCACCGCAGCTCCTCGCGCAATGCGCCGGCGCCGGCCGGGAGGGCGTCGGCGAACAGGTCCATGGCCGCGCGAAGGCGCCGGGTCGCCACCCGCATGTCATGGAGCTCCTCGGGGTCCTCCCCGAGGCGCGTTCCGGGCTCGTGGGCCAGCAGCTCGGTGAGCTGACGCCGGAGCACGGCAAAGGCCAGATCGCCCACCGTGGCGTTGCGCCGCACGTCGGTCGGTCCGAGGTCCGGCAGGGCGGGAACGGCGAGGCCCGCGGCGAGGAGGCCCGTCTCGAATTTGGATCGGGCGGCGGGCGTCAGCCCGGCGGCGGCTCGCAGCTCGGCGACGAGCGGCGCCAACCGGTCGGCCCACTCGGGGGCCACCTCCACCTCCACGCGGCGCAAGGTGACCGGCGGCTTCCCCGGGCCGAGGGCGATCAGCGTGTCGTCGATGGCGAGCTCGGCGACCTCCTCCTCGGCCGCCCGCAGCGAGAAGGGATGACGCCGGGTGCGGATCTCGAGCACCTGACGGAGCGGTCGGCCACCGGCGACCGCCGCCACCCGCCGGCCCACTGCCCCTTCGGTGCCGAGCGCGGCGAGACCGCCGGCCGGCAGGGCCTCGGTCACCTCCAAGCGCCGCCGCAGGCCGTCCTCGCTCTTGGACCCGGCGTCCTTGAGCGTCGCCTCTTCCTGACGGCCCCGGCGCCGGGTGCGCAACACGAACCCGGCGCGTGCCAGCCGCCAGTCCTCGGTGTCCACATAGCGGTCCACCAGTCGCCGAGGCGACTTGGCGCGTGCCGTGAGCATCGGCAGCTCGGGCCACCCGCCGGCCCGCTCCGGCAGCTCGGCGAGCCAGCGCTCCACCGGCCGCAGGTCGACGGCATCGAACTGCCACTCCACCTCGACCGGCGACGCTTCCGTGCCGGTGCCGGTGCCGGTGCCGGTGCCGTCGCCGTCGGGCGCGCGGGCAGCGCCACCTTCCTCGGCATTCGGCGCCTGTTCGGCGACCGCCGCGTCGTCACCATTGCTGTCAGCCACCCTGGGACCGGCGTCCACCTCTCAAAGCTACCCGGGTCGCACCACCGTCGTCCCGGGGAGGCGGCCAACCTGAGACGGGGATGCCCCGATCGGTGGCTCCTTGCCGGTAGCCTGCCCAGCATGGACCACGGCACGACCGCGGCGCCGGAACGGCCAGCTGCCCTCGTGCGGGCATCCGGTGGCATCGTGGTCGGGCACGCCGCCGATGGCGCCGTACAGGTGGCGATCGTCCACCGCCCCCACCGCTTCGACTGGACGTTCCCCAAGGGCAAGCTGGAGCCCGACGAGTCGTTCGAGGACTGCGCTCGACGCGAGGTCTACGAGGAGACCGGCCTGCGGTGCCGGCTCGGTCGCTTCGTCGGGCACACCGAGTACATCGACCGCAAGGACCGCCCCAAGGTGGTGGCCTACTGGCTGATGCACGTGGAGGGCGGTGAGTTCTCGCCCAACGGTGAGGTCGACGAGCTGCGCTGGCTGCCGCCGCTCGACGCCGTCGAGCAGCTGACCTACGAGCGCGACCGCGGGCTGATGGCCTCGTTGGCCGACGCGCTCGCCCGGGAGACGACCGCCGCCTGACCCCAGTGCCGTGCAGTGCCGTGCCGCGCCAACCGGTCCGGCGCGGGGGCCGGCGCGAGTCTCGGCGTGGGCCGTTCGGCCCGAGGATCGGGTACCGTGAGGGCGGCGGAGGTTCGTCCCGCTCGAGCGCGTGGTGGTGCGGTGCCGGCACCGTTCGCCCGGGGTGGACCGACGTCGCCGGGAGAGGTGCGAGAGCGGCCGAATCGGACTCACTGCTAATGAGTTGACTGGGGGAACCCGGTCCGAGGGTTCAAATCCCTCCCTCTCCGCAGATCGTCACCGTGCGCGGGCGGCGACGGCAGCTGGCCGCCATGGGCCATTGACCACGGGGCGGGGCCAGCCGGCCGGCTGGAGGCCGGCCGGCGGCGCGCCGGTGTCGGGCGCGGTTGTTCGACCGTGCCGGCGGGGGTGCATCGGCTGTGGCGGGTCACGATGGCGAGCGACGAGGAAGGGAGCGCATGGGCACCAGCCGCTACTGGCTGCAGACCCTGGGGTGTCCGAAGAACCAAGTGGACTCGGACAAGCTCGCCGGGATGCTGGCCCGCGACGGCTACCGGCCGGCCGAGCGCCCCGAGGAGGCCGATCTCGTCGTCGTGAACACGTGCGCCTTCATCGAGGCGGCACGGCAGGAGTCCGTGGACGCCATCCTCGACCTGGCCGACGCGCGCCGCACCGGTGCCCGGCTGGTGGTGACGGGGTGCATGGCGGAACGCTACGGCGACGAGCTGGCAGCTGCCCTGCCCGAGGTCGACCTCGTGGCCGGCTTCGGCCAGCCCCTCGCCGTCGGCCCTGCCGTCGGCCCTGCCGTCGAACGGTCCTCCCTTCCCCAGGCGGTGGCGCTCGGGCCCCGTAGGGGTCCCGGGGCCGAGCCCCCGGCCGTTCGCCGTCGCGGCGCCGCCGACGTTCCCGGCGTCGCCGAGGGCTTCGACCTCCTCGAGCTGCCGCGCCCTGCGGCCGGGGCCCCGTGGGCCTACGTCAAGGTCGCCGAGGGGTGCGACCGCCACTGCGGCTTCTGTGCCATCCCGTCGTTCCGGGGGGCCCAACGCTCCCGGACCATGGCCGACGTCCTGGGGGAGGTCCGGCACCTGGCCGAGCCGACCGACGGATCCGTGCCGGTGCGCGAGGTGGTGCTCGTGGCCCAGGACCTGGCCTCCTACGGCAAGGACCGGACGCGTCCGCGCCCGTACGCCGGCCGTGCCGGGGACCGGTCCGCGCCCATCGTGGCCGCGACCCGCGCCGTGACGGCGCTGGTGCCACGTGTCCGGCTGCTCTACCTCTACCCGTCGGGCCTCACCGACGAGCTGGTCGACGCCATCCTGGCGACGGGCGTGCCGTACTTCGACCTCTCGCTACAGCACGTCGCCCGTCCGCACCTCGTGCGCATGCGCCGTTGGGGCGATGGGGAGCGGTTCCTCGAGCGGATCGATCGGATCCGCCGCGCCGAGCCGGCCGCCACGTTCCGGTCGTCGTTCATCCTCGGCTATCCCGGTGAGACCGAGGAGGACCACGACGCCTTGCTCGACTTCCTGCGCGAGGCGACACTCGACTGGGCCGGCTTCTTCCCCTTCTCCCCGGAAGAGGGCACCTTTGCCGCCGGGTTGCCCGACCAGGTGCCCGCCGGCCTCGCGCTCGAGCGCCTGCGCGAGTGCGCCGAGCTGCAGGACGCTGTGACGGCCCGGCGACGCGACGACCTGGTCGGCGCGGTGCGCCAGGTCCTCGTGGACGCGCCGGGGGTCGCCCGCAGCGCGCACGAGGCACCGGAGATCGACGGTGTCGTCCGGGTGCCGACGGAGCTGCCGGTGGGCGCGCTGGTCGACGTGACGCTCGTCGCCTCCTCGGGGGTCGACCTCGTGGGCGTGCCCGCGACCCTGGCGCCGGCGACCCAGCTCCCGGCGGCGGTGGCGCAGTGACCGAGGCCGCCGGTCCGACGTTCGGCCCCTCGGCGCTGGCGACGCCGGCCAACGCCCTCACCCTCGCCAGACTGCTGGCGACGCCGGTCTTCGTGGGCATGATCCTCGCCTGGGGGCCCAACTGGTGGACGGTCGCCGTCGGGGTGGCCGTGGCGGGGAGCGACGGCGTGGACGGCTGGGTGGCCCGTCGCCAGGGTACGACCCGGTCGGGGGCGTTCCTCGACCCGCTGGCGGACAAGGCGGTCGTGCTGGGCGCCTTCTTCGCCCTGGCCGCCGGTGGCCATCTGCCGTGGGCCCCGGTGCTGCTGATCGGCGCCCGCGAGGTCGCCATGAGCGCCTATCGCTCCTGGGTCGGGCGGCGGGGTGTCTCCATCCCGGCCCGGACGTCGGCCAAGGCGAAGACGTGGGTGCAGGACCTGGCGATCGCCACCTGTCTGGTGCCACCGCTGGCGGGGGCGCACACCCTCCAGCTGGCGGCGGTGTGGGTCGCCGCGGCGATCACCGTGTTCACCGGGTGGCAGTACTTCGTCGACGGCCGCCGGGCGTTCCGCCGGGCGGCCGCCTGAACCGGACGGGAGGGCGGCATGAGGGCGGAAGTGGTGGCCGTGGGCACCGAGTTGCTCCTCGGCCAGATCGCCGACACGAACGGGCGGTGGCTCGGCGAGCACTTGGCGGCGGCCGGTGTCGACTCCTACTTCCACCAGGCGGTCGGGGACAACCGGGACCGCATCGTGCTCGCCCTGCGCACCGCACTGTCCAGGTCGGACGGCGTCATCATGTGCGGCGGGCTCGGCCCGACGCAGGACGACATCACCCGGGAAGCGATCGCCGAAGTGCTGCACGTCCCCCTGCGACGCGACCCGGAGGTCGTAGCTCGCATCGAGGGGTTCTTCGCCGCCCGGGGACGGGAGATGGCGCAGATCAACCTTCGTCAGGCCGACGTTCCCGAGGGCGCCTCGGTCATCGAGCAGGTGCGGGGCACGGCGCCGGGGCTCATCTGCCCGGTCGGGGACCAGGTCGTCTATGCCGTGCCCGGCGTGCCCCACGAGATGATGGAGATGTTCGAGCGCGGGATCCTGCCGGACCTGCGTCGGCGGATGGCTGAGGCCGGCGAGGAGGCCGTCATCTTGAGCCGGGTCCTGCGGACCTGGGGGACGTCGGAGTCGGCGCTGGCGGAGACGCTGCAAGGGCGCATCGACGCCCTGGACGCCGCTGCCGGGCGTGACCGCGCGGTCACCATCGCCTTCCTGGCCAGCGGCATCGAGGGCATCAAGGTGCGGCTCACGGCAAGGGCCGCGACCGTCGCGCAGGCGACCGACCTGCTCGACGAGGAGGACCGGGAGGTCCGGGCCGTGTTGGCCCAACGGCTCGGCGACATCGTGTTCGGCGTCGACGAGGAGTCGATGGAGCAAGCCGTGGCCACCATCCTGGGCCAACGGGGGCTCACGCTGGCCGTGGCCGAGTCGCTCACCGGCGGGATCATCGCCTCACGGCTGGTCGACGTGCCGGGAGCCAGCCGGTGGTTCCGCGGGGGCATCGTGGCCTACGACACGTCGGTCAAGAACGCCATCCTCGGGGTCCCCCGCGGCCCCGTGGTGACGGAGGCCGCCGCCGCCGCCATGGCCGAGGGCGCCCGCCGGGTCCTCGGAAGCGACGTGGCGATCGGCATCACCGGCGTGGCCGGCCCCGAGGAGCAAGAGGGGCGACCGCCGGGGACCGTGTTCGTCGGGCTGGCGCTGCCCGGCCACGCCACGATCACCCGTGAGCTGCGGCTGCCGGGAGACCGCCCGCGGGTCCGGCAGTTCTCGGCCATCTCGGCGCTCGACCTGCTCCGCCGCACCCTGCTGTCGGTGGAGCCGGCGCGGTTCGCGATCGGCTGACCTCCGGCCGGAACCGGAGCCCCCGGGAGCCCCCCGGTCAGTCCCCTGCCAGCAGGCTGGCCGGGTCCACCCCGAGGCGCTCGGCCAGGCGCTCGATGGTCTGGAGCGTGACGTTGCGCTCGCCTCGCTCGAGGCCGCCCATGTAGGTCCGGTGGACGCCCAGGATGTCGGCGAACGCCTCCTGGCTGAGGCCCCGCGCCGTCCGCTCCCGGCGCAGGTTGTCGCCGAGCCGCTGCTGGAGCTCCCCCACGGCCATGAGGCTCACGCTGGCGCCAGGCTACTCAACCGTCTACAGACGGAGAAGTAGCACCTCCCCGTCAGCACCCGCCGGGGAGGTGGAGGCTCGGGTGCCATCGCCCGTCGTCGCCGGGCCAGGCGTCGAGCTCGGCCACCACGTCGCCATCGGCCCACAGCTGGAGGCCGAGGAGTGGCGCCGGCGACCGGCTGGCGTGCAGGACCACGGCCGCCCGGCGCCCGGGGGGCGTCCCCGGGACCTGCAACCGCAGCTCGACCGTGTCGCCCGCCACCTCGGCCACGAGCCGGGGTGTCCCCCCGGCGTCGACCAGGACGAGCCGGCGGCAGACGAGCTCGCCGGGAACGCCCCCTGACCCGTCCGGCGCCGACCGGCCTGCCCGAGCCCGGAGCGCCTCGTCACCTGTGACCATCGCCTGCCTCCTCCTTCCACACCCGGGCCCATCCGGCCGCCGGGTGGTCGACGGGGCGCCGGCAGTCGCCCGAGCGGGGCGCGGGCGGAGCGCGAGTGCGGCGGCAAGGGCCGGGACGGTGGGGTGCCCGGGTGTCGCTGCCGCAGCCGTTCTACTCCTGGGGTGTACCGGTGGCCGCCGCTCCCCGCCCGTCGGGCCTCGGCGCCAGCAGCCGCCGGTACCGTGCCATCGTCGCCTGGTCGAACGCCACCAGGAGGATCTTTCGCACGAGCGCCGGCGCCTCGGCGACCGTCCGCACGGCGATCTCGGCGGCCCGGTCGGGGGGAAAGCCGTAGATGCCGGTGGAGATGGCGGGGAAGGCGATCGACCGGGCGCCGAGGGCGCCGGCCACTTGGACGGAGCGGCGGTAGCAGGACGCGAGCACGGCGTCCTCGTCCTGCGCCCCGCCGCGCCAGACCGGGCCGACCGTGTGGACGATCCAACGTGCAGGAAGGGCGAAGCCCGGCGTCGCCTTGGCGTCGCCCGGCTCGCAGCCGCCCAGTGGTGCGCAGGCCGCTTGGAGCCGGAGGGAGCCGGCGGCGCGGAAGATGGCGCCGCACACCCCGCCGCCGGGGGCGAGGGCGGGGTTGGCGGCGTTGACGATGGCGTCGACCTCGAGGGTGGTGATGTCCCCCCGCACGGCCTCGACCTCGGGCAGGCCTCGGTCCCCCGTGCCCCGTGTGCCCGCCGGCAGTGCCATCGCCACCGACGGTAACGGCTTCGGTCGCTCCCCGGCCATGGCGCACCTCGGGCCGGGCGGAACCGGTACAACGGGGCCGTGCGCCTCTTCGCCGGGGTCTGGCCGTCGGACGAGGTCGTCGACGTCCTGACGGGCCTCCGGCGACCGTCGGTCCCGGGCGTCCGGTGGACGGGCGCCGAGCAGTGGCACGTGACGCTCGCCTTCCTGGGCGAGGTGACCGAGGACGCGGTGGAGGAGGTGGCTGCCGCCCTCTCCGCCGTCACGGCCCGCGCCGCGGCACCCCCCGAGGCGACCGTCGGCCCTGCCGTGACCGTCCTCAGCCGGTCCGTCCTGTGCGTCCCCGTCGGCGGCCTCGACGACCTGGCGGCCGACGTCCGGGCAGCGCTGGCCGGCGCCGGGAGCCACATCGAAGAGCGGCCGTTCGCCGGGCACCTCACCCTGGCCCGGGGACGGGGCGGGCGCCCCGTCCCGAGGTCGCTCGCCGGAGAGGACGTCCGGGCGTCGTGGACGGTGGGGGAGGTGCGGCTGGTGGCGTCGACCCCGGGGGCGGCAGGCTCGCGGTACGCCACCCTGGCGTTGGCGACCGTTCGGGGGTGACGGCGGGGACGGCGCCCATCCCACAGCGAACACGCGTTCGCCGGTAGCATCGGTCCCGCCCGCCGGGGGAGTGGCACACCCCACCCGTAACGTCCCGATCGGCAGCCGAGCGCACACACAGAGGAGACGGACAGCAGATGGCAGAGGACCGCGACAAGGCGCTGGACATGGCGCTCAGCCAGATCGAGAAGCAGTTCGGCAAGGGCTCGGTCATGCGGATGGGCGACAACGTGGACTTGGGGATCGAGGCCATCCCGACGGGCGCCCTCTCACTCGACCTGGCCCTCGGGATCGGCGGCCTGCCCCGCGGGCGGATCGTCGAGATCTTCGGCCCCGAGTCGTCGGGGAAGTCCACCTTGGCGATGCACTGCGTGGCCGAGGCCCAGCGCAACGGTGGGATCTGCGCGTACATCGACGCCGAGCACGCCATGGACCCGGCCTACGCCCGGGCCATCGGGGTGAACGTCGACGACCTCCTGATCTCCCAGCCCGACACGGGCGAGCAGGCCCTCGAGATCGCCGACATGCTGATCCGCTCCGGCGCGCTCGACGTGATCGTGATCGACTCGGTGGCGGCGCTGACCCCCCGGGCCGAGATCGAGGGCGAGATGGGCGACAGCCACGTGGGCCTCCAGGCCCGCCTCATGTCGCAGGCCCTGCGCAAGCTGACCGGCACGATCAGCAAGTCGAACACCATCGCCGTCTTCATCAACCAGCTGCGGGAGAAGATCGGCGTCATCTACGGTTCGCCCGAGACGACCCCGGGGGGCCGGGCCCTCAAGTTCTACGCCTCGGTCCGGCTCGACATCCGCCGGATCGAGTCGATCAAGGACGGCGCCGAGATCGTCGGCAACCGCACCCGGGTCAAGGTCGTGAAGAACAAGTGCTCGCGACCGTTCCAGCAGGCCGAGTTCGACATCATGTACGGCGTCGGCATCAGCCGGGAGGGCTCGCTGCTCGACGTGGCCGTCGACCTCGGGCTGGTGAAGAAGTCCGGTGCGTGGTTCACCTACGAGGGCGAGCAGCTGGGCCAGGGCCGGGAGAACGTGAAGACGTTCCTCCGGGAGAACCCCCAGTTGATGGCCGAGATCGACGACCGGGTGCGCCAGCAGCTGGCGCCCAAGGACGAGGTGGCCGACCTGGACGACCAGCCGATCACCCTGGAGTGACGGCCAGCGACTCACCCGCGCCGGCGGGTCCCGGCCCGGATCAGCCCGCCGGTGTGACGGTGACCGGGATGGTGCTGGGCACCAGCTCCACCCAGGTGACGCCGGGCTGCAGGTCGATCGTCGAGCCGCTCGCGGTGGTGAACTTCGTCGGCTGCCCGAGCGACGAGCGCGACCACTGGCCCTTGACCTCGACGCCGTTGCGGAACACGAGGGCCTGCCCGCTGGCGTTTGTGTAGAGGTTGGCCTGGACCTCGAGCCCGCCTGTGCTGTTCTCCAGCCACGGGCCGTAGAACACGTGGACGAACTGCACGACCACGTTGGCCGCGCTGTTCTGGGCGCCTGTGCTGAGCACGTCGGGCGTTGTGCCGAAGGAGCGCAGGTACTCGTGGCCGGCGCTGTCGTAGTGCCAGTGGACCTCGGAGTACGTGGAGAACGGGATCGAGATCGCGCTTGCCGGTGTTCCCTGTGCGGGGGCCGCCGAGTAGGAGAAGACCGGCTGCGGCACTGTCGTCTTTGTCTTGGCCGCGTGCCACACGGCTGTCGTCGACGTGTACGTGTCGTAGGGAGCGACCCGGCCCGGGACGTGCGTGATGACCGATGTGTGCACGCCCAGGTCGAAGTTGACGAGCGGCGAGTTGTCGATGTTGGCGATGACCGGGTTGATCCCGCCGACGTGGACGATCAGCGGATGGCCGAACTGCCCGAGGATGCCGATGTCGATGTTGCGGGCCGAGCGCACCGGCCCCACCATTGTCGCCCCCTGGCACTGGAAGATGGCCACGTAGCGGGTGATGCCGCCTTCGACGGGCTCCTCGAAGACGATGTCGGCCTTGTTGAGCCCGCTCTGCGGCCGCGCTGTCGGGTAGTTGTCGACCTTGAAGGCGAGTGGCGAACGGTTCGGCACCGGACCCCCACCCGGGACCGGGGCGCCGGTGAGCGGGCAGACGGCCGCAGCGGCCGTGGTGGCCGTGGTGGCCGTGGTGCTCGTGCCCTGGCCGTTGCTGGCCGAGGCGTCCTGTTGGGTCGGTCCCGACGAGCACGCGGCGAGCAGGATGCCGCCCGTGGCCACGACGGTGGCAGCGGCGAGCCAGCGCCGCGGCCGTGAGGATCGCCGGCGACCGCCGCCGGCGGGCCGGGCCGATCCCGTGACGCCGGGCGCGGCGGGGTCCGAAGTGGGGTGCATGGCAGCCAATCCTCCGTCGTGGACGCTCACGGAGGGGGGATGGTAGGCGACCGCCCGCGTGCGCGGGCACGCGGGCGGGGAACGCTCCGGCCGGCCGGTCCTCTCCGGCGCCTGACATGGAGCTCAGGCCGAGGGGGGCGCAGGGGGCGAGCCGGCTGTCGTCGCTGAGCCGGTGTAGATCGACGTCCAGTTGCCGGTGGACTTCTCCCTGGTCGCCGCCGGACCGAAGCCGACGGCGCCGTAGAGGTTCTCCATCGCCCGGAGCAGTGGTGTCGTCACCCCCGGGATCGCCTTCGGGACGATGTTCCACGGGAACGCCGTCGTGTTGGACAGCTTGTTCACGAAGGAGGCCATCCCGGTCGCCAAGACCCCCCCGCCGGCGGGTGACGTGTAGTACGTGATGTCGGACCAGTCTGCCTGGCCGGCGACGGGCGAATGGGCGAAGACGTCCAGGTTGCGGGGCCCCGGGAGCGAGGGCACGTAGCGGTCGTACTCGCCCTGGACGACGCTGGGCAGGTGCTGGCCGTCGGTGAACCCGCACCCGTCGAAGAACCACGCCGAGGCGTCGGTGACGACCAGGTCGTCGTTGGCACCGATCGACTGGTACATGTCGCCGATGAGCTCGCACTCGGGCCAGCTGGTGGGGGGTGAGTCCCAGCTCGGCCCGGTCACCACTGTTGTGTCCACTCCTCGCATGGGATCGGCTGCGGCGTCCTTGTAGCAGACCTCGAGCCGGTTGGGGCCGACCGAGGACGGTTGGAGCCGGATCTGGCGGTAGCAGGCGTTGGCGCCGAGGAAGGCGAGGTTGGTCCCGTTGGCGACGGCCGCCACGGCTGCGTCCCGCATCGGCTTCGACCAGTACTCGTCGTGGCCCAGGCTGAACAGGCACTTGTGCCGGGCCAGCAACTGCGGCCGGGCGTGGAGGTCGACGTCGGTCCAGTACGTGAGGTCGCAGCCCAGGCTCTCGAGCTGGTACAGGACGGGGAACTCGTTGCCGAAGAAGTCGGCCGAGCCCTGCGCCCATGTCTGGGGGTACGGCCGGTCGAAGGAGACGATCCGGGCACGGTTCGCGAAGGACGCGCCACCGCCGGGCGTGGCGCCGTAGTACAGCGAGTAGCCGCCCCAGCGGTTGTAGGCCTGCCAGGTCGTCACGCTGTTCTGCAGGACGTAGGCCGCCGTGCTGGTGTCGTCGCGCACGGTGAGCGGGACGTACTGCTGCTGGCCGCCTGTGCCCCGGAGCTTGATGAGGTAACAGCCGGGGGGCCATGTCGTCGTCACCTGCAGGGTGAGGGTGGGCGACCAAGGGCACGACACGGTGTTGACCGTCGGTGTCACCGTGGAGGGCGGCTGCTGCTGCCCGGCGACCGTGCCCGTGGTCGTCACCAGCCGCCCGCCGAGGCCCTTGTAGAAGCCCATCCGGAACACCTGGGCCGAGACCGATCTGGCGGAGGTGTTGACGAAGAGGGTGACCTCGTCGCCGGCCACGGCGCTCACCTGACTGGCGAAGCCCTCGATGGCGTGCGGCACCTGCTTTCCCGTCACCACCCAGTTCAGTGTGCCGGGCTTCGCGTTCTCCTCGACGAGCCACCGGGCCACCGGGACCTCCACGCCGCTCGCCAACTTCTTGGTCGTCACCGCCGGCTCCGGTCGACGGGGCCGCAGCGACGTCACCCGTGGCCGCCTCGGGGGGGAACCCGACGACGTGGCCTCGGCGACGGCGAATCCCAGCCCAGCCAGGCCTGCCGCCCCCACTCCTCCCAGCAGGAAGGTCCGGCGGTCGATCGTGCGCCGGTCCGGATCGTGCGGCCGAGCGTGGCGGGGCCCGCCGGGGCGGTCGCGCTGAGGAGCGCCGGGATCCGGCTCCGCGGTCGGCGGCACGACGGACACCCTAACCAGCGAGGCCCCCGGGGGGCCTTCGCGATGGCCGCAGTAGCGTCCCGTCCGTGCACTGGGCCCGTTCCCTGCCTCGCCCCGTCCGCCGGGCCGCCGGTTCCGCCTTGCACTGGGCCCGCGAGGCCGCGGCGGAGCTGGGTGCCGTGGGTCCCGACGATCCCTGGGGCCGGCGGTTCGGGCGCTTCGGTGCGGGGAGCCTCCTCGTCTTTCCGCAAGGCACGGTGTACAACGAGCGCTTCATCCACGTGGGCGCCCAGACGATGGTCGGGCCCTACGTGTGCTTGACGGCGGGCATGGCCCCCGGGCAGGCGATGCTCTCCGACCCGGTCGTGCGGATCGGCGATCGGTGCGTGATCGGGAGGGGCAGCCACATCGTCGGGCACTGGTCGATCGACATCGGCGACGACGTGCAGACCGGCCCGTACGTGTACATCACCGACCAGAACCACTCCTACACCGATCCCGACCAGCCGGTCGGCACCCAGTGGCCGGTGGACGCCGCCGTGCGGATCGGCGCCGGCAGCTGGCTCGGTGCCCACGCCGTGGTGCTCCCCGGCGCGTCCCTCGGTCGCAACGTCGTGGTGGCCGCCGGCGCGGTGGTCCGTGGCGAGGTGCCGGACCACTGTGTCGTCGCCGGGGTGCCGGCGCGCGTCGTGCGGCGCTGGACCCCCGACGAGGGGTGGGTGGGCGTCGACCGGCACGACGGCAGGTGACCGTGCCCCGGGGACCTCACCTCCGGTGACCGTGCCCCCGGGAGCCGTGCCCCCGGCGGTGCGGCCGGCGGCCGGCCGCCCGGTCCTCGCGGTCGTGGGGTCGGGAGGCGACCTGGCGCCGGACTTGGAGGCGGTCGCCGAGGCGGCCGGCCGGGCGGTCGCCGAGTCCGGTGCTCTCCTCGTGTGCGGCGGCCTCGGCGGGGTCATGGCTGCCGCCTGCCGGGGCGCGGTCGCGGCCGGCGGCACCACCGTGGGGCTGCTGCCGGGCACCGATCGGCGCGCCGCCAACCCGTGGGTGACCGTACCCGTGGCGACCGGCCTCGGCGAGCTGCGCAACGGGCTGGTGGTGCGGGCCGCCGATGCCCTCGTGGCCCTGGGCGGGGAGCACGGCACGCTCTCGGAGATCGCGCTCGCCCTGAAGCTCGGCCGCCCGGTCGTCGGGGTGGGTTCCTGGGGGCTCGTGCGACCCGACGGCACCCGCGACCGGGCGATGGTGACGGCCGACGACCCGGTCGCGGCCGTGGCGGCCGCTCTGCGGCTGGCCCGTGCGGCCGCCCCCCATCGCGACCAATACGGTTGACACCGAATGGACGCCTCGCTCCTCGTGACGGTCACCGGTCTCGACGGACCGGGCATCGCCGCCCGGCTGTTCCGCGCGCTGGCCCCGGTCGGGCTCCCGGTCCTCGACGTCGAGCAGGTGGAGGTGCACGGGCAGCTGTTCCTGTGCGTCGAGATCGGGGGGCTCGAGGCCGACGTCGACCGGGTACGCGGTGCGGCGGCCGAGGCGCTTCCCGGGCTCCATGTGGCCGTGGCGCCCATGAGCACCCGAGGGGTCACGCCCGGCGGCGACCGCTACCTCGTCACGGTGCTCGCGCCGCGACTCGGGTCCGGTGCCCTGGCGGCCGTCTTCGCCCACGTCGCGGCGTGCGGCGGCAACGTCCAGCGGATCGTCCGGCTCGCCACCTACCCGGTCACCAGCTACGAGCTGGAGGTCGCGGGCGCCGACCCCGTGCAGTTGCGGCGCCGGCTGGCGGCCGAGGCGGCACGCCTCGAGGTGGATGTGGCCGTCCAGCGAGCCGGGCTGCACCGCCGGGCCAAGCACCTGATCGTCCTGGACGCCGACTCCACTCTCCTCCAGGGTGAGGTGATCGACCTGCTGGCCGCCCGGGCCGGGTGCGCCGACGAGGTGGCCGCCGTGACGGCGGCGGCGATGGCCGGGGAGCTCGACTTCGGCAGTGCACTGGCGCAGCGCCTGGCCCTGCTGGCAGGGATGGCCGAGGGCGAGCTGCGCGCCCTGCGCGACGAGCTGCTGCTCGCACCGGGGGCTCGCACCCTCGTGCGCACGTTGCGCCGCCTGGGGTACGTGACTGCGGTCGTGAGCGGGGGGTTCGCCCAGGTGATCGAGCCGCTGGCCGCCGAGCTGGGGATCGACTACGTGGCGGCCAACCGGCTCGAGGTGGTCGACGGGCGCCTCACCGGCCGAGTGCTCGGCCCGGTGGTCGACCGGGCGGGGAAGGCCGGCGCCCTTCGGCGGTTCGCCGCGGCGGCAGGCGTCCCGCTGGCGCAGACGGTGGCGGTCGGCGACGGGGCCAACGACCTCGACATGCTGGCGGCGGCGGGTCTCGGCATCGCCTTCAACGCCAAGCCGCTGGTACGTGACGCCGCGGACGCCGCTCTGACGGTCCCGTACCTCGACGCGATCCTCTTCCTCCTGGGGATCTCCCGCGAGGAGATCGAGGCGGCGGACCGGCACGAGGCGGACCGGCACGAGGCGGACCGATCAGAGGCGGACCGATCAGAGGGGGAACGACCCGCGGACGAGGTGTCCGGCACCGCCCCTTCTGCTGCCTCCTCTTGACGCGGCGCCCCCGAATTGGTTCGATGTTGCCCTCAGGTTGCACAACGGTCGCGAGGGAGGGGCGGCGATGCCCAGCGGAGGGGGCCCGACGGCGATCGCCGGCGGGACGAGCGCCGGCGTGGCCGGCGCGCCCCGGTCCCGGGTCCGGCTGCCGGGCAGCCAGTGGGGCGACCCTTCGCGGCGCGGCGTCCCCCGCGGGCGGCACGGCTTCCCCTTGGACGAGGTCTCCGCCTATCAGCGGGTCCGGCTGCTCGACGCCTTCGTGGCCGAGGTGGCCGAGCGCGGGTTCCCGGGCACCCGCGTGGCGGGCGTGTGCGCCGTCGCCGGCACGTCGACCAAGGCGTTCTACGCGGCGTTCCGGACCAAGGACGACTGCCTGCTGCACGCGTTCGACGTGGGCGCCGGGCTCCTCTGCCACCACGGCGCGATCGCCTTCCGGCGCGGGGACGGCCTGCTGCCCGAACGAATGGAGGTGGCGATCGACACCGTGCTCGCCATCCTCGCTGACAACCCCCCGTTCGCCCGGTTGGCGCTCCTGGAGGTGCCGCGCCTCGGCCCAGCGGGGGTCGAGCGGTTCGACGTGGCGGTCGACCGGTTCCGCGCCGGCGTCGGCCTGCCCCCGGCCGGACCGCCCCCTCCCGGGCCGCCGGTCGGCTCGCTGAGCGTGCTCGTCGGGGGTGCGGTCCGCCTGCTGGCGGGCTACGTGGCCGCCGGGTGCACCGAGCAGCTGCGCGACGCCGCCCCGCACCTCACGCGATGGGCCGCCGCCTGTGGGGCGTCCGCAGCGGGCACCGGGGTGGCGCCCGTACCGTGAGCGTCCAGGACGAGCAGGAAGAATTGGCGCGTGGGCTTTTGCCCGCGCGTCGGCCGTGGTAGAACTACGGGATCACCGGATGACGTTCAGTGAGACGGGGGGAATGGGCACGTGGATCGTCAGTCCTGCTCAGCGTGCCGCGACGACGCGGCGCCGGGCGACGGGTTGGTCGGCGCGCCCATTCTCTTCGTGCGCGAGGAAGCGCGCGACTCGCTCATGAGCGGCAGGACTCCGGTGCCGGCGTCATCGCCGGTGAACAGACGGTTTCTTGCCCGTGACCCCGGTGCCGGCCATGCCGCCCCGCACGTCCGGGCGAGAGTCACGGGCCGCTCGGCGGCCACGCCTCGTGCGTGGCAGGCCGATCAAGCGGTTCGTGCGGTGCTGGCCCCCCTCCCCCATCCCCATCCCCCCGGGGGGCCGGCACCAGTTCGTGCAATTGGCAACCACCGAGCGGTCCGGGAAGCCGTCCGGGATCGAGCACCGGTGGTCGGTTAGCGGAGGGCAGCGATGTCGGTGACCGGCGGGGGGACCGGCTACCTCGGGCTCGACTGGGTGGAGGCACCGGGCGGGAAGCGCCGTCAACAGCGCCCCGGCCTGCCGCCGGAGGTCATGGAGCACTTCCTCGCCTGGCGCGACACCATGCTCCACGTCGCCGACCGCTGCCGGGCAGAGGCACCCCGTCTGGTGGCCGCCGCGCCGCCGGAGCAGCGGACCGAGATCACGGTGCCGCGAAGGACCCAGCCAGTAGGGCGCTTCAAGCGATCGGTCCTCGAGGTGGACGTCCAGCCGGCGGTGTTGCTCGCCGAATGGGGACTGACCGGACCGCCGCCGGGGGTGCGGGCCCTGCGCCCCGAGCCGCCCGAGCCCTCGGACCGGCTCCATCTCCTGGGGGACGCCCGGATCGTCCTGCGCCGCGCCGGGACGAACGTGCCCCGCCCGCTGCGCGTCGTCGACGACTGCGACTTCGTCCAGATGGTCCACCGCGAGGGCCTGACCGAGCAGCTGCGGCGCCGTCTCGTGGTGATGTTCCGCCGGGCGCAGTTGGCGGCCCCGTTCGTCCCCAACCGGCCGGGCGTCGACTACGCCGACGTGTGGGGCAAGGTCGCACGACCGGACACCCCTCGAGGGCCCGGCTGAGCTCTTGCGCCGGCCGGTGGCGCTCGCTCAGGCCGGGGTGCAGTGCACGCACACCTCGGCGCTCCAGCGGTGCCGGTTCGCCCAGGCCATGATGGACTCCGAGCCCGGCCAGTTGGGCTGCACGTAGCGCCCGATCACGAGCGGACGGACGGCTGCCGCACCGGCGTCGAGCAGCGCACGGGCGGCCGACTGGACGTGCGCGCCGGTCGTGTACGTGTCGTCGACGAGCAGCACCCGCCGGCCCTGGACCGGTTCCTCGCACTGGTAGCCCTCGGCCGTTGCCGAACGGTGCCCCAGCGTCCCCGGCCCGGCGCGCAGCATGGGGGAGGCCGGCGGGAGGTCGGGGACCCCGTCGAGCACCGGGAGCAATGGGTGGGGCGGCGGCCGGTTGGGCTCCTGCGAGGGCACGACGAGCACCATGTCCACGCCCTCCGGCGCCACGCAGGGGAAGTGCCGGCGCAGGACCAGCGCCAGCAGGGCGCTGAGAGCCCGTGCCTGGTTGCGCGCGACCGAGGGCTCCCCGGACTTGTACTGCCGCAATGCGCGGTAGAGGCCGTTGTCCTTCGTGACGAGAGAGATCGGCGTCGCCGGCACGAGGCCGTGGCCGAGCTGGCGGGCTACGTCGCGGCAGGTCGGGCACGTCGGCGAACGCACTGTCGTCCCGGCGAAGCAGATCTGGCAGATCCCCGGCCCGGGCGGCGCGACCGCCAGGCATGCCGCGATCAGCCGGCCGGCGACGACCTCCTCAACCGAGCGCACGGCGTACCGCTGGCGGGATCCCGGAGGTTCGTGCCGCTCCGGTCGTCAGACGGGAACCCGGATCTCCCGGGGCGCAGCGGCGATGCTTCAGCGGGTGCGCGAGCCACGAACGGCAGCGGTCGCCACCGTCCCGTCCTTTGCAGCTTCGTTCCGCCAGCACGCGCGCGCGCCCGTGCTCACGCTGCATCCGCCCTGCAACGCTCACGGGAGCCAGTCTAACCCGCAGTTGCAGCAAGGTTCGGGACCCTGATGGGGCCACACGCCGGCGGCGGTCGGACCACCGCCGTGGCTCGGGCCATCCCGGGGCGGTCCAGTGGCTGCTCGACCCCGGCCACGAGGGGCAGGACCTCCGGCTGCTCGGCTTCGGCACGCGCCCGGACCGCTGGAGCGTGTTGGTCATGGTGGCCGCCCCGACCCCGGCCACCATGCGCCGGCAACGCGATGTGGGCCGCCCGGGTCTCGATCCCGGCACCTGAAGATTAAAAGTCTCCTGCTCTACCTGCTGAGCTAGCGGCCCGGGACTGCAAGATAACCCACGAGAGAAGGCGCAAGAGAACCGGTGCATCGCGCCAGCGGTCATCGCCTGCGGCGTGCCGGACTCGAGCGAGATCCCTGCCGGTGTCTCGATCCGGCGGAGGCACCGCCCGGCGCGGAGGTCCGCGTGCAAGCGAACAATCTCGGACCTTGCGGGCCGCGCACCCTTGGGCGCTTTGCCCGGGGTTTCTTACCGTTATTCTGGTAGCGGTGAGTAACTCGGGAGGTCGCGGTGAAGCTTGCAGGGAACGAGGTGCCGATCGTGTGGAACGGGCGGCGGGCCCGGGCGTTCGTCCCCATGCCGCTTGCAGCCCGCGACCTCGAGCTCGGCGCGAAGGCGATCGCTGTCGCGGCGAGGGCAGGAGCTGACGTCGTCCATGCCGCCGAGGGGCTTCGAGCCGACTACGAGCCGCTGGCCCGCCTCCTGCTCCGGGCAGAAGGGGTGGCCTCCTCCTACATCGAGGGGGTCTGGGCGCCGGTCGCCGACGTGGTCGTTGCCGAACAACTGGCGGTGGCGACGAACCCCGCCGCAGCTTGGGTGGCAGCCAACCTGGCGGCACTGGCTGATGCGGTGGACAGCGCGCAGGACCGAGATGTCGCACTCGAGGACCTGTGCCGTTGGCACAGGGTGCTGATGACCGGCAGCCCGCTGCCCGAGCGCTACGTCGGTGTGGTCCGCTCCGAACAGGGCTGGATCGGGGGCGCGGACCCCACCAGCGCGGCGCTGGTCACCCCGCCGCCCGAAGCGCTGGGGGAGCTGCTCGAGGACCTCGTCACCTACCTCGGGCGGACCGACGTCGATCCCGTGGCGCAGGCCGCCATCGCCCATGCCCAGTTCGAGATCATCCACCCCTTCGCCGACGGCAACGGGAGGGTGGGGCGTGTGCTGGTCGCCTCGGTGCTCGCACGCCGGCTCTCGCTGGTGGTGCCGCCCCCGGTGTCGGTGGCCATGGCCGCCGACACCGGGGGCTACTTCTCCGGCCTGACCCTGTTCCGGCTCGGCGACCACAACGCGTGGGTCCGTTGGATGTCCCAGGCGGTCAGCCGAGGGGGCAGAGCACAGCAGGACCTGATCGCCGAGGTGGCCACGATCGAGAGTGGCTGGCGGGACCAGCTCTCAGGGCGAGTGCGCAGGGACGCGGTGCCCTGGCAGGTGCTAGGCCTGTTGCCGGGCCACCTGGTGCTCACCACCTCGTTGGTCGAAGCAGAGCTCGGCGTAACCAACAAGGCGGCCAACGCCGCGCTCGGTACCTTGCGCGAGGCCGGGATCCTCGCCGTCCACGGCACGCTCCCGCGGAGCACCGGGCGACCTGCCCGCGTCTACGTCTGCCCTGAGCTGCTGGCGTTGGCCGGATCAAGCCCGCTTCGCTGAAGCGGAGCGGGGTGCGAAGTGATGGGAACGCAAAGCGGGCCGGGTGCCTACCCGAACTCGTGGTGCTCGGAGAGGTGGCAGACGGCGGCCTCGTGCTCGGAGGGGACGTGGGCCAGTGTCTCGAGTGATTCGGCGTGCGGGCAGCTGGCCTCCTTGGCGGGTGTCGTGCTCGTCGCTGTGCAC
>DAHUZJ010000076.1 GCA_027306585.1 Acidimicrobiaceae bacterium | reverse complement strand
GACGGTGCACGCGTAGCGTGGGGCCGACCGAGAGCAAGAGGAGGTCCCGTGGAGCTCACCAAGCACGCACACGCCTGTGTGGTCCTCGACAAGGGCTACGGCCGGCTGGTGTTCGACCCCGGCGCGTTCGAGTCGAACGCCGCCGAGCTCGTCGCCAGCACGGACACGGTGCTCATCACCCACGAGCACTACGACCACTTCGACGAGGAGCTGCTGGCTGAGGCCCTCGACGAGCGGCCGGAGCTGCGCGTCTACGGCCCCGCCGCAGTCGTCGGCCGGTGGGCGTCGCGCGACGGCCAGTGCGTGGCGGTGAGCGAGGGCGACCGCCTCGAGCTCGCCGGCTTCGACGTCACCGTCCACGGCCGCGACCACGCCACCATCCACCCCGACATCCCGGGGGTGGCCAACGTCGGCTACCTGGTCGACGGCGACGTCTACCACCCCGGCGACGCCTACCACGTGCCCTCGGCGCCCGTGCGCACCCTGCTGCTGCCGACGAGCGGCCCGTGGACGAAGATGGCCGAGGCGGTGGACTACGTCCGCGCCGTCGCCCCGGCGAACCTGGTGCAGATCCACGAGATGATGCTGAGCGAGCTCGGCCAGCAGGCGACGGCCCGCTACATGAGCCCCGGGAACCTCACCAGCGTGGCGCTCACGGCGGTCCCGCAGGGCGAGACCATCTCCCTCTGATCGCCGCCGGTCGCCGGCCGCCGGCCGCCGGGGCGGTCGGTGCGGTGCATCCGGTTCGGGTCCCGAGCAGTCCCTATTGTGTCCTCGTGCACGGCGCGATGCCCTGTTGAGGGCATTCCCAATGTCGCGCACAGGGTCGCGAGCAAGACGGTAGGAGGTAGCATGACGGGTCCAGTGGACGTCGGGGGCGGTCTTTCGGTCGAGCCCATCCTGCATCGCTTTCTTCGTGAGGAGGCCCTGCCCGGAACGGGTGTCGAGGAGAGCGAATTCTGGCACGGGTTCGTTCGGGTCCTGACCGAGATGAGCCCGCGCAACGCCGAGCTGCTGGCGGAGCGCGACCGTCTCCAGGCGGCGATCGACGGGTGGCACCAGGACCACGCCGGGCAGACGCCGGACCCCGGGGACTACCGCACGTTGCTCGAGGAGATCGGCTACCTGGTGCCGCCGGGCGACCCCTTCGCCATCACGACCTCCGACGTCGACCCCGAGATCGCCGAGCTGAGCGGGCCCCAGCTGGTCGTCCCGGTGACCAACGGCCGCTACGCCCTGAATGCGGCGAACGCGCGCTGGGGCTCCCTCTACGACGCCCTCTACGGCACGGACGCCCTCGGGTCCCGGCCGCCGGCCGGGCCCTACGACGCCGAGCGGGGGTCGGCGGTCATCGCCTGGTGCCGCGCCTTCCTCGACGACGTGCTGCCGCTCCAGCGCGGGTCGCACGCCGACGTCACCGAGTACCGCATCACCGACGGCGCCCTGGTCGCCGACGGCCCCGACGGGCCGACCCACCTCGCCGATCCCTCGGCGTTCGCCGGGTTCCAGGGGAAGGCGGACCGGCCCTCGGCGGTGTTCCTGCGTCACCACGGCCTGCACGTGGAGCTCGTGGTCGACCGGGAGCACCCGGTCGGGCGGGACGACCGCGCCGGCGTCGCCGACGTGGTGCTCGAGGCGGCGATCACGACGATCATCGACCTCGAGGACTCGGTGGCCTGCGTCGACGCCGACGACAAGGTCACCGCCTACCGCAACTGGCTCGGCCTCATGAAGGGCGACCTCACCGCCGAGGTCGACAAGGGCGAGGGGGCGTTCACCCGGCGCCTCCACGACGACCGCACGATCACGACCCCCGACGGCACCGAGCAGGTCCTGCCCGGCCGCTCCCTCATGCTGGTGCGCAACGTCGGGATCCACATGATGACCGACGCCGTGGTCGACGCCGCCGGCCGCCCGGTGCCCGAGGGCCTCGTGGACGCCATGGTGACGGTGCTCTGCGCCCTCCACGACGTGGGGCGCGCCACGGCCCGGAACTCCCGCCACGGCTCGGTCTACGTGGTGAAGCCCAAGCTCCACGGCCCGGCCGAGGTCGCCTACGTGGACGAGACCTTCTCCCTCGTCGAGTCGCTGCTGGGCCTCCCCCAGCACACGGTGAAGATCGGCCTCATGGACGAGGAGCGGCGCACGACGGTCAACCTGGCCGAGTGCATCCGGGCCGCCCAGGCGCGGATCGCCTTCATCAACACCGGCTTCCTGGACCGCACCGGGGACGAGATCCACACCTCGATGCGGGCCGGCCCCGTGGTCCGCAAGGCCGACATGCGCAAGGAGCGCTGGTTCCAGTCCTACGAGGACGACAACGTCGACGTCGGCCTGGCCTGCGGGCTCCGGGGCCGGGCGCAGATCGGCAAGGGCATGTGGACGGCGGCGGACCTCATGGGCGACATGCTCGAGCAGAAGATCGTCCACCCCCAGGCGGGGGCGAGCTGCGCCTGGGTGCCCTCGCCGACGGCGGCCACGTTGCACGCCACCCATTACCACCGCGTGGACGTCGCCGAGCGGCAGGCGGCGCTCGCCGGCGAGACCCGCGCCACCGTCGACGACCTCGTCGTGCTCCCGCTCGCCCTCGACCGCCCCTGGGGCGCCGACGAGATCCGCCAGGAGCTGGACAACAACTGCCAGGGCATCCTCGGCTACGCCGTCCGGTGGATCGACCAGGGCGTCGGGTGCTCGAAGGTGCCCGACATCCACGACGTGGCCCAGATGGAGGACCGGGCGACGTGCCGGATCTCCTCCCAGCACCTCGCCAACTGGCTGCACCACGGGGTGGTCGATCACGGCACGGTGCTCGAGACCTTGCGGCGCATGGCCGTGGTGGTCGACCGGCAGAACGCCGGCGACCCTGCCTACCGTCCGATGGCCCCCGACTACGACGGCCCGGCATTCCAGGGGGCGTGCGACCTCGTGTTCACCGGCGTCGAGCAGCCGGGCGGCTACACCGAGCCGGTCCTGCACGCCCGCCGGCGCGAGCGCAAGGCCCTCGACGCCGGCGAGGCGCAGCGAAGCACGACGAGCGGGGAGGGACGATGAGCACCATCACCTTGGACCAGGCCCGCACGATCGTGGCCGGGACGCTTTCGGCCGGCCGGGAGCGGGGCCTCAACCCGCTGTCGGTGATCGTGCTCGACGCCGGGGGGCACGTGAAGGCGTTCGAGCGGGAGGACGGGGCGTCGAACCTCCGCTTCGAGGTCGCCCACGGCAAGGCCCACGGCGCCCTCGGCCTCGGCATGGGGTCGCGGGCGATCATGGCCAGGGCCGAGCAGCAGCCGACCTTCGTCGCCGCGGTGACGGCGGCCTTCGGCGGCGCCCTCATCCCCGTCCCTGGTGGCGTCCTGGTGAAGTCCGCCTCGGGCGAGCTGGTGGGGGCCGTGGGCGTCACCGGCGACACCTCGGACAACGACGAGGCCGCCGCCGTGGCCGGCATCGAGAAGGCCGGCCTCGTGGCCGAGACGGGCTGAGCCGGCGGTGGGCGTGCTGCGGGGGGCCTTCGGCCGCCGGCGCAGCCAGCCGGTGCTGCCGCAGGACCCGGTGGTCGCCGAGCTGGTGGACGCCCTGGCGCCCGACCGGGTCCGGATGGACAGTGCCGAGCGGGCGCTCTTCGCCCACGACGCCTCCGTCTTCACAGGGGGGGTGAGCGGCCCGGTCTGCTTCGTGACGAGCGCGGCCGAGGTGCAGGCCGTCATGCGGATCGCCATCCGCCACGATCGGGCGATCGTGCCTCGGGGAGCCGGCACCGGGCTGGCTGGCGGGGCGATCCCCCTCGGTGCGCCGATCGTGGTGTCGACCATCAAGATGAACCGGGTCCTCGAGGTCGACACCGTCGACCGGGTGGCGTGGGTCGAGCCGGGCGTCGTGAACCTGGACCTCACCAGGTACCTTCGCCCGCTCGGGTACCACTTCGCCCCCGACCCCTCCAGCCAGCAGGCGTGCACCATCGGAGGGAACGTCGCCAACAACTCGGGCGGTCCGCACTGCCTCGCCTACGGGGTGACGAGCAACCACGTGGTCGCCATCGACGTGGTGCTCCCGAGCGGGGAGCTGGTCACCCTCGGTGGTGTGGACGCCGAGCCCGACGGCTACGACCTCCGCGGGGCCTTCGTGGGGGGAGAGGGCACGCTCGGGATCGCCACGCGCATCGGCGTCCGGATCACGCCCAACCCGCCCGTCGTCCGGACGATGCTGGTGTCGTTCGACTCGGCAGAGGTGGCGGCCAGCATGGTGGGCGACGTCATCGCCGCGGGGATCGTCCCGGCGGCGATGGAGATGATGGACCGGGAGATCACGAGGGCCGTCGAGAACTTCGTCCATGCCGGGTACCCGCTGGACGCCGGCGCCGTGCTCCTGGTCGAGGTGGACGGCCAGGACGAAGGCACCCGCCTCGACATGGAGCGGATCACCGAGATCGCCCACGCCGACGGGGCGCGCAGCTGCCGGCTGGCCGCCGACGAGGAGGAGCGGGCGCTCCTGTGGAAGGGGCGCAAAGGCGCCTTCGGGGCGGTGGCCCAGATCGCCCCCGCCTACTACCTCCACGACACGGTCGTGCCCCGCGCCGCGCTGGCCGACGTCTTGCGCGCCGTGTACGAGATCGGGGCACGTCACGACCTGCCGGTCGTCAACGTCTTCCACGCCGGCGACGGCAACCTCCACCCGTTGCTCCTCTTCGACCCCCGCGAGCCAGGGATCATGGAGCGGGTGCACGAGGCCGGAAAGGACATCGTCGAGGTGTCCCTGGCGGCCGGCGGGACGCTCTCGGGCGAGCACGGCATCGGCGTCGAGAAGCGGGACTACATGAGCATGATGTTCTCGGACGTCGACCTCGAGCACCAGAACCGGCTGCGACGGGCGTTCGACCCTGCCTGCCGGGCCAACCCGGGCAAGGTCCTCCCGGCCTCGCACAGTTGCGCCGACATCCAGGCGCTGCGGCAGGTCCCCACCGGGGTGTGGGCATGAGCGGGCCGCCCGCCGCCCCCGCCGCCCTGGCTGCCCTGGCTGCCGAGGTCGGCGCCGAAGGGCCGGTGGCGGCGGAGGGGCGCCGGACCCGCTGGGACGTCGGCGGCGCGCTCGCCGACGGCACCCGCCTCGTGCGCGCCCCGTCGGGTATCCTCGAGCACAAGCCCGAGGAGATGACCGTCCGCGTGCTGGCGGGGACGCCTGTCGACGAGCTGCACGCCGAGCTCGGCGCCCGCGGTCAGCGGACCGGGCTGCCCCGCCGGGGCGGCACGGTCGGCGGTGCCCTGGCCGTCGGGGAGAGCGACGTGGCGGTCCTCGGCCGTGGCCGGGTGCGCGACACGCTGCTCCAGGTGCGCTACGTGGCTGCCGACGGGGCTGTCGTGCAAGGCGGGGGGCCGACCGTGAAGAACGTCACGGGGTTCGACCTCCCTCGCCTCATCGTCGGCTCGCTCGGGACGCTCGGGATCCTCGGTGAGGTCATCCTGCGGACGAACCCGATCCCGGCGAGCTCGCGCTGGGTGACGTCGGCGTCCGTCGACCCCTTCGCCGTCCTCGACCTCGTGCGCGGCGCGTCGTGCGTCCTGTGGGACGGGACCCGGACCCTCGTCGAGCTCGAAGGGCACGGGGCCGACGTCGACGCCAACCTGCGAGCCCTCGAGCGGGTGGGGGAGTGGGGTGAAGCCTCCGGACCACCGCCGCTCCCGCCGCACCGTTGGTCGATGCCGCCCGCCGGGCTGCGCACGCTCGACCGCGAGGCGCTCGGCGACTGGGTGGCGAGCATCGGGGTCGGCACCGTGTGGGCCAGCCGGCCCCAGCCGCCGGCCGAGGTCCCGGCACCGCTGGCCGCGCTCGCCCAGCGGGTGAAGGACGGGTTCGACCCGACGGGGCGGCTGGCGCCGGGCCGCAGCGTGTGGAGGAGGGCGGCATGACGCTCGGCATCGACCCAGACGAGCTCGCCGCTTGCGTGCAGTGCGGCCTGTGCCTCACCCACTGCCCGACGTTCCGCGTGACGGGCGACGAGAGCCAGTCGCCGCGTGGTCGCATCGCGCTGATGCGAGCCGTGGACAATGACGGCGCCCCCCTCACTCCCGAGATCGTCGAGGCCCTCGACGGGTGCGTGGTGTGCCGGGGGTGCGAGACGGCCTGCCCGAGCGGCGTCCACTACGGGCACCTCATCGAGCGCACCCGTGAGGCGTTGGCGGACGCCCACCGCACGACGCCGTGGTGGGAGCGCGCCGGCCTCGAGGCGCTGGCCCACCCCCGGCTGCTCCGTGCCGGCAGCGCCGTGCTGGCGGGCGCGCAGCGGTTCGGGCTCGTGCCCCGCCGCCTGGGCCTCCCGCGCATCCCCTTGCGCTCGGCGCCGCTGCAGGCGTCGGGGGACGACGTCTACCTGTTCACCGGGTGCGTCATGGACGCCTGGCAGCGCGACGTGCACCGCCACGGCCAGGCAGTCCTCGAGGCAGCGGGCGCAGGGGTGACCCCGACGGGCGACCGGGTGCCGTGTTGCGGTGCGCTCCACTCCCACGCCGGGCTCGGCGATCGCGCCCGGGCGCTGGCCCGACGGGCGATCGCCGAGCTCCCCGGTGACCGGCCGATCCTCGTGGACTCGGCCGGCTGCGGCGCCGCCCTCAAGGACTACGGGCACCTCCTCGGCACCCCCGAAGCCCGCGCCTTCTCGGCCCGGGTCTTCGACATCACCGAGTGGGTGGCCGGGCGCATGGACCGCCTGGTCGGGTCGCTGCCCGACGCGCAGCCGAAGCCCCTCGACCTCCGGGTGGCCGTGCAGGACCCTTGCCACCTGCGCCACGTCCAGCGAGCGCATCTGCCGGTGCGCCAGGTGCTGGCCCCGTTCGTCCGGGAGCTGGTGGAGCTCGACGACGACGGCCTGTGCTGCGGCGCCGGCGGCGCCTACTTCGTCGTCCAGCCCGAGCTGGCCCGACGCATCCGCGAGCGCAAGATCGGCTACATCGAGCGGGCCAAGGCCGACGTGGTGGCGAGTGCCAACCCCGGCTGTGGCATGCACCTCGGCGCGGGGGGCGTCCCGACGGTGCATCCCATGACGCTGGTGGCGAGGGCGCTGGGCCGGGCCTGACGGATGCCCGTCCCGGCCCAGCGGCGCCCGACCCAGCGGCGCCGCACCGGTGACCTGCACGACCGGCAGGTCGTCACCGTCCGCGCTGCGTCGCCGGAGGACTTCGACGCGTGGTTCGCGCTGTTCACATCCGTGGCGGCAGAAGGCCGCTGGCTCGGGGCCGAGGCACCGCTCGACCGCGCCGCACGGCGGGAGGCCTTCGAGCGGGACCTGGCCGCGGCGGACGCCGCGTCCTCTCTGGCCGAGGTCGAGGGCCAACTCGCCGGTGTCCTGGGTCTCCGGCTTCGCCGTGGCGTCGCGGGCCTGGGGATGCTCGTCGCCGAGGCCTGGCGCGGCCGAGGGGTGGGGTCATCGCTGATGGAGGCCGCCCTCGCGTGGGCCGCCGGCGAGCATGCCCACAAGGTCTTCCTCGAGGTCTGGCCGCACAACGCGGCAGCCGTCGCCCTCTACCGCAAGTACGGCTTCGTGGAAGAGGGACGGCTCCACCGCCACTACCGGCGCCGCAACGGTGAGCTGTGGGACGCGCTCCAGATGGGGCTCGTCCTCGACCGCGACTCCCCGGGCTCGCCCTACGGGTGAGCCCGGGGGGAGGGGCGCCGGGGCCGAGCCTCGCCCGGGCCGGCCTCGTCGAGGCGGTCGGGCAGCCGATAGCCTCGTGCTGGTCGGGGCGATCGGCGAACCCGGAGGTGCAGGTGGGAGCGGACGATGGCGACCTGTGGAAGGACGTCGACCGGCTCCTCCGGCGACGACCCGGCTGGCGCTTTCGGGCGCTGGCGACCCCCGGGGCTCCCCCCCGCTGGTGCTTCGGGCCCGAGGTCGATCCCGTCCTCACGGTGACGGTGCAGGCAGGGTCGATCTGCGTCTACGTGACCCGGACCGACGTCGATGTGACCCTCGCCACGGTCGACGAGCTGCTTGCCTGGCTCGTCGACGAGTGGCCGGAAGCCCTTCCCGAGCAGAGCGGTCGGAGGATGGACAAGCTCACGCGCGGACACCTCTTCGACTGGGAGTAGCGAGGTCAGCGGTAGGCGGCCTGGATGGCGTCGAGGGTGCCGGCACCCGGGCAGAGCTGCTCGAAGGGCACGTCGTTGAGCGGCTGCTGCGTCGAGCGATGACGCTCGTGGACGTCGGGCACCGACTCGTCCACGAACAGGAGCCCGGTCGGCACCTCGCCGCGCCCCGCGTGCTCGGCGAGGTGCACGGCGACGGACGTGCGGTCGGTCGGGTCGTAGCCCGGCGGCACCGAGCGGAAGCGGAGCTCCCCGCCCCCCGCCATCGGCACGTCGAGCACGCCCCCGTCAGGGACGGTCCCGGCGAGAGGTGGGCCGGCGGCGGGGGCGATGGGTGCCAGCAGGTCGGTCACCTGCACCTCGCGCGCCCGGGTGGCGGCGTAGCTCTTCGTCGACCCGACGTGGTTGTTGAACTGGACGCAGGGTGAGATCACGTCGATGAGGGCGAAGCCGCGGTGGGCGAAGGCCGCTTCGAGCAGCGGCACCAGGTGGACCTTGTCGGCCGAGAAGCCCCGAGCGAGGAAGGTGGCCCCCAGGGAGAGCCCGAGGAGCATCGGGTCGATGGGGGAGAGGTCGTTGCGCTCGCCCCGAGGCGACGCCGACCCGCGATCGGCGCCCGGGGAGAACTGGCCCTTCGTCAAGCCGTAGACGCCGTTGTTCTCGATGAGGTGGACGAGACGGACGTTGCGGCGGATCCCGTGGCACAGGTGGCCGAGCCCGATCGACAGGGCATCGCCGTCGCCGGAGATCCCGAGGTAGAGAAGGTCGCGGTTGGCGGCGTTGGCGCCCGTGGCGATGGGCACCATCCGGCCGTGGACCGAGTTGAAGCCGTGGGCGCCCCGCAGGAAGTAGGTCGGGGTCTTCGACGAGCAGCCGATCCCCGAGAGCTTGACGACCCGGTGCGGCTCGATCGACGACTGCCACAGCGCCTGGACCAGGGCGGCCGTGGTCGAGTCGTGGCCGCAGCCGGCGCACAGCGTGGACATGGGGCCCTCGTAGTCCCGCACCGTCAGTCCGAGGGCATTGCGGGGCAGTGGGGCTCGGGGGACGAGCGGCTTGGCGATCGAGGGCACGGCGCCTCCTCAGCTCCCGAGCTCCGCGGTGATGCCGTCCACGATCTCTTCCACCGTCGGCGGCAAGCCCCCGTAGCACCGGACGGACCCCAGTCGATCGATCGCCGCCCCGGTCTCCGTCGACAGCAGCGCCCGGAGCTGGCCGTCCCGGTTCTGCTCGACGACGACGCAGCGGTCGTGGCCGTCGAGGAACTCGCGGACGGCCGGCTGGAAGGGGAAGCTGCGCACCCGGAGGTAGTCCATCGGCATCCCTCGGGCGGCCATCCGCTCGACCGCCTCGCGCGCCGCCGCGTCGGTGCTCCCGAACGCGATCACGCCGGCACGGGCGCCGGCCCGGTGCTCGACGATCGGGGGCGGCAGGCGGCCCGCCGCCGCGGTGTGCTTGGCCGCCAGATGGTCGACCACCTCTCGGTACCGGTCCGGGTCCTCCGTGTAGGCGCCGAGGCGGTCGTGGCCCGAGCCGCGGGTGAAGTAGGCGCCCTTGGAGTCGGCGCCGGGCAGGGTGCGGGCCGCGACGCCGTCGGCGTCGCGGTCGCTGTAGCGGAGGTACTGCTCCATGCCGGCCAGGTCGGCGGCCGAGAGCACCCGGCCGCGATCGGGACGGTAGGCGTCGTCCCAGGCAAGCTCGGGCACGAGCCAGTCGTTCATGCCGATGTCGAAGTCGGTCAGCAGGAGGACTGGCGTCTGGCACCGCTCGGCGCAGTCGAAGGCGGTCACGGCGAAGTCGAAGCACTCGTGGGGGTCGGCCGGGAACAGCAGCAGGTGCTTGGTGTCGCCGTGGGAGGCATAGGCCGCTTCGACGAGGTCGGCCTGCTGCGTCCGGGTGGGCATGCCCGTCGAGGGTCCGCTGCGCTGGACGTCCACGACGACCACGGGGATCTCGGCGTAGTAGGCGAGCCCCAGCATCTCGCCCATGAGCGAGAGTCCCGGGCCCGAGGTGGCGGTGAAGGCCCGAGCCCCGTTCCATCCCGCCCCCACGGCCATGCCGATGGCGGCCAGCTCGTCCTCCGCCTGGAGGATGAGGTAGTTGCCCCGCGGCGCCGATGGCTCGTCGGTGCCGCCGGTCGGCGCGGCCACCGTCGTCGGCGCGGCCGCCGTCGTCGGCGCGGCCGCTGCAGCGGCATCGGGCTCGGGCTCGGCGGCCCGGCGGTAGCGGGTGCACAGCTCGGTGAAGTGGTCCATCACCGACGTCGCCGGGGTGATCGGGTACCAGGCGGCGACCGTCGCCCCGGCGTACAGGCATCCGAGGGCGACGGCCGTGTTGCCGTCGAGGAGCACCTTTCCCGTGGTGGCGTGCAGGGGGGCGACGTGGAACGGCAGCGGACAGTCGAAGAGCGCCTCGGCGTGGTCGTAGCCCAGCTCGAAGGCCCGCTCGTTCGCCTGGCGCAGCGCGGGGCGGCCGTCGAACCGTTCCTCGAGCAGGGCGGCCACGGTCTCCGGGTCCACCTCGAGCAGGGCGGCGAGCGCGCCCACGTAGCCGACGTTGCGCAGCAACACCCGCTGGCGTGGGTCCTCGAACGTCTCGGCCACCAGATGGCCGAGCGGGACGCCGAGGAAGGTCACGTCGTCCCGCAGCGGCATCGAGGGCAGGGGCGCCGTCGAGTCGTAGAGCACGTAGCCGCCGGGCGCCACCGCCGCGACGTCCTGGGCCAGGGTCTGGGCGTTCATGGCCGCCACGACATGGCGTTCGGCCGTGCGGGCCGTGTGGCCGGTGCCGCTGATCCGGACCTCGTACCACGTCGGCATGCCCTGGATGTTCGAGGGCAGGAGGTTCTTGCCCGACACCGGCACTCCCATGCGGAAGACGGCCCGCACGAAGAGGGCGTTGGCGCTCGCCGACCCGGTGCCGTTGACCGTGGCGATCGACAGCGTGAAGTCGTTGACGGCGGCCCGCGCCGGCCGGCCGGCCGCCTCCCAGGGCGTGGCGGTCAGGGAGCTCATCCGACGGTCACCGCCCTCCCGATCGCACCGGCCCGGGGCTGGACGAGCACGAGCTTCGCCATGTCCCACGCCGCCGTCGGGCACCGCTCGGCGCACAGCCCGCAGTGCACGCACAGGTCCTCGTCCTTCACCATGATCCGGCGGGTCTGGGGAAGGGGCTCCGACACGTAGAACGGCTCGGCACCTCCGGCCGGCGGGACGGTGAGACGGGCCCGCACCGCCGCCTCGGGGCCGTCCTCGGTGATGGTGAGCCCCCCGACGGGGCAGATGTCGACGCAGGCGTCGCACTCGACGCACCGGCTGGCGCGGAACTGGGTCTGGACGTCGCAGTTCAGGCAGCGCTGGATCTCACGGGCCACCTGCTCGGCGGTGAGGTCGAGCTCCACCTCCACGCCCAGCTCGGCAAAGCGGCGTTCGAGCGCCACCCGCGGGGTCTCCTGGCGGCCGACCGGGTTGAAGTCGTTGGCGTAGCTCCATTGGCTGAGGCTCAGCCGTTGGCTGACGAGCGACCCCTGGAGGGATGGGCGTGTCGTCACCGGCAGGTCCCGGCAGTGCAGGTCGATGGAGATCGCCGCCTCGTGACCGTGGGCCACGGCCCACACGATGTTCTGGGGGCCGAACGCGGCGTCGCCGCCGAAGAAGACGCCGGGTCTCGTGGACGACATCGTGACGGCGTCCACGACCGGCAGGTCGGCCCCTCCGAAGTCGATGCCGAGGTCCCGCTCGATCCACGGGAAGGCGTTCTCCTGCCCGATCGCCAGCACGACGTCGTCGGCCGGGAGGAACGTCGAGCCGACGACCCGGGAGTGCTCGGCCCGCTCGTCCCACTCGAGCTCGTCGAGCTCGACGCCCACCAGGTGGCCGTGCTCCACCACGAACCGGCGCGGCGCCCGCTCGGTGAGGAGCCCGATGCCCTCTTCCATCGCATCCTGGAGCTCCCACGGGGAGGCGCGGAAGAAGGCGCGCGGCCGGCGGGCGACCACGGTGACCTCGGTCCCGCCGATGCGGCGCGCCGTGCGGCAGCAGTCCATGGCGGTGTTGCCCACGCCGATCACGAGCACGCGTCGCCCGATCGCCGTGGTGTGGCGGAAGGCGACGGACGCCAGCCAGTCCAGGCTCACGTGGACGTGGGCGTCGGCGTCACCTTCGTGGCGGCCCGGCACGTCGAGGTCCTTGCCCCTCGGGGCCCCGCTGCCGACGAACACGGCGTCGTACCCCGCCTCGAGGAGGCGCGCCAAGCTCGCCACCGGCTGGCCGTAGCGGACCTCGGCCCCCATGTCCACGACGGCCGCGGTCTCGGCGTCGAGCACCTCCAGCGGGAGCCGGAATGCCGGAATGCTCGATCGCATGAGGCCGCCGGGCTCGGTCGCACCCTCGAAGATCGTGACCGCGTAGCCGAGGGGCAGCAGGTCGTTGGCGACGGCCAAGGAGGCGGGACCGCAGCCGACGGCCGCCACCCGCTTGCCGTTGGGCACCCGGGGCGCCTTCGGCAGCCGGTCGGACACGTCGCCGCGCAGGTCGGCCGCAACCCGCTTCAGGCGGCAGATGGCGACCGGCTCCTCGTCCACCCGGCCCCGCCGGCAGGCCGGCTCGCACGGACGGTCGCACGTGCGCCCGAGGATCCCGGGGAACACGTTGGTCGCCCGATTGACCAAGTAGGCCTCGCCGTACCGCCCTTGACCGACCAGGCGGACGTACTCGGGCACGTCGGTGTGGGCCGGGCAGGCCCACTGGCAGTCGACCACGCGCTGGTAGTACGCGGCATCGGGGACCCCCGTCGGCTCCATCAATTGCCGACGCTAAGGAACGGCACCGCGACCGAACAGGGCCGAAGGTCCCGGCTCCGTGCTCCGAGCGCACCCAGAGCCGACCGTCAGGGTGTGGCTGGGGGCAGTGTGTCGAGCGCCCTGGTGAAGCGGTCGGCGTGGGATTTCTCGGCTCGTGCCAGCGTCTCGAACCAGTCGGCGATCTCGTCGAACCCCTCCTCACGCGCCGTCTTCGCCAGGCCCGGGTACGCCTCGTTGGCCGAGTAGAGCTCGCCCTTCACGGCGCCGCGCACGTTGTCGAGGGTCGAGCCCACGGGGATGCCCGTGATCGGGTCGCCACACTGCTCCAAGAAGGCGAAGTGGCCGAACGCGTGGCCGGTCTCGCCCTCGGCGACCGACCGGAAGAGGGCGGCGATGTCGGCGTAGCCCTCCACGTCGGCCCGCTGGGCGAAGTACAGGTAGCGGCGGTTGGCTTGGCTCTCCCCGAGCAGCGCCCGCTGCAAGTTGGCCTCCGTCTGCGATCCCATGAGCTCGGGCATGCCGGACCTCCCCTCGGTTCCTGACCGACTGTGGCGCGACGCCCCGCCCCGAGTCAACGGCACTCCGCAGCGTGCGCGACCAGGAGCTCGCCGAGGAGCTCCGGGCACTCGAGGTTCGGGAAGTGCCCCACCCCTTCGAGGACGCGCAGGGTGGCGTCGGGCAGCGCTTCGGCCATCTCCCGAGCGGAGGCGACGTAGGACGCGTCCCCGTCGCCGACCACGATGAGGACGGGGAGGTGGATCTTGCCGAGCTCCGGCAGGAGGTCGTCCATGGCCACCAGTGCCTCGAGCGCCCGCACGGTGCCGGACCGCGGGTTGGCCGCCGAGATCGCACGTGCTTGGGCGTACGCCGGCTGGCCGGGGCGAGCCCAGAGTGTCACCCCCCAGGACGGGCCCTCCCGGTCGACACGCTGGGCGAGGTTTGCCAGGCGCTGACCACCGGCTTCGCCCGGCGCGGTGGCCCGGCCGGAGACGAGGGCGATGCCGGCGACGCGGGCAGGGTGGGCGAGGGCGTGCTCGAGCGCCACCCGGGCGCCCATCGAATGGCCGGCGTGGTAGAGGCGGTCGATGCCGGCGTGCGTCGCGAGCGCCTCCACGTCGGCCACGAGCTCCGCGTAACCGAACGGCCGGTCCGGCCCGGTCGACCGCCCGCGTCCCCGGGCGTCGTGGACGACGACCCGGTGCTGCCGGCAGAGCACGGGGACGACACGCTCCCACGACACCGAGCTCTCGATCACCCCGTGCGAGAGCACCACGGGCAGCGCGCCGACCGCCGAGCCGGCCACCTCGTAGTGAAGGGCCACGGGGCCGAGCTCGAGGATCACCGGTACAGCCGGGTCCGCAGGTCGTCCACGACGGCGTCGACGACGGGGGCGACGTCCGCCGGGCCGGCGACCCCTCTCCGCACCCGGTCGTCCAGCTGCTGGTGGGCGAGGTCCCGCAGGAGCGACCGCAGCCCGGCCGGACGGCACCACAGGGCGTCGTTGAGGGCGTCCTGGAGCTCCGGCGTCCAGCAGGCCTCGAACCCGTCGCGCTCGGGGCCGAGGTCGAACGGCGGGGGCGGGCTCGTCTGCCGGGCTCGCCGCCGCGCCCGCAGGGAGGCGGTGGCGGCACCGTCGACGGTCCCGCCGTCGAAGACCACGCCGTAGCGGTCCGTCGCTGTCTCGACGTCGACGAACCCGTCGGCCACGTCGGCGACGACCGCCCCCACCGGGCGCCGGAGCGGATCGCCGTACCCGGCGCCGCCCGGGGTGCAGATCTCGAGGACGTCCCCCGGCCCGACCTCGAGCACGTCGATCTTGCCGAGGGACCGGACCGTGCCGTCGGCGACGTGCAGGGTCGCCGTACCGGGCTGGCCGGGATGGCCGCCCGAACGCCCCCACGGCTGGAAGCGGGTGCGCTCCATCCCGCGGCACGTGAGCGTGGCCCGGGGTGCGAGCACCCGGATGGCGAAGGCGAGACCGAGCCCGCCCCTGGCGCGGCCGGCGCCGCCGCCGCTCGGGCGGAGGCCGTAGTGCTCGACGAGCACGGGGACGTCGCTCTCGAGGACCTCGGTCGGGATGTTGCGATAGAAGCCGGCGACGAAGTCGACGCCGTCGATGCCGTCGCCGGCCGGTCCGCCGCCCGAGCCGCCGATGAGGGGCTGGAGGATGCTCACCCGCTCGTCGCCGCTCTCGAGCTCGGGCGCGGCGACGAGCATGACGGCCCCCTGGCCGCCCCCGCACGCCGGGACCTCGTCGGGTACCGCCTGCGAGAGGGCGCCCAGGATCACGTCGGGCACCCGGAACATCGTGGCTTGCCGCGCGCCCACGGGAGCGCGCGGTTCCGGGTTGAGGAGGCTTCCCCGAGGCGCCACCACGCCGACGGGCCGCATCATGCCGGAGTTGTAGGTGATGTCGGGCATCCGGCTGCGGAAGTAGTTCACGAGGCCGGGGACGAGCATGTTGTGGCCGTCCTTCCCGTGGGTGGGGAGGTTGAGGGCCAAGGGCACTTGGGGGTCCGTGCCGGAGAAGTCGAGCACCAGGTCGCTGCCGCGGACGGTGAGATCGAGCTTGATCCGGATCGGGGGCCGGGGTGCGGTGAAGTCGGCCTCCAGGTAGTCGGCGAACGAATAGGTCCCGTCGGGGATCTGCTCGATGATGGTACGGGCCTGTCGCTCGGAGTACGCCAGGACGCCTTCGATCCCGGCGGCGATGGTGTCCGCCCCGTAACGGGCGACGAGCTCGCCCATCCGGCGACGGCTGAGCTCGAGGGCGGAGATCTCGGCACGGAAGTCGCCCCAGTTGAGGTCGGGCACCCGCGAGTTGGCCCGGAGGATCGCGGCCAGCTCGGCGTTGAGCACCCCTCTGGTGACGAGCTTGCTGGGCGGGAGGACGAAGCCCTCCTGGAACATGTCCGTGGCGCTGGGGCTCACGCTGCCCGGTACGAGGCCCCCGATGTCGGTCGCGTGGATGAAGCAGAAGGCGAAGCACAGAGGGCGTTCCTGGCCCGGCGCGAAGATCGGCGTCCACATGAAGAAGTCGGGAAGGTGCGTCACCATGCCGCCCGACGTCTCCGGGTCGTTGGTGACGCAGATGTCGCCGTCGCGGTAGTCCTCGATCGCCCCGATGGCCGTGCCCATCGGGGTGCCGATGGTGATGAAGATCCCCATGTCGTCGGGCGTCATGAAGACCTCGCCGTCCGGGCTGACGAGGTAGGCGCCGAAGTCGGAGGTCTCCTTCACGAAGACGGTGTGGCCGGCGTTGCGGATGGTCTGGCCGAGCTCGCGGACCACCCCCATGAACTGGTTGCGCAGGACCTCCACCATCACGCCCGCGGTCGACCGGGTCGTGGCGTCAGCCATCGGTGAACCTCCCGATCAGGTTGCCCACGGGGTCCGCCTCGACCACGGCCCCCGGCGGGACGAAGGTCGTGGTGTCGTACTGCGTGAGGACGGCGGGCCCTTCGAGACGCTCGCCCGGCGACAGCGAGGCGCGGTCGACGACGACGGCGGTCACGGCGGCGCCCGCGGTGTGCACGATGCGTCGCCCGGGTTCGGGCCGGGGGCGACGGCCAGTGTCGCCGGCGTGGCGGAGCGAGGGCTTGGCGACCGGCGCCAGGAGGTGGGCCCGGATGTTCACGACCTCGATCGCACCGTCGGGGTCCGCATAGCCGTACACGCGCCGGTGGGTGGCGGCGAAGGCCTCCGCCGCCCGGCGGCACGCCCCGGGGGCCAGGTCCGACGACAGCGGGACGGCCAGCTCGTAGCTCTGGCCGCGGTAGCGCATGTCGGCGCCGAAGGTGACGGTCGCCCCGGGCGCGCCCTCCTCCCGCGCCCATTCGGTCGCCTGGCCGTGCAGCTCTCGCAGCGCGTCCACCAGGTCCTCGTCCCCCATGGCGCCGAGGTCGGTGTAGACGGTGGCCACGAAATCGGACCGCAGGTCGGCGAGGAGGCACCCGAGCGCGCAGAACGTCCCGGGGGAAGGTGGGACGACCACGGTCCCGAACCCCACCTCGCGGGCGACCAGGAAGGCCTGCGTGGGTCCCGCGCCGCCATACGCCAGGAGCGCCAGCCCACGCGGCTCCACGCCTCGCTGGGCGAGGAACGGCAGGATGCGGGCGTACATGTTGGCCGTGGCCACCTCGAGGACGGCTTCCGCCGCGCCGACGGCGTCCATGCCCAGCCCCTCGCCCAGCTTCCCGCACGCGCGGCGTGCGGCGTCGAGGTCGAGCGGGAGCTGGCCCCCGAGCAGGTCGGTCAGCACGCCGAGGGTGGCGTAGGCGTCCGTGACGGTCGGCTCGGTGCCGCCGCGGCCGTAGCACGCGGGTCCGGGCACGGCTCCGGCGCTGCGCGGGCCGACCTTCAGGACGCCGGCGGCGTCCAGGGTGGCCACCGACCCCCCGCCGGCCCCCACGCTGGCCACGTCGACCGCCGGCAGCAGGACCGGGAAGTCGCCGACCGCCGCTTCGGTCGAGACGCGGGCCCCGGCGGGGTCGACGAGACCGATGTCGGCGCTGGTGCCGCCCATGTCGAAGGCGACGACGGCGTCGAAGCCGGCCGCGCGTCCGAGCGCAGCCGCTGCCACCACGCCGGAGGCGGGCCCGGAGAGGAGGGTCTCGACCGGCCGGCGAGCGGCTCGAGCGGCGCTCATCACCCCGCCGCTCGACTTCGTCGAGAGGACGCCCGTGACCATGCCCATGTGCCGGAGGGCCTTCTCGAGGTCCGAGAAGTAGCGCTCCATGATCGGTGCCACGTGGGCGTTGATGACCGTGACCTGCGTCCGCTCGTACTCCCGCTGCTGGGGCCAGATGTCCGAGGAGACGCTGACGTGCAGCTCGGGGAACCGGCGCCGGAGGGCGTCGCCCACCCGCTGCTCGTGGACCGGGTCCCGGTAGGCGTGGAGGAAGCACACCGCCAGGGCCTCACAGCCGTCGGCCACGAGCTCCTCGGCCGCGGCGATCGCCTCGTCCAGGGCCAGCGGTCGCACCTCGGTCCCGTCGGCGAGCAGGCGGCCGCCGACCTCGCGTACGTCGCGGCGGGCGACGAGCGGCGGCGCCTGGCGCACGTGGAAGCCCGGGGCGCCGTCGAGGCGGAGCCGCCGCAGCACGAGCACGTCGCGGAAGCCCTGCGTCACGAGCAGTCCCACCCGGGCGCCGCTCCGCTGCAGCAGGGTGTTGAGCGCCACCGTGGTGCCGTGGGCGAACCGGGCGATCTCGCCGGGCGCCAGCCCGTCGGCCAGGAGCCTGCGGAACCCCTCCGCCACCGCGTCGGCCGGCGCGCCCGGGGTCGAGGGCACCTTCATCTCCCGCAACGAGCCGTCGGCCTCGTCGAACACCACGAAGTCGGTGAACGTCCCCCCGACGTCGGCACCCACGCTCGTACCCATGGTGGAACGGTACGCTCGGGTCGATATCGCAACAATCGGGTAATTCCCGATTGTCCAATCGGGAAAGTCGATGGAAAACCGGGACCTGCGGATCTTCGCCTGCATCGCCGACGAAGGCAGCTTCACCGCGGCGGCGCGGCGGCTGCACCTGGCACAGTCGGGCATCTCCGACGCTGTCGCCCGGCTGGAGCGCGAGACCGGTACCCGGCTCTTCGACCGCGGCGGGCGGGGCGGCAGCCGGCTGACCCCCCAGGGCGAGGTGCTCCTGCGCTGGGCGCGCCGGCTGCTCAGCTCGGCGGACCGGGCGCTCGAGGAGGTCCGCACCACCGGCGGCGCCGCGGCCGCGACGGTACGGGTCGGCTTCCTCCACACCATCACCCCGCTCGTCCTCCCGCGCTTCCTGGCCGGCCTGCGGGCCTGCCCGGCACCGCCGTCGGTGCGGGTGACGGAGGCGCTGGCGCCACCGTTGCTGGCACAGGTGCGCGACGGCCGCCTCGACCTGGCCGTGATCTTCTTCCCGGCCGAAGAGACCCCGGGCGTCGAGTTCGTGGAGGTGGGGGAGCGACCCCTGTGCGTGATCGTCGCCGGCGACGCCGAGCTGAGCCGGCGCGCCTCCGTGTCGCTGGCCGCCCTCGCCGGCCACGGTTGGGTGACCTACCCGCCCCACAACCCCGGGCGGCTGTGGCTCGAGGCGGCCTGTGCCACCGCCGGGTTCCTTCCCCGGATCGCCGCGGAGGTGGAGACGGCGACCCAGCAGCGGATCTTCGTCGAGGCCGGGATCGGCATCGCCATGGTGCCGATGCGCGGCGCGTCGGTCGGTCGCAGCGTCGACGTGGCCGAGGTCCTCCTCGAGGCGCCCGTGCCGCCGTTCCGCATCGGCTACGGCCACGTCCCGGAGATGTCGGGCGCTGCCACGGACACGGCTCGAGGCGTGCTCGAGTCCGTCCTCGGCCGCCTCGAGGACGAGCGCACGCCCGGACGATGACGTCGCGCCGGGGCGGGCTCGGTCAGGTCGACCGGCGGTACGCTGCGGCCTCGGTGTGCACCAGCGACACCAGATTGCCCAACGCGAGGTTGACGTCGTACACGTGGAGCCCCCACTGGGGCCCGTCGAACTGGCGGAGCGCCGGATTGTGGTCGCCCGGCGAGGCGACGTCGTCCACTTGGAGCCAGCTGATCCCGTGGCGGTGCTCGCAGGTGCTCCGGTACATGTCGGGGTACGTGACCCACGGCGTCGAGACGGAGCCCGGGGCGTACGTGGCCGCCGGGAAGTAGGGCGAGAGGGCACCCGGGCCGCCCCCCAGCGCCGCCGGGTTGGTGCAGAGGACCTGGAGCCCCTTCCCGGATGTCCCCCCGGCCAGCTTGCTGACGCCCTGGCCCGGTACGCCGAAGAGCGTGTTGCGCGGGGGAGGCTGGAGGAAGCTCGAGTACGCCACGACGCAATGGAGCTCGGTGGCCGACCGGCACGCCGGGACGTGGTGGAAGCTCCCGCCCACGTTCTTGCCGATCGGCACGGTGACGTTGCCCCCGGGCATGATCGCCGACACGATGCGGCGGCGGATGGCCGGGTGGTCGTCGATCTCCCGTTTGATCAGGTTGATGAGGATGGTGGCGCCCTGCGAGTGCCCGATGAGGACGACGCCCCGTCCGTGGTTGTCGTGGGCGAGGTAGGACTTCCACGCCGCCAGCACGCCGTCGTAGGCGATCCGCCCCTCGGCCGCGGTCACCTCTGTGGCGTGCGCCAGGGCGTACAACGTGAGCTGCCGGTAGACCGGCGCGTAGACGCGGCACTCACGGGAGAATTGCGCCGCCTGCGCGACGGCGACGGCCTGCTCGGCCGGCTGGACGGCGAGGTTGGCGTTGATCGTCGGCTCTTCGCTCACCGTCGGGTACACGTAGAAGCAGTCGATCGCCGGGTGCTTGGCGGGCGTCCCCGGCTCCGGCGTCGTGGCCCCGTTCGGCCACACCGCCGTGGCGGACAGGTCGCCGGCGCACGGATCGTTCGCCAAGCCGGGACGGCAGAGCCACTTCACCTGTGTCCCCGACGGTGACGGGCTGGCCGTCGCGCGGGGGCGAACGCCGGCGGCTGCGGGGAGCGCAGGGAAGAGGGCGGTGGCGACGGCCGCCGCGGCCAGCACCAGCCGAACCGCAGCGGCTTGCCGGCGGTGACGAACGACCCACCGCCGTGCCCCGGTACCCGCCCTGAGCAGCCGTGTCTCGCCCACGTCCCCCGTCCGCCGTCGGCCTGCGCCCCGCGCAATGCTAGGCAGCACGCCCTGTCCGGTCGTGGTCGCCCCGGGCCCGGCGTCGCTGCGTCCGCCCGGCGGCGGGTGTGCTCGGCGCGAGCCCGCCCGCCGGTGCCTACGCCAGCCGGCTGGTCCGGCGCGGCTGTCGGGTGGGTGCCGTCGACCGCCGCCTTGGGGTCGCCGCCCCAGGTGCCGCTACCGTCGCCGCGCCGGCCCCCGCCCCTGCCGCGCCGGCCGGTTCAGCGGCGACTGCCGCCTCGACCGGCCGTTCTTCGAGGTGCCGTGCAACCTGGCGGAGGAAGCGGCGCACCGTCCGCTGGGCCGCTTCCTCGAGGACCCCGGCCCGGCTGGCCCCACCGGGTACGTGCTGGTGCCAGCTGCCGGCCAGCCGGATCTCGCACCGTTCGTCGTCCACGGCGTGCACCGATAGCTCCCCCTCGCACCGACAGGTCCCGCCCGTCCCGTCGAGCCGCCACCCGAGCGCGTACCGCGCGGCCCCGTCTGCCGCCGCGCGGCCGAGGCGGTCGAGCGTCCATTCCGTCACCTCGGGGGCCTGGTCCGACCGGTCGAGCGGGTTCGCGTGGGCGCCGCCGGTGAGGACGGCGGTCTCGACTGCCGCGGCCACCAGCCATGCCTCGTCGATCGCCGAGCGAGTCAGCGCGCCGGCCACGGCGCGGGCCCCCAGCTCGACGTGGACGGCATCGTCGACGGCCAGGGTGACGGCGGGCGAGCGGTGGGAGTCCGCCGGCGGCTCGTAGAGCCCCGCCTCGATGGCGGCGTCGCGTGCCGCGATCTCGGCGAGCTTGGTCTCGGCCAGGAGGCTGTTCAATCGGGCCGTGGCGGCCACCCACGTCTCGTGCAGAGGGCAGACCGACTCCCACCGGCACGGCCCGTCGCCGAGGGCGCACCGCTCGGCCCGGAGTGGCCCCTCGGCCGCCTCCACCACCTCCAGGACGCTGATCTTCTCGGGGGGGCGGGCAAGCCGGTACCCGCCGTCCCGGCCCGCCTTCGACACCGCCAAGCCAGCCCGCACGAGGTCGGCGAGGATCTGCGAGGCGAAGGTCCGCGGCAGCTCGGTGTCGGCGACGACCTCCCGGATCTTGCGTGGGCGGCCGGAGTCGAAGGCCCGTGCCAGCGAGATCGCGGAGCGCATCACGTAGTCGCCCCGCTTCGACAGCGTCATGTTCATGGCAGCCGCGCTCCTCGGTCGGCGGTGCGCCCCGAGGCTCGGTCCGGAGGTCGGCCAGGGGACGTACAGCATCTCACTCTACCTGTGGCCTGCGACCAGTGGTCCGGTGGGCGCAGCGCCCGCCAGCTGGCCGGGCTCGGCGCGGCCCCCCGTGCACGGGGGCAGGTGCGCTGCTCGTACTTGGTAGGTTCTCGATGGAAGTGACAATGACCACGTGCAGGACCGGCGCACCGCCTCCGATGCGGACGTGAACAGGGAGCCGCGAACGATGCCGGCCGCACCGTGAGCCGGTCGTCCAGGCGTCTCGGCCGACCGGATCCTGCGAGCCCCTGGGGACGGGACCTGGGCGCGGCGCTGGCCGGCACGGCGTCGATGGCGTTGCCGATGTTCCTGGTCGGCACGATGGCCGTGCAGGTCCGGGAGTCCCTCCATTTCGGCGCCGCCGGCCTGGGCCTGGCGGTCGGGGGCTACTACCTCGGCGCGGCGGTGGCGTCGGTGCCCGGCTCCCGCCTGGCCGAGGCGATCGGCGGCGGGCGGGTCATGCGGCTCATGCTGCTCGCCAGCGTCGCTGTGCAATTCGGGATCGCCGCCGGGGCCTCGTCGTGGGCCGTGCTGTGCACCTTGCTGGTCGTGGCCGGGGCGCTCAGCGGCGCCATGAGCCCGGGGACCAACCTCTTCCTGGCGCGCCGGAGCGCACAGCGTCACCAGGGGTTCGTCTTCGGGCTGAAGCAGTCGGCCGTGCCGCTGGCGTCCCTGCTCGGCGGGCTGGCGGTCCCGGCCATCGCGCTGAGCGTCGGGTGGCGGTGGGCGTTCGCTGCCGGCGGCCTGCTGACGCTGGGGGCGGCGGCGCTGATCCCGGCCTCTCGCGTCTCGCTCGCCGACCGGCGCCGCCAGCAGCGGGAACAGCCGCGGCCGAAGGTCCGCATGCTGCCGCTGGCCGTCCTCGGGGCCGCGTTCGGCCTCGGGCTGGTGGCGTCGAGCGGCTGCATCACCTTCCTCGTGAGCGCCGCCGTGCACATCGGCTACGCCAAGGGGTCGGCCGGGCTGCTGGCTGCCGTCGCCGCCCTCGCCGCCGTGGCGGCCCGCGTCGGAACGGGCTTCCAGGCCGACCGGCGCGGTGGGCGTCACCTCCCCGTGGTGGCGCTGCTGCTGGCGGTGGGGGTCGCCGGCTACGCCACCCTGGCCGAGGCGTCCGCCATCGGCAGCCGGGGACTGTTCGCCGTGGGTGCGGTGGTCGCGTTGGGCGCGGGCTGGGGGTGGAACGGCCTGCTCAATTTCGCCGTCGTCCGCACCCACCCCGAGGCTCCCGCGGCTGCCACCGGTATCACCCAGGTCGGTGCCCGCCTCGGCGGGGTGGTCGGCCCCGTGGTCGTCGGCGTGGCGATCGCCCATGGGTCCTACACCGACGGCTGGATGGTGGCCGTGGCGGCCGCGCTGTGCAGTGCGGCGGCCGTCCTGGTCGGCCGGCGCCTCCTCCTGCGGTCGCCCGGCGTGCCGGCCGCGAGCACCGCCGGGGCGCCGCTCGACGGCGGGGCCCCGGCCGACCCCGACATGGCCACGTAGCCACGCCGGCCCGCAGCGGCAGCGTCGCTCAGCCGGGAGGCGCGCCCTCCGTCGTCGGGCGGGTGGCGTCGCCGTCCATGAGCCGCAGCCGCATCGACTGGCTGGCGGTGGCGAGCAGCGTGCCGTCCTCGGACCACAGCAACGCCGTGCCCTGTCCGTAGCCGCCGACCACGGCGTGGATCCGGATGTCGCAGAGCACCCACTCGGTCGGTGCCGCCTGGACCATCCGCAGCGTATTGTCCAGGCTGCGGCCCCACACCAGCCGTCCGAGCGGCTGCGACGCGCTCCCCGAGACGTAGTCGCCGAACACCGCCAGCATGGCGGCCGAGGGGTCGACGTGCCCCGGTACGCGGGCCCACAGGGCCACCTCGGCCGAGCCGCCCCCCGGCTCGAGGTCGTCGAACGCCCGGCCCTTCGCCAGGCGCACGTCCACCGACGTCATGATCGACCGCTCGCCCGCTGGTGGCGCGCGCCGGGGACCGCAGTCGGCAGGAGGTGGGACCTCCGGCGGCGTCTCCCACACCTCCCGGATCTCCATGCGGTGGATGCCGAGGGCGGCGTTGACGGTGAGCACCTCGCGACCGTCGCACCGGGCCACGGCTCGTCCCTGGGTGACGGCGCCGCCGACGGCGGGAAGGGTCACCTCGACGTCCACCACGCTGCCGGTGGGCGCGTAGGACAGGTACTGCGCGGTGGCCCACACGGTCGGGCGTCCGGCCGCGGCCTCCAGGGCCACCAGGCCGGCCCCGAGCCCGCAGCCCCCGAAGAGGAAGTCGCCCGGGGTGGCGAGCTCGGGCGTGACCTCCATGCGCCAGTGCAGGTCGTCGCCCACCGGGTCCATCCCGAGGAAGGTGCGGGCGTCCATCGCCGGGGAGGCTACCCGGCGGTCCCGCGCCGGTCAGAAGGTGAGCGCCATGCGCCCGATGCGGTCGGGGTCGGCGATGACGTCGATGGTCACGATCCGGTCGCCCACGACGTGGAGGACGAAGACCGACCGGACGTGGCCGCCGGGAGCCCACACCGCGCCCGCCCGGCCGTCGACCACCGCCGACTGGGCACCCCGCGCCCACCCGGCGAAGAGCTGCGCCGCGGCCTCCGCCCCGTGGACCTCTCCCTCCAGCCGGCGGGGACCCCCGCCGGCTGCGCCGGCGCCCGCTGCCCGTCGCGCTGCCAGGTCGACGGCAACACGATCTGCCCGCACCACCACGTCGGGGTCCAGCACGGCGAGCAGGCTCGCGAAGTCGCCCCCCCGCGCGGCGGCGAAGAAGGCGTCGACCACTTGTTGCTGGCGCTGGCGCGTCCCCGGGCCGGGCAGCGCCTCGCCGCCGCCGCCGCCCTGTACGCGCCGCCGGGCCCGGCTGGCGAGCTGGCGGGTCGCCGCCGGGGAGCGCCCGACCACCGGGGCGATCTCGTCGAAGGGCACGGCGAACAAGTCGTGCAGCACGAAGGCCAGCCGCTCCGCCGGCGCCAGCCGGTCGAGCAGCACCATGAGCGCCGGCCCGATCGAGTCGGCGAGCAGCACGTCCTGGTCGGCGCTCTCGTCGGTTCCGTCCTCGAGGTCCGGTTCCGGCTGAGCCCGCCGCCCTCGGAGGGCGTCGAGGCAGATGCGGGCGACCACCGTCGTCAGCCACCCCTGGAAGTTCTCGATGGCGGCCGGGTCGGCCCGGTGCAGGCGCAGCCACGTCTCCTGCACGGCGTCGTCCGCGTCGGCTGTCGAGCCGAGCATGCGGTAGGCGACGGCGCGGAGGCGCGGGCGGCTCTGCTCGAAGGCCTCGGTCACCCAGTCCTGGGAGGCCGGTCGCTCACCCGTCCAACCGGTCACGGTCACATCCTCTCGCTCTGGTGCGTCATGGAGTTGACGGAGCAGCCCGCGCCGATGTGACCGGGCGACCAGACCGCATGACGAGGAGGAACCGATGAACCCACGCATGACCAACCCCGGCAAGGTGCTCCCGGCGGCGACCGAAGCGGTGCAGGGCCTGGTGAAGTCGGCGTTCTCGGCAGGGGTGCCGCGCACGACGATGGAGCTGGTCCACCTGCGCACCAGCCAGCTCAACGGCTGCAGCTTCTGCGTCACCTCGGGGGCGCTGGCGGCAAAGAAGGCCGGCGCGTCCGACGAGCGGCTCTTCGCCATCGCCGCCTGGCGGGAGGCACCCTGGTTCGACGACGCCGAGCGGTCTGCCCTGGCGCTGGCCGAGGCGATGACCCGCCTCGCCGATCGGTCCGATCCCGTGCCCGACGAGGTGTGGGAGGAGGCGGCCCGGCACTTCGACGAGCGTCAGCTCGCCGGTCTGGTGCTGTGGATCGGGACCAGCAACCTCTTCAACCGCATCAACGTGGCGACCCGGCAGCCCGCCGGCGAGGCCACCTGGACCTGATCGCCTTCCGTCGGTCGGCCCACGGCGGCCGGCGCCACGGCCGAGGTGGACAGTGCCGTCAGACCTTGCTCGCCACCAGGGCAGCCAGCGCCGCCGCCCCTGTCCCGTCGATGGGGAGGTGGGTCTGTGTTGTGTAGAGCCACTGGGGATGGGCCAGGGCGAGCGAGTACCAGTCGGCGAGCACCGTTCGGGTGGTGCGGGCCACGCCGGCAGCGAGCACCGCGTTGTTGGCTGTCTGCCATGTCCGGTCGACACGCGTGTTGACCAGCACCACCCGGGAGGCGCCCGAGAGCAGTGTCATCATCGAGTTGAACTGTGTGGCGGTGACGGGACCGTTGGTGGCCAACCCGACCACGACGACGGCGCCGAGCTGACCCGAGGCCTTGAGCTGGCGCAGCACTGTCTCGCCTGCTGTCCACCCGCGGCTGACGGCGGCTGTGACGGTGATCCCCGGCACGTCCTGCTCGAGCAGGCCCTCGTAGTCGATCATCACCGAGTCGCCCACGGCGGTGACGTGCCCGGCCACGAAGCCGGGGCCGGGGGCCGGCAGCGGGGGGGACGTGAGGGGACCCTGGACCGCGCTCGGTGCCACCTGCGTCGGCGCGGCGGCACCGGTCGTGGTGGTCGTGGGTGCTGCCGTTGTCGTCGCGTTCGCACCCTCGGGCGGGAGGTCGAACGCCGACCGGACCTGATGACGGTTGGCCGTCGCCGACGTCCCAGGGGACGAGCCGCAGGCCGCCGCGCCGACCCCGAAGCCGACCACTGCGGCCCCCATGGCCAGTCGCCTGCCCCAGCGCAGCCGGCTCCGTGGAGGGACGCTCGGCGTGGGGCGGGAGGCGTCGGTCATCGGTGCAGGTCAGAGCGCTCGGGTGGCCCGGAACGGCCGGACGGCGCTGGTCGATTGTGGCACACCGTCGACGCCGGTCACGGTGCATCCGGCACCGAAGGGGACGCCTCACCGCCTACGATGTTGACCCGACCGGGGGACGTAGCTCAGTTGGAAGAGCGCCTGCTTTGCACGCAGGAGGTCGTGGGTTCGAGCCCCATCGTCTCCACGAGGGCAGAGGGGACTGCGCGGACGATCATCGCAGCAGGGCGGCCGCTCCCTGCGGGTTGCGGCGAGCCGGAGGTGCTCGTGGGCCACGACCTGGTGCTCGTCACCGAAGGAGTCCGCTGACTCGATCTCCATCTGCACGCCGAGCTCGGCGTCGAACCGGCGGCCGTGTGATGGCACCGGCCAGACGACGTCCTCCGTCACGAGCGGGCGAAGCTCTTCGTGCGCTCTTCGCGTACATCCATGACTGCACCTCCGCTGATGAAGACCGCGCCGACGTGATCGTGCCCATTGGCGAGGTCACTGGCTGCGAGCCCCGTTTGTTGGTGACGACCTGTCTGGGCCCGATGGTCACTTGGCGCTCACCGAAGTGACGACCGAGCCCGGGCCCGCTGGCGCCGCAGGCCGCCCGGCTCCCACCGGAACGTGAAGATCGCCACGACCGCGGCGCCGACGCCCCACGCGAGGAGCACGCCGAGCTGGCCGCCCGTCATGCCGTGCGGTGGCACCGCGAAGGCCGACTCCATGGCGTGGGCGAACGGTGCGACCGGCAATGCGGCCGCGACGCTCCGGAGCCATGCTGCCTCGCCCGGTGCCGGGAAGAAGACCTCCGAGATGAACGCCACGGGGAGCATGAGCCCGTAGGCCACGGGCAGCGCGGCTTCGGTCGACGGCACGAGCGTCGAGCACACGACGCCCAGGGCAAAGGAGACGAGCAGCCCGACGGTGGTCGACAAGACCAAGCCCGGAATGGCGGAGGACGCCAGATGTGCGTGGAGGAAGATGATGCCGACGCCGAGCACGACCAGCACCGAGCCGGCAGCGACGATGGCCGAGGCACCGAGACGCCCGATCAGGAGCGCCCACGTGGGGAGCGGCGTGGCGTGGAGGCGTCGCAGGACCCCCTGGTCGCGCGCCACCGTCGTGCCGACGACCACGTCCACGAACCCGGCGTTCAGCACGGCGAACGACGCCATCGCCGGGGTGAGGAACTGGACGACCGGGACCCCGCCGAGTGACTGGAGGGTCATCTCCGGCGTCACGAGGTCGAGTGCGATGAGCAGCATGAGCGGGACGACCACGGTGATGAAGCTCCCGAGCGGGTTGCGGACGAGGAGCAGGAGCTGGTAGCGGACCTGCCCGGGTGCGAGGGCGAGCCCCAGCCTCGGGCGCTCCGATGTGCCGGAGGCGGGCGGGGCACCGGGGGCAGCTCGCATCGAGTCGGCGTCCGCAGGGGGGCTCGTCACCGGTCGTGCCCGCCTTCCGTCAGCTCGAGGTAGCGATCTTCGAGCGAGGGGCGCCGCAGCTCGAGGCCCTCCAGTTCGACGCCCCGGTCGACCGCCCAGCTGGTCAGCGCGTGCATCGCCTCCGTCGCGTCCTCGGTTGCAAGGACGACCGTGGTGCCTGCGGCCGCCAGACGCTCCCACGGTCCCGGCGGCAGCTCGTCGGTGAAGGTGCGTCGGAACGTGATCCTCGACGCCAGCTCCGATCCCCCCCCGAGGCGGTCGGGCGGCCCTTCGGCGACCAGCCGGCCGAGGTGCATGACGACCACCCGGTCGGCCAATCGCTGGACCTCCTCGAGATAGTGCGACGTGAGGAGGACGGCGACGCCCTGGCCGCGCAATCCGGCGATGACGTCCCAGGTCCGCCGGCGTGCCGCAGGGTCGAGGCCGGTCGTCGGCTCGTCGAGGAACAGGACACGGGGCCGGGCTGCCAGCGCCAGCGCAAGGTCCACCCGGCGGCGCTGTCCGCCGGAGAGCGCGGCCACCCGCCGGCCGGCGCACTCCTCCAGGTCCACTTCCGCGAGCGCCTCGGCCACGGGGCGGCGGTGGCGGTAGAAGCCGGCATACAGGGCGATCGTCTCGGCGACGGTCAGCGCGCCGTCGATGCCCGCGCTCTGCAGCACCACCCCGACCTGGGTCTTGAGGTGCCGCCCGCCGCGAGCCGGATCGTGGCCCAGCACTCGCACTTGACCCCCGGTTGGCGCACGGATCCCCTCGAGGACCTCGATCGTCGTGGTCTTGCCGGCACCGTTGGGCCCCAGCATGCCGACGACCTCGCCCTCGGCCACCGAGAAGCTGACGCCGTCGACGGCCGTCATCGAGCCGTACCGCTTGACGAGCTCGTGGACCTCGATGACGTCACGCATGCCGGTTCCGCCTCCGGTAGGCAGCTCGCCCAGCGGTGGGCCGCGGGATGCGACGCAGCCCGTCGGATCGTGCCAGGGCTCGATGCTCGCGCCGACTCGCCGGACCGGCCAGGGACCAAGGTCACCTGCCGACCGGCTGTCGTCCGGTGGGCGCACTGGCCGGCGGGCCAGGACGCGGCGGGCCGGCTGTAGCAATTGCTACAGTGAAAGGATGCATGTTGACGGTGCCAGCGGTGGGCACGGCGACGGGGTACGACGGTGGCCCACGAGGAGACCCGGCATGAGCATCGATCGTCCGCGACCGCTGGCGACGGCGAGCCTTCCTGCGACGGCGCGGCCGCCGCGGGCGCACGCGTCGCTCCCGCTCGAGTCCGGGCTCGGGTTCCGGCTCGGTCGGCTCACCAGGATGCTGCGGGCCGACTGGGACCGGCAGCTGGCAGCGCTCGACCTCACCGCGCCGCAGGCGGCCGTGCTGCGAGGTCTCGGTGGACGTCCGGGGTGCTCGCTCCGGGCACTGGCCAGGCTCCTCGGGGCCGATCCGATGCGGGTGAAGCGTTGCGTCGACGAGCTCGAGGGCCGAGGGCTACTCGAGAGCGCGCATCGAGGAGGCGACCGGCGGCCGCGTGGTCTCGAGCTGTCGGCGGCCGGTCAGACGTTGGCCAAGCGCATCGACCGGCTCGTGCGACGGCAGGAGGAGCGGCTTGACGCGGTCCTCGGCCCCGAGGGGCGGGGTGGGCTCGAGGAGGCGCTCGCTGCACTCGAGGCAGATCTCGGTCTCCCCCAGGTGCCCGACGACGAGGAGGCGGAACGGTGAAGCCCACCGAGGGGACGCTTCGACACGTCACCAGCCGTCGCGACCCGCAGCCCGGCGCGGCGGACGTCGCCCCCGGCGCGGTGTGGGGCCGACGGCACAGGGAGGTGGAGTGGTCACGGGAGCGCGGTGCGGCCCTTGTCGAGTTGGTAGGCCGGCTCACCTCGGGACGGATCCCCGAGCGGATCCCGGGGCGGGCGCTCGACCTCGGCTGCGGTCCGGGGCGCAACGCCGTCTGGCTGGCTCACCAGGGGTGGACCGTGACCGGTGTCGACACCTCGGCCGTGGCCCTTGCGGAGGCTGCCTTACGGGCCCGCGACGCCGGTGGTTCGCTCGAGCTCGGCCAAGTCGATGGGCTCACGTACGTGCCGCCGGCAGTCGCGGCGCGGGTCTGGCGCTGCGAGAGGGCGCCCAACGGTGCCGAGGGACCGGTGGTCGAGGTCGTCGCGTGAGGAGCGCCTTCGGGCGAAGAGGACGGTCCATGATCGTGCCGGCCACCGAGGATCCCCCTTCCGTGCCCGGGCCGCCGTCGGTGTCCGCGAACCGCACGAGCCGCCGACATCATCCGCTCGCGCTGGTGGTGATCGCGGCGGCCCAGCTGATGGTGATGCTCGACCTCACGATCGTCAATATCGCCTTGCCCTCGATGCAGAGGGAACTGCACTTCTCGACCACCAACCTCATGTGGGTGATCGACGCCTACGTGCTGGCCTTCGGCGGACTGCTGCTCCTCGGGGGGCGAGCCGGCGATCTCTTCGGACGGCGCAGGATGTTCGCGTTCGGGATCGGCCTGTTCGTCGTCGCCTCGTTGGCGGGTGGCCTGGCGACCGACCAGGCCTGGTTGATCACCGCCCGTGCCGTCCAAGGGGTTGGTGCTGCCGTCGCCTCGCCGGCCGCGCTCGCCCTGGTCGCCACGACCTTCGAGGAGGGTGCCGAACGCAACCGGGCGATGGCCGCCTATGCGGCGATGGCGGCCGCCGGCGGCGCGCTCGGCCTCCTCCTCGGCGGAGCACTGGTCGACGCCGCATCCTGGCGGTGGGTGCTGTTCGTGAACGTTCCGGTCGGCGCCGTCGTGCTCGCCCTCACGCCCGTTGCGCTGCCGGGCGGCGAGCCCCGGACCGGCGCTCGCGGCCGCCTCGACGTGCCGGGCGCCCTGACCGCCTCGGCGGGGATGGCACTCCTCGTCTATGGCCTCGTGCGCGCTCCCCAGGCCGGCTGGTCCAACGCGGCGACGGCCGGCTCGTTCGCGGCAGCAGCCACCCTGCTCGGCGCGTTCGTGGCCATCGAACGAGTGAGCCCGAACCCCCTCGTGCCGCTCCGATTCCTCCGCGACCGCAACCGTGCGACCGGCTACGGGATGATGCTCTTGCTCGGTGTGGCGATGCTGTCGCTGCTCTTCTTCCTCACCCAGTTCCTCCAGAACATCCTCCACTACAACCCGGTCCTAGCCGGGGCCGCCTACCTGCCGATACCGATCAGCGTCGCGTCCACGAGCGCCGTCGTCTCTCGCCTCCTCCGACGCGTTCCACTTCGCGTGTTCCTCAGGATCGGTCCCGTCTTCGTCACCGGCGGCCTCTTCTGGGCATCGCTGGTCACGGCGTCGGCCAGCTACGCCGATGTCTTCGGTCCACTTCTGCTGTTCGGCATCGGGATGGGCCTGTCGTTCATGCCGCTCACGCTGAACGCGGTCGCCTCGGTGCGGCGGGACCAATCGGGGCTGGCATCGGCCCTCCTCAACACCAGCCAGCAAGTCGGCGGGTCGCTCGGGCTCGCGGCGCTCGTGACGGTGGCAGCCACCGCCACCCGGGACCAGCTTCGCCGGGCATCGGCGGCTGCCCACGCGACCTACGCCGGCCACGCCGTTCCTCTGGACCGGCTGCATGCGCTCGCCACGGCGGCAACCGTGCACGGCTACAAGATGGGCATTCGCACGGCCACCATCGCTACGGCCCTCGCCTTTCTCCTGTCGCTCTTCCTGCGGAGCCGGCTCCCCGAGGGGTCGAGCTCCCACGATGACGCCGATGCCACGACCGCCGCCGCGACGGGCGCCGAAGCCAGGCCCCCTGGTTCGACAGCCGGCCTCGTTGATGGCCGGTCGGCCGGTGTCCCGAACGGGTCGGTCGAGCGAGGGGCGGCACGGGTCGCCTCGGGTGGGCACCGGCGAAAGCCGAGGAACGGGCAGCGCTTGTCTCGCTGACGGTGGAGGCACGCGGTGGTGCCACCAGGACCGACGGCTGGAACGAGATCGGGCTCGGCGGCCTCGCGGGCGCCCGTGCCGGCCTCCGGGCCGAGGCGGTGCGCCCGGCCTGAGCGCCAGGACCCGGTGAAGGCCGGCTCAGCGCACCCGCCGGCCCGGCGCGGCGCCGCTGGACTTGCCGCGCACCCCGAGCCGTGCAAGGCGCCCGAGGCGCACGAGGCCATCGGGGTCCCGTAGGTCGACGACTGCATAGACGGGCTTGCCTTTCGAGCGCCCCGTCACGGCCCGCAGCGCCCGGCCGCCGGTGCTGTTCGCCGCCGGCACGTCAGTGGCCAGCAGCACGAAGCGAGCCCCGGGGCGAAGCTGCGCCACGACGGTCGCCTTCCCCACCGCTCGCCACAGGGTGTCGCTGCGGTGGAGACCGGACGGCGCGGAGGAGAAGCTGCCGCACACGTCGAAGAGCCACTCCCGGCCGCCGGCGTCGACGGCGACCATGCTGACCTCGGCCCCGGCCTCGAGGCGCACGTTCTCCGCCGTGACGGTGAACCCGGCGTCGTCGACCGCCCATTTGGCGAGCTCCCGGGCCCGACGCCCCTCGCGCAGCCCGCGGGAGTGGAAGTGCTCGTCGGGGTCCGCCGGGGTGCGGACGGCCGCCAGCCCCGGGCGGACGGCGCCGGTGCCGCGGCTGGCGTCGTCCGCGAGGCGCTGGCGTTCTCCTGCGATACGGGTCGTCGCCTTCTCGAGGTACTGGGCGTCGGTCTCGTAGCCGACGAAGTGCCGCTCGGTTCGCACGGCCGCAACGGCGGTCGTCCCGGAGCCCATGAACGGGTCGAGCACCAGGTCCCCTCGGTACGTGTAGAGGTCGATCAGGCGCTGGGGGAGCTCGACGGGGAAGGGCGCCGGATGGCCCACACGGGTGGCGCTCTCGGGTGGCAGCTCCCACACGTCGACCGTCGCCTCGAGGAACTCGTCCCGGAAGATGGTGGCCTCCGACGGGTAGCCCTTCGCAGCGCGTACGGCGGGTGGGAGCGCCCGGTCGAACCGGCCCTTCGAGGCGATCACCACTCGCTCGGTCAGGTCGCGCAGGACCGGGTCGCCGGGCCGCTGGTAGGTGCCCCAAGCGCAATTGCCGGCCGCCCCCTTGGCCTTCCGCCAGACGACCTCGCCCCGGAGCAAGAGCCCCAGGTCCTCTTCCAGGATCCGGATGACGTCGGCCGACAGGCTGCGATAGGGCTTGCGGCCGAGGTTGGCCACGTTGACGGCGATACGGCCGCCTGGCTCCAGGGCGTCGACGCAGGCGCCGAACACCCCCGTCAACATGGCCAAGTAGTCCGTGTAGCTGGCGGGGACGTGGCCTTCACCGATGGCGGTCTCGTACTCCTTGCCCGAGTAGTAGGGCGGCGAGGTCACGACCAGGGCCACCGATGAGGGTGCCGGCGAGTCCGGCCGGTTCCGGATGTCCCCGAGGAAGATCTGGTCGACACCGCGGCGGTCGGCTGGGTGGCAGACCCCGTCGTCGTCGCTGACCACCGGGGCGGCGAAACGGCGGTAGAAGTCGCTGGCGTCGTGGCCCTCCCGCCGTCCCACGCCGAAGGCCGAGGTGGTGGTTGGCCGGCGGACCCGCCGGCGGAGAGGCTGGGCGGGGGTCATCGGTTGTCGTTCCTCGGCACGCCGTCCTCCCGTCGAACCCGAACTCCGACCGACCCTACCCCCGGGGTGTGACGACGACGGGGACCGCGCAGCCACCCCGGCGGGCCGCTCCGGTGTGCTGCTCCGGCGACGGCTGCCCACTTGGGGTCTCGTCCCTACCGGTGGGTAATCGACCTTCGGCCCTTCCCGTCGGACGGCGGAGAGCGCACGCTGCCCAATTGCCGGGCCGAGCGACCCGGTGCGTCGGCGGGGCTGCGCTGGCGCGCACAGGAGCCACAGGGCGTCGCCCGCCTCGTTGGGTGGCTCGCCCTCTTCATGCGGGGAGGTCCTCAGCGTGGATTGTGCCTTCATCATCACGTGGAAAGTGCCGTTCCCGGGTCGGGAGAAGCACGCCCTCCAATTGGCGGCCGAAGCCGACGGCTATTGGGGCAAGCTGGCGGCTGAGGGAAAGTGCAGTGCACCCGAGTGGTACTTCTTCCCGACGGGCACCGGGATGTGGGTCGTGAAGGGCCAGCGACGCGTGCTCGAAGATCTCATCGAGGGCGACGAGTCGAGGCGGTTGCTCGAGAAGGGCATGCTGCTGCTACAGGACTGGCAGTGGAACCTGGCCGAGACCGGCAACGGGGCGCAGCGCTTCATGACCGAGTACGCAAGGGAGCTCGAGCTGATCTGAGGGTCGCCGACCGAGGGGAGGGGCCGGACCGTCAGACCCCCTCCGCCGGTCCCCCTCCCCTCGGTCGCCGTCCCTCGCGGGACATGTGACACCCCCTCCGTACGCTGCGGCCGTCAGCGCAGAGCGGGCCCGCCGGGCCCGAGGAGCGAGGAGGAGGTGCCGTCGTGGGCGTCATGCGGGTGATCGATCGGACCGGCGACAGCAGGGTCGCATGGAAGTCCGGGGACGCCGCGAGCGTCGACCGGGCGCAGGCCATCTTCGACCGCCTCCTCGCCGGGCGGCAGTTGGCCTTCGCTCGTCCGGCAGCGGGGCCCGCTTCCGCGGCGGAGCGGATCTGGGCCTTCGACCCGTCGGCCGAGGAGATCCTCTGGGTCCGACCCGTCGCCGGGGGGTGAGGTCGTGCGCTCCCGCATGCGGTACGAGGTGCTCGAAGAGCTGACCGACGGACGCCGGCGGGTCCGCTACGTCGACGGGCCGTTGGCGGGGCGGACGGTCGTCTTCCACGTGGCGCGCCGCCCCCGAACCCGCTCGGCGCTCGCCCGCCGGCGCCAAACCGTCGGCCAGGCCGGCGAGCGGGCGGGGGAGCTGTTGACCTCGCTCCTCGGCGAGGAGCAGCGCGCCGACTGGCAGGAGCGCCGCCGGTTCCGGGTCGAGACCGAGTACGGCACGATCGAGCTCGGCCGGCTCCACGCGATGCCCTACTGGCCCAAGACGGTGCCCGGCGAGTTCGAGTTGTGCGTCGTGCCCACCCAGCTGGACGACCTGCCCGAGGACGATGTCTGGACCAACCTCCTACTCGCCCTCCGAGCCGACCCGCGCTGGTTCCTCACGGTCGCCAACTGGCGGAAGCGGGGTGGCCCGTGGTGCATGGGGCCCGCCCCGGGCCTGCCGCTCGACCCGGCAACGCTCTCCTGACGGCGCCGCCCCGCCGGTGGGCCGGGGCGGATCCTGCCAGTCGTCAGTCGTAGTCCTGGGACCAGTCCCCCTGGTCGACGTCCCATGAGACGTCGTCCGACTCACGCAGCTGGACGATCACGTGGGACATCGGCGAGTGGGGCGTGGCGCCGTGCCAGTGCCATTCGTCGCGCGCCACCGTGATGACGTCGCCAGGCCGGACGATCCGCCGCCCGGAACGGTCCGCCACGATGCCTTCGCCATGCGTCACGTAGAGCACCTGGCCGCCGTGGTGGACGTGGGGTCGGGTGCGGGCGCCCGCCTCGAAGTGCACGGCGCCGACTCCGGGCCCTTCCGGTGCGAACGGGCTCTCGAAGAACTGGAAGCGCGCCGTCCCCTGGAAGTGGGGGGCGAAGCTCTCCGGCATGTCACCCTGCATGCGGTCCTCGGTGGCAAAGTCCATCCCCCATCTCTACCCTGGCCCGGCCACCGGTGCTGGCGCACTGTCGCACCGGGCCCCCGGAGGGGAGTGCTTCCTCCTCACGAGGGAGGTGTGACCCGGCTAGGGTCGATCCCGCAAGGGGCACCGCACGACCCGCGCCGCCGGCTCGCCACGTTGGCCGCTGGCCCGACGGCGCGGCCGGGTGCCGTCCACAACCCTGGGGAGGGTGCACGTGACGACGTTGGAGAGCCGATCGCTGGTGCGGCGCGGCTTGCTGATCGGTGGACGGGAGGTGCCGGCCGCCGCCGGTGGAACCCTCCCTGTCCTCAACCCGGCCACCGGCCAGGCCATCGCCGAGGTGGCGTGCGCCGAGCGGGAGGACGTTGACACCGCGGTGGCCGCCGCCCGCCAAGCTTTCGAGGAGGGCGTGTGGCGGGAGATGCCCCCGCGCGAGCGGGCCAAGGTGTTGCACCGCTTCGCCGACGGGATCGAACGTCGCCTGGAAGACCTGTACGCCCTCGAGAGTGTCAACAACGGCCGGCCCATCCGCGAGACCCGGGCCCAGGTCTCGCGCGTCCCCGAGTGGTATCGCTACAACGCCGCCTTGCTCGTGGCCGACCGGAGCGACGTCATCCCCCTCGGCGGCCCCTACCACTCGTACACGACGAGGTTCCCGCTGGGCGTGGTGGCCATCCTCTCGTCCTTCAACCACCCGCTGATGATCGGATCGAAGAGCCTGGCGCCGGCCCTGGCCACCGGCAACTCGGTGGTGCTCAAGCCCTCCGAGCAGACCCCCCTCACCACGCTTCTGCTCGGCGACGTCGCTGCTGAGGCCGGGTTCCCCCCGGGGGTGCTCAACGTGATCGTCGGGGCGGGGGCTGTGGCCGGCGCCGCCCTGGCCGAGCACCCCGACGTGAAGAAGGTCACGTTCACCGGCGGTACGGAAGCCGGGCGGGCGGTGGCCACGGCGGCGGCGGCCCACTTTGCCAAGGCCACCGTTGAGCTGGGCGGCAAGTCACCCGTGCTCGTCTTCCCCGACGCTGGCCTGACCGACGCCGTGCGCGGGGCGGCCTTCGCTGGCTTCGTGGCCGCCGGGCAGACGTGCATCGCCGGGACCCGGTTCCTGGTCCACCGCGACATCCACGACGACTTCGTCGAAGGTCTGGTCGAACAAGCCAGGGCGCTCCGGATCGGGGATCCGGCCTCACCCGAGACCGACCTCGGCCCAGTGATCTCCGCCCGGGCCCGAGACCGTGTCCTCGACTATGTCCGCATCGGACAGGAGGAGGGGGCGACCGTCGCCACCGGCGGCCACGCCGCGGCCGTCGAGGGGCTCGAGGGTGGCTTTTTCGTGGAGCCGACGGTGCTCGTCGGCGTGACCAACCAGATGCGGGTGGCACGGGAGGAGATCTTCGGTCCGGTCCTGGTGGTGGTCCCCTTCGACACCGAGGACGAAGCCATCGCCATGGCCAACGACTCGCCCTACGGCCTCGGTTCGGCGATCTGGACGCGAGACGTGGCCCGGGCCCATCGGGTGGCCCAGCGCCTCACCCACGGGATGGTGTGGGTCAACGACCACCATCGTCTCGACCCGGCGTCCCCGTGGGGCGGGGTGCGCGACAGCGGGCTCGGACGAGAGGGCGGCTGGGAGTCGTTCCACGACTTCACCGAGGTGCGCTCCGTGACCGTCCGCCTGGCGGCGGAGGGGGTCAACTGGTACGGCGGCGACAACGAGCGGCTGAACTGATGGCCCTTCCGACCGTCGACGGCCTCGAGCTCACCCTGGACCACGGGGGCCGCGTCCTGCGCGCCACCATCGACCGGGGCGACGACAACCTCATGTCCATGGCCATGTGCGAGACGCTCATCGCGCTCCTTCGCCGGCCGCCGGAAGGCTGCGAGATCCTCCACCTGCAGGCGTCCGGGCCGTCGTTCTGCCTCGGGCGGGACCGCGGCGGCACCGACATCGACGTCCTGCGGCACCAGGCGGCAACCCTCGTCGGGCTCAACCGGGCCCTGGCCGACGGCCAGCTCGTGACGGTGGCCGAGGTGGCGGGGGATGCTGCCGGGTTCGGTGTGAGCCTGGCGGCGCTGAGCGACGTCTCCGTGGCCGCACCCGGGGCGCGGTTCTGGTTCCCCGAGATCGAGGCGGGGCTGGCCCCGGCGGTCGTGCTCGCCTGGCTCCCCGGCCTGGTCGGCCGGCAACAGGCATTTCGGCTCACCGCCACCGGAGCGAAGGTCGACGGCGCCGAGGCCGCCCTGCTGGGGCTGGTGACCAGGGTGGCGGGCAGCGTCGTCTCCCTGGGTGAGGAGGTGGCGTCCCAGATAGAGGCACTCCTCGCCCACCCCCACCGCGCTCACCTCGAGATCCGGGCGTTCCTCGCCGAGACCGCGGCGCTCGACCAGGCGAGTGTCGACCGGTTGGCGGTCGAGCGCCTGGTGTTGGGCTCGCTGCGGCTGGCGGGCCGCGCCATCGAGAATTAGGGCGCCAGAGAAAGTAGCCAGAGGGGAGCAGTCGAGAATGGGGACGTTACACGGGCCTGGGCCCGGGCCGGCCATGGGGGAGACGGCGCCGGACTTCACCTTGCGCCACACCTTCGACCACGAGGTGAACTTGCGCGAGACGCTGGCGTCCGGACCGGCGCTGCTCGCTTTCTACGTCTTCGACTTCGGCTCCATATGAACGAACGAACTGTCCCAGTTGGGGCAGCGCGTCCCGGAGATCAGCGCGTCGGGTGGCCAAGTGCTCGGCATCGCGGTCACCGCCACGTTCTCCCAGCAGGCCTTCGAGCGGGCGCTGGGCATCGACTTCCCGCTCCTCTCGGACTGGGACCGCAACGTGTGCGGGGCCTACGGCGTCCGCTACGACGCCTGGAAGGGACACACCGGGCTGGCCAAGCGCTCGCTCTTCGTCGTCGGCGGTGACGGCGTGGTCCGTTACCGCTGGTCGACCGACGACGCAGCCGTGATCCCCGACTTCGACGAGGTAGTGGCCGTCTTCACCGGGCTGCAGGCCACATCGGCCAAGGTCGGCTAGCGGCCCGGCCCGGCCCGCCGCGAGCCGGGCCGCTCCTGCCGGAAGCCGGCGGTGGTCGACCTTCCCGTTGGGCGCCGCCCTGGTCGAGCTGACTGAAGGCGGTAACGGCGGCCGTGCCGTGCAGGAGGGGGCAGCCCGCCCATGCGGGGAGCGTGATGAGGCCGGCCTGTCGCCTGGCGCCACTTGACGCCCTTCGGCCGGCCGGGGCCCGGGCCCCGGGGCCGACGCTATCCGAGGGGGTCCCGCGGGAGGCCCAGCACCCGCTCGGCGATGATGTTGCGCTGCACCTCGGCGGTCCCCCCGCCGATGGTGAGCGCCGGGGAGAAGACGAACCCGCCGGCCCACTCGCCGCCCGGCGACCCGCAGGGCCCGGCGTCGGCCAGGACACCGGCCGTCCCGGCCAGGTCCCGGGCGAGGCCCATCACGTGCTGGCCGTGCGCGTCGGCCAGCGCCTTTCGCACCGAGGCCTCCGGCCCTGGTGGCTCACCCAGGATGTGGGCAGTCACGGTCCGCAGGCGGAGCAGGCGCAGGACCTCGGCCTCGGACCAGAGCCGAACGAGCTGTTGGCGCAGCAGCGGGTCGGTCACCCCGCCTGCCTTCCGGACCACGTCGAGCAGGTCGCCTGCCGTCGGGCCCCTGCCCCACAGGGCCCCGGCGGAGGAGAGCGAGACCCGCTCGTTGGCCAGGGTGACTCGGGCCAGCTCCCATCCGCCGTGCTCCTCGCCCACCAGGTGGTCGGCGGGGAGGCGGACGTCGGCGAGGAACACCTCGCTGAACAGCGACGCGCCGGTCATGTCGACGATCGGCCGGACCTCGACGCCGGGGGCGTCCATCGGGCAGACGAAGTACGAGAGGCCGCGGTGCCGCGTTGCCTCGGGGTCGGTGCGGGCGAGCAGGATGCCGAAGCGTGCCCACTGGGCGATCGACGTCCACACCTTCTGGCCGCTGACGACGTACTCGTCGCCGTCGCGCACCGCCCGGGTCGTGAGCGACGCCAGGTCCGAGCCGGCGCCGGGCTCGGAGAACAGCTGGCACCACAGCTCCTCGCCCGCCAGCAGCGGGAAGAGGTAGCGGTCGCGCTGGGCCGCCGTGCCGGCGTGCAGCAGCGTCGGGCCGGCCCACCCGATGCCGATGGGGTTGAACGGCCGCCGGACACCGGCCTGGGCCAGCTCCTCGTCGATCACCAGCTGGTGGACCGGGTCGGCACCGAGACCCCACGGTGGCGGCCAGTGCGGCGCCACGTACCCCGCCTCGGCCAGCGTGCGCCCGCTCGGTGCCGGGTGCTCCGCCAGCCACGCCCGCACCGCCACCCGGCGCGGGTCGTCGTCGGGCGGCAGCTCGAAGTCCATCATGCGCTCCCTCAGCTCGACACGTAGGCGGACGGCTCGACCGCCGTCGTTCGCTCCCAGTACTCGAGCAGCGTCCCCGGCCAGTTCTGCGACACCCTGCCGGCGGCGTCGCGGTACCAGCTCGGCACGCCGGCGGCCTCCGGGGCGCCCCACGCCATCCGGGCGTTGGCGGCGTCGACCTCCACGTTGTAAGTGTCGTGCACCTCGGGCCGGCAGTCGAGCGACCGAGCGCCGGTGGCGAGCAGGTGCCGGAGTGCTTCGAGCACGTAGGCCACCTGGCACTCGGCGAAGTAGACGATGCTCTCGTTCACCACGATGCTGGTGTTCGGGCCGTAGAGGAAGAAGAGGTTGGGGAACGCCGGTGCCGTGGGCCCCAGGTAGGCCCGGGCGTCCCCGTTCCACAGGTGGTCGAGCTCCTGCCCGCCCACGCCGACCACCCGTATCGGCGCGAGGAGCTCGCTGGTTCGGAAGCCCGTGGCACAGACGAGGACGTCGGCCCGGTGCTCGCGCCCGTGGGTCGTGGTCACCGAACGCGGCCCGATCCGCTGATCGGGGAGGTGACGAGGGACACGTTCGGGCGGCGGAGCGCCGCCGCCCACGCCCCGTCGTCCCGGAGGATCCGCTTGACCGACGGCGGGTAGGTGGGCACGGCCCGCTCGAGCAGGTTCCGGCTCCACCCGTACCAGGGGGAGCACGCCCTCGGCGTTGCGCCAGAAGAGCCAGAGCCGCGAGGACCCCGCAGTCGATGCCGGCCTGACCCAGGCGGTGGGCGGCGGCGATGCCTGACATCCCGGCCCCGACGACGGCCACCCGGAAGTCCCGCCCGGGGGAGGCCGTCGCCCGGAAGTGGACACCCCCCGGCGAGCGTACCGGGCCGGGGGCCCGTCAGCCCCCACTCGGCGGGTCAGCTCCCGCTGACCATGCTGACGAAGACGCTTGTTGTGAAGATTGTGGCGACGCTGAATGTGCGTGTCGTGGTTGTGGCGGCCCACGAGCCGAGGAATGACGCGTCGCCGAAGGAGAAGAGGCCCCCATCGCTGGCGACCTCCCAGTAGCCCCCGCCGCCGGGCGTGGTGGCCATGCCGACGATCGGCTGGTTGAGCGGGTGCCCACCCATCGACCCGTGGAAGGCGGCGTCCCCGAAGGCGAAGATCCCGCCGTCCGCCGCCGCCAGCCAGTAGCCACCGCCGTCGGTCGTGCGGGCCATCCCGACGATGGGCGCATTCAGTCGATCCAGGATGAGCGTGCCCATGTAGCTGAGCACCCGGTCGCTGCCACGGGCGTAGACGCTGCCGTTCGTGGTCACCATCGCATAGCCGCTCGCAGCGTCGATGGGGACTGTGCGAGCCAGCTCGCCGATCTCCAGGCGTGTGTTGCAGTCGGCCGCGAACTCGATGCCGTAGGCGTCGATGGCCGTGCCGGACACGGTGCCGACGTCATCGAGCTGGAACACGCCGGTGCACGTCACGCCGTCGATCGTGATGGTGGCGCCGTGCCGTGAGGTCTCGGGCTGGTTGGCCACCAGCGTCTGTCCGGGCGGTACGGCGAAACGCGCCGTGTGGGTGCCGCCCGTGCCCGAGAACTCCAGCGCCAGGGTGGCGTTCCCTGTGACGCTCGCCGTCTGGCTGGCTGCCTGGAGGTAGGTCCTGCCGTTGGCTGTGGCAGCACCGTGTCAGCCGCCGGTGTACGTGCCGGCCGTGGCCGTCGCCACCGTCGCTGCCAGTGGGCTGGCGCCGGCCTGCCCCGGGCCGACGACGCCGACGACGGCAACCATCGCCACCGCGGCGCAGGCCAGCGCCGACAACGTTCGCTGCAGCACGGTCCCCCCTCTTCCTCGAAACTCCCAGCTCGCAGCGTAGCCGCGAGTTGCGACGAGGGTGCGAGAAGCTACAGGTAGGTGTCCTCCCGGCGCGCGACGTTGCCCTGTCCGTCGTCGACCACGGTGCGGTGCCTGCGCCAACCGCCGGCCGACCCGGCGAAGGCGAGCACCGAGATCACGGCACCCACGGCACCCACGATCATCAGGATCAGGCCGACCGTCCGGATGTTGAAGCCGTGCTGGTAGGGGCTCACCGTCACCGCGAAGTCGAGGATGGCACCGACGGCCAGGATGACGAGACTGCCGATCAATCCGGGGATCATGTTGTTGCACCTCCCATCACAAAATGCTTGCTTGGCATGGGCAGTACCCCTGGCGGCCCGCCCCCAAACGGCGGTAGCCGCCGTTTGGCCTGGACAAAGGCCGGAGGGCGCGCAACACTCGCACGTCATGACCGCCGATCCGATGGCCGGCGGGCGCCCGGCCGTTCCCACCGTCCGACGATGAACATCGTCGTGAGCAACGTGAAGGGTGGTGTGGGCAAGACCACGACCACCGTGTACCTGGCGGCGATCGCCCTCGAGCGAGGCTTTGGCCCCGTGGTGGTGGTGGACGCCGACCGCCAGGCGTCGTCGGCCGAGTGGCTCGAAGCCCGTCCCGTTGAGGGCATCGACCTCCAGGAGGCGCCGTCGGAGCGCACCGTCGCACGGGCCATGGAGCGCCACGAGGGTCTGGCCGTCGTGGACACCCCGCCGGGCGACGAGCGCATCGTGCGGGCGGCTCTCGAGCGGGCCGACGCCGTCGTGATCCCGACCCGGGCCGGCGGCGTGGAGTTCAGCCGGGTGGTGGCGACGCTCGAGCTCGTTCCCGAGGGTACGCCACACGGAGTGGTCGTCTGCGCCGCCCGACTGGGCACCCACGACCTGGACGTGACGGTGGCCTGGTGGGAAGGGGAGAAGGTGCCCGTGTGGGGGATCATCCCCGAGCGCGTGGCCATCGCCTCGGGGCCGGAGAGCCGGCTGGCCCGCGAGGGGCTCGAGGCCTACGACGAGGTGCTGCGGAAGGCCACCCGTCGCCGGCCTCGTTGATCGGCCGCCGCCTCAGTCGGTTCGACCGAAGGCCAGGATGGCGATCACGAGGAGCACCGCTCCAAAGGCCGCCGTCATGCCGAGCTCGAGGCCGACAGGGACGGGCCAGCCGTCCCACGTCATCGTCGCCCCGAAGAGGTGTGCCACCGCCGGCGTCGTGTGGACGTGGGCGAAGACGGCCCGCCGCATCGGGTCGACGATGTAGGCCAAGGGGTCGATCTTGGTCAGCGCCGCCAGCCACGCCGGCAGGGCGCGCAGCGGGAAGAGGGCGCCCGACAGGAAGAAGAGCGGCAGCACGACGAACTGCATGACCACCTGGAACGACTCCACCTGCGCCATCCGCGAGGCCAGGGCGGTGCCGAGGGCGGTGATCGTGACCGCAGCGAGCAGCATCTCGCCGATCAGGGTGAAGATGAGCACCGGGCTGTAGGGCACGTCGACGGCGCCGGCAAGGGCCACCATGATCAGCGCTTGCACGGTCGCCACCGTCGCCCCGCCAGCGCACTTGCCGACCACCAGGGCACCTCGCCGCACCGGGGCGACGAGCATCTCGCGGAGGAAGCCGAACTCGCGGTCCCACACTATGGAGACGGACGAGAAGATGGCCGTGAACAGGACGGTCATCGCCACCACCCCGGGGACCATGAAGGTCCGGAAGTCGCCGCCGCCCCCACCGGGCAGGCCGCGGCCGACGAGCGACGACAGGCCGGTACCCAGCACGAAGAGGAACAGCACCGGTTGGACCAGCGCGGTGATGATCCGGAGCCGGTTGCGGGAGAAGCGGATCAGCTCGCGTCGCCAGACCACGTGGACAGCCCGCACGTCGTCCTGCCACCGCCCGCCGGCGACGCGCACGGCGGCCGGGGCGGCACGGTGGGGGCCCGCCGCGCCGACCGCAGGAGCCGCTGGCCCGGCGGCCGCGGCGCCGACGACCTCGGCAGGCGTGGCTGCGTCGCTCATCGACGCCGTGCGGCCCGCATCCAGGGCGTGTTGCTCATGCGCTCGCTCGCCGACGCTTCGGCGTCCCGGATGGTGCGGCCGGTGTAGCTCATGAAGACGTCGTCGAGCGTCGGCCGGGCGATCGACACCGACCGGATGGCCACGCCCAGCTCGGCGAACAGCCGGGGCACGAAGGCTTCGCCTTGGGCGACGTAGATGGTGATCCCGCCCTCGCTCTTGGCGCCGTCGAGGTCGAAGCGAGCCCTCAGCACGGCGAGCGCGGTGTCGTCATCGGCCGTCTGGATCTGCACCCGGTCGCGTCCGACGCTCGCCTTGAGGGCCTCGGGCGTGTCCTGCACGACGATCTTGCCCTGGTCGATGATGGCGATCCGGTCGCAATTCTCGGCCTCGTCCATGTAGTGCGTGGTGAGGAACATGGTGATCGCCTCACGCCGGCGCAGGTCGTTGATGTAGTCCCAGATGTGAGCCCGGGTCTGCGGGTCGAGGCCGACGGTGGGCTCGTCGAGGAACAGCACCCGCGGGGAGTGGAGCAGACCCCTGGCGATCTCCAGTCGCCGCTTCATGCCGCCGGAGAAGGTGCGCACGAGGGAGTCGCGGCGGTCCCACAGGCCCACCATCTGGAGCACGTCGCTGAGCCGCCCGGCCGTCTGGCTACGGGGGACGCCGTACAGCTCGGCGTGGAAGCGCAGGTTCTCTTGCGCCGTGAGGTAGTCGTCGAGGGTCGCGTCCTGGAACACGAGGCCGATCCGCTTGCGCACCTCAGCGCGCTCGGCGAGCACGTCGTAGCCGGCCACCCGGGCCGTGCCCCCACTCGGGTTGAGCAGCGTGCACAGCATCGAGATCGTCGTCGACTTGCCGGCCCCGTTGGGCCCGAGGAAGCCGAAGGTCTCTCCCTGGGCTACCGAGAAGCTGACCCCACGCACCGCCTCCATGTCGCCGAACCTGCGCACCAGGTCGACGACCTCGATCGCCACGCCGCCAGGCTGGCGGTCGCCGGTGGGGTCCGCCGGCTGGACGTCGACGCTGGAACGGGGAGCCGGTGCGGGCATACCGGACCACGGTAGCGGCCGGTCAGCCAGTCACGGCAACGAGCACGGCCGCTGCCACCACGGCCAAGGCCACGGCGTCCCGCCAGCCCGGGCGGCGGTCGTCGTCGGCGATCCGCCGGAGACGTCCCGTACGCCCTTCCCACAGGCCGCCCCGCGCCTCGATCGCTGTGCCCATCTCGCGGGCTCGCCGCAGGCCAACCACGAGAGCGGCCATCAGGAGGTTGCCCGGGAGGACGGCCCAGCCGCTCCACCGGTCGCGCGAGCGATGGTGCGCGGCGCGCAGCCGGGTCACCGCGCCGAGGATCCGCACCTCGTCGAGCAGGAGGGGCACACAACGCAGCCCGAGCCCCACGGCCACCGCCCACTCGTCGGCCGGCACTCCCAGCCGCCGGGCAGGGGCCGCCAGTCGGGAGAGGGCCGGGGCCACGCCGCCGAGCGGCGTCGTCCACGACACCAGGGCAGCGGCCAGGAGCACCACGAACGCCAGCGCCATGAGCCTCGCCCACCGGGCGAGCCCGCCCAGCCCCACTGCGAGGCCGCCCAGATGGACCACTGGCGCGCCGCCGGCCAGGAGTGGCAGCACAGCGGTGAGGAGGATGCCGATCCAGAACCACGCCGGCAGCCGCGGGCGTGCTCCCAGGGGGACGCGAGCAAGTGCGAACCCGACGGCGAGGAGGGCAGCCATGACGCCGATCGCCCACCAGCCGGCCAGGAACGACAGGGTCAGTGCCACGGCCAGGAGCCCGACCAGCTTCGTGCCTGCCCAGAGGCGGTGGAGCGGGGTCTCGCGAGGGAGCGGGCGGAAGAGGAGCACCTCTCGCTGGCGCTGGCGCTGGCGCTGGCGCTGGCGCTGGCGCTGGTGTTGCTGCTTTTGTTGCTGCTGCTGCCGGGGGCGGTCGCCCCTGCTGCCACCGCTCGAACCCCCGGCCCGGGTCCGTGCCGCCACACCCCGGCCTTCGTTACCGCCACTACTGCCGCCACCGCCGCCACTGCCGCCACTGCCGCCACCGCTGCTGCCGACGGTCCGGCCAAGGTCCGATGCAGTGAGCCCACGGAGCGGGGCGACGGCCGTGGGCCCCGCCGCCCTCGGCGGTTCACTCGACCCGCCGCCGGTCCAGGCGCGACGTGCAGGGGCCGTGCCGAGGCACACCGCCTCCTCTGCCACCACCTGGCCCCGGTCCAGGCGGACGATGCGATCGGCCAGGCGGTCGGCACCCTCCGGATCGTGCGACACGACCAGGAGCGCCGTCCCTGTCTCGGCGCGCAGGCGGGCGAGCAACTCCACGAGCTCCGCCCGCCCAGTGGCATCCATGCCGGCGAAGGGTTCGTCGAGGACCAGGACCGGGGGGCGTGCCGCCAGCACGCCGGCCAGTGCGGCCCGCCGCTGCTGGCCACCGCTCAGCTCGTCGACGCGCCGATCGCCGATCTGCGTCGGGTCGAGGCCCACTAGGGACAGCGCGGCGTCGGCCCGCTGCCGGTCGACGCCGGCTGCGGCGCGGACGTCGTCCCGCACGACCGAGCGGAGGAGCTGGAGCCGGGCGTGCTGGAAGGCGAGCCCGACGCGCCCCACGGCCTGGTCGAGCGGCGTCCCGTCGAGCCAGGCCTCGCCCTCGCTCGGCGTCAGGAGTCCGGCCAAGATCCACGCCAGCGTGGACTTGCCCGACCCGTTGCGTCCGACGACGAGGACACCGTCCCCAGGGCCGACGTCGAGGTCGACGCCCCCGAGCGCCCGGTGCACCCACGGCGTGCCACGGCCGTAGAGGTGGCCGACGTCCCGCAGCCGCAAGGTGCCCCCGGTCCCAGCCCGCCGCCCCCGGTGCGTGGGCGGCGACGGGAGCTCGCCCCCCATGGTCAGCACCCGGTCGGCACGAGCGGCTTCCTCCGGCCGGTGGGTCACGTGGACGACGGCAGTTCCACCGGTCGCCGCCGTGGCCAGCAGGTCCATGACCTGGTGCCGGCCCTCCGGGTCGATCATGGCCGTCGACTCGTCGCTGAGGAGGAGCGCCGGTCGCCGGGCGAGCGCAGCGGCGATCACCAGGCGCTGCAGCTCGCCACCGGAGAGGGTCGTGGTCTCCCGATTGCCATAGCCGGCGAGCCCCACTTGGTCGAGCAGGCCCTCGATGTCGATGTCCACCCCACCCGGCAGGCCCCACACCACGTCGTCGCGGGCGCGTACCCCGAGCACCTGCCGTTCGGGATGCTGCGCCACGATCGCGGTCCCGCCGGCCTGGCCGAGGGCCGGGCTGCCGGGCCGCAGGACCGCGCCGGCGGTGGGCGCTGCTCCGGCCAGCAAGCGCACCAGCGTGGACTTCCCCGACCCATTCGGGCCCACCACGGCGACGAGCTCACCGGGGTGGACCTCGGCTGTCACCGATCGGAAGGCGTCGCGTGGGGCGCCCGGATAGCGGAACCCGACCGAGAGCAGACGGACGGGAACGGGGCCGGTTGTGGCGGGTCCGGGTGCCGTTGCCCCACCAAGGGGGATGGGTGGCCCCGGTGGCACTACCCGGCCCAGGTGGCGGACGACAGGCAGGCTGATGTGGTGGGTCAGCCACACGGCACCGGCGAGCCCGACGAGGATCCCGGCGGCGAGGGGGATGGGCCAATGGGCGACGATCCACGGCACTACCTGGTTGCCGCCCGAGGCGAGGGAGGCGAAGCCGAAGTGCCGCAGCGCGCGGCTGGCGCCACGCCATTGGACGAGGACTTGGGCGAGAGCGAGGCGCCGGAGGCCGGTGAACAGGGCGAGCATGCCGATCGCCAGTCCGGCGACGAGCGGCCACACGCCGAACACGGCCACAGCGACGGTCCGGCCGCGTCCCCATGAGCGTCGAATACCGGCTCCGACGATGATGCCGACGACCGCCGTGGACGCCAGGTTGCCGGCGAGGCCGGTCCCTCCGAGGAGCAGCGAAGTGACTGCTCCGGCCACCCCGCCGGCGATCACGGCGCGCGCTCGGTGGCGGGCACCCAGGACGGCCATCGGGACGATGGACAGGATGGTGAACACGCCGCCCAGCGGCAGCAGCCAGCCCAACAGGCACAGGGCGGCGGCGACGTCGGCCAAGACGGCCGCTTCGGCCACCTCATGCGGCCGAAGGCGCCCCTTCCGTCCCGGCTCACCGGCGCCGACCGGCGGTGGACCGGGAACCACGGGCCCAGCATGACACGGGCAGTTGGCTGGGAATCCGCGTGCTCGGGCGGCTCTCAGCAACGGTCATCGTCCGGGCCTTCGTCGCCCGGGCGGCCCTCGCGCGCTCCCCCTACGGACCGGCCCGGGCGTCGCTGCGGCGAGCCACATGGGCCTCTCGTCGGGCCCGTCGCCCCTGGGCGGCCTGGGCCGCCCGTCGCCGGCGAGTGGCGGCGGCCGCCGCCTCGGACC
>DAHUZJ010000075.1 GCA_027306585.1 Acidimicrobiaceae bacterium | reverse complement strand
TCGACCTCGACGAGGGCGGTGAGCGCCGACGTCCCCTGGGCGAGACGGGACGTGCCGGTGTCGATCGTGAGGACGTTGGGGTTCCCGTGGCGCTCGAGTGACGTGGGATCGCCCGGTGACACGGGATCGAACCAGGCCCCGGTGGCGATCTGCACCACGCCTTGGCGCAGCGAGTCGCTCAGCACGACGCCGGCCAGGCACGCGCCCCGGTCGTTGAACACGCGGACGACGTCCCCGTCGCCGATGCCGCGATCGGCGGCATCGGCGGGATGCATCCTGAGGGGTTCGCGCCCTTCGATCTTCGAGGACTGGCTCGTTCCGCCGTTGTCGTACTGACTGTGCAGGCGGGTCCGCGGCTGATTGGTCACGAGGTGCAGCGGGAACCGCTCGGCGAGCGGGGACCCGAGCCACTCGGCCGGTTCCAGCCAGGAGGGATGGCCCGGGCAGTCGTCGTAGCCGAAGCCGGCGATCACCTCCGAGTAGAGCTCGATCCGGCCCGAAGGCGTGTCGAGCGCGAAGGCGTCGGGGTCGGCCCGGAGGGCGGCAAAGCTCCCCTCGGGCTCGGTCGGCCGGCTCGGGAGCTCGACCCGGCCCTCCTCCCAGAAGCGCTCGAACTCCGGTACCGCCACGCCGTCGCGGGCAAGCCGCTCACGGGTGACGTCGTAGAGGTGGCGGACCCACTCGGCCGCGCTCCGGCCCTCGGTGAGCTCCTCGCCGAACCCGAGCCGTGCGGCGAGCTCGGCGAACACCTCGTAGTCGGTGCGCACGCCCGGGGGTGGCTCCGCCGCCTTGTGCATGGCGGAGATCCAGTTGTCGGCGGGCGAAGCGGCGAAGTCGTCCCGTTCCAGGGTCGTCGCGACCGGGACGACGATGTCGGCGAAGCGCGCGGCAGGCGTCCACCACGCGTCGTGGACGACCACCGTCTCTGGCCGCTGCCAGGCCAGCGCGAGGCGGTGCAGGTCCTGGTGGTGGTGGAAGGGGTTGCCACCGCACCAGTAGACGAGCTTGATGTCCGGGTAGCGGAGCCGCCGCCCGTCGTAGTCGACCTCGGCACCGGGATCGAGGAGCATGTCGGCCACCCTGGCGACCGGGATGAAGGTGTCGACCGCGTTGGCCGGCTGGGGAAGGGAAGCGATGGGCCAGCGGTGGCGGCGTTGCCCGACGCCGTCCACGGTGCCGTAGCCCGCGGCGAACCCGCCACCCGGCCTTCCCATGGAGCCGGACATGGCGGCGAGCGCGACGGCTGCCCAATAGGCCTGCTCGCCGTGATGCGCCCGCTGCAGCGACCAGCTGACGGCGATGACGGTGCGGCTCCGCGCCACGAGGCGTGCCAGTTCCTCGATCGTGGCGGCGCCGACGCCGCTGATCGCCGCCGCCCAGCGGGCATCGCGTACAATGCCGTCGGCCGCTCCCGTGAGGTAGCGGCGCAGCTCGTCCCAGCCGTGGCAGCAGCGGACGAGGAAGTCCTCGTCGGCCAGGCCCTCGGCGACGAGCGTGTGCGCCATCCCGAGCATGAGCGCCGTGTCGGTGTTGGGGCGGGGCGCGACCCAGCGGGCTCGCAGGAAGTCGGCGGCGTCGTCGCGCAGCGGGCTGATGTTGACGAACCGCACCCCGGCCTCGGCCGCCGCCTGCTGGGCCCGGCGGACGCCGTGGCGCCCGACCCCGCCGTTGTTCACCTGGACGTTCTTGAGCCCGAAGCCGCCAAAGGCCACCACCAGCTCGGCGTGCTCCGCCACCTCGTCCCACAGCGGCATCCGCTCGTAGATGCTCATCGAGTGGCCGCCGATGACGTGCGGCAGCAGCACCTGGAGTGCGGCGGTGCTGTAGGTGGTGACCGAGCGGGTGTAGCCGCCGTGCAGGGCGAGGAAGCGGTGCACCTGGCTCTGAGGGTGGTGGAAGCGGCCGGCGCTGCCCCAGCCGTAGGAGCCGCCGTAGATCGCCTCGTTGCCGTAGCGGGCCTTCACGCGGTCGAGCTCGACGGCGAGCAGGTCGAAGAGCTCGTCCCATGCGACCTCGACGAACGTCTCGCGCCCTCGACGCCCTCCGGCTGGTGCCGGGCCGTGCTCGAGCCAGCCCTTGCGCACCATGGGCGAGCGAAGGCGCACGGCGTCGTCCAGCGCGGCAGCCATGCCGGCACCGATGGGGGACGGGTCGGGGTCTGTCGCGGCCGGGTGGAGGGCGACCACCTTTCCGTCACGCGTCTCGACGTCGTAGTTGCCCCAGTGGGTGGCCGTCGGCGTCACCCGTACGCCCCCAGAGCTGCTCACGACGGGCAGTCTCGCGCGACCCCTGCTGCCGATCTACAGGTGCAACGTCGCCGGCTTCGACGAGATTGCCGACCTCACCGTTGTTCCCGTCGCCTGCGTCCAAACAGTCCTGACCGAGAAGCTGGGGTCCATGACCGTCAGCCACGACATCCGCCTTGCCGCACCGACAAGGGGCACCGCCTTCGCCCGACGTCTCCCGACGGGACGACCTGCGAGCTCGGCTCGTTGGCTCCCGGGTCTGCCGGACCATCGAGACAGCCATCGAACGACCAGCTAGGCGTCGCCGGCCAGGCGCTCCAGGGTTGCGGCAGTGGCGGCGGCGCGCTGCGCCCACCACTCGGACGCCAACGGGGCGGTCGACTGGGCCGCGTGCACGCCGCTCCAGTGCCGGGCGTGGCGGGCCAGCCAGGTGAGCGTGGCGCGAGGGTCCTGCTCGGCCATGGCCTGCAGCGCGAACCGGCGTTCGCCGGCCCGGACACCCACCCCGATCTCGGCGCCGGCCTGGGCCACGTCGCGCGCCGTGAGGACGAAGCCGCTGCGGACAGGCACGGTCATGGCCTCCAGCACGTCGCCGGCGCGCTCGTGGGGGCCGACGGGGGCTGGCGCGTCGCGCAGGGCAGCCGGCAGCACCGGCACCGCCACCGTGGCCGCCAGCTCGCGCCGCAGCGCGGCCAGGGTGAGGTCCGACCACCCGGCCGCTGCCCTGTACGGGGCGGCGGCAGCGAGGTAGCCCGGGAGCCACGACGCCAGGTGCTCCCACAGCAGCACGGACCGGGCGTGCTCCAGCCGGCGCTGTGCCGCCGCGGTCCGGCAGGTGCCGGCGGCGGCGCCGAGCTCGGCGCACAGCCACAGCAGCGAGGCCACGTGGTCGGCGTCCGCTGGCGGGTCGAGCGACAGGGCCCGCCACAAGCCGGCGACCCGGTCGGCGCCCTCGCCACCCAGCTTCCCCTCGGGGCCGAGGTGGATGGACGCGTGCGGCGGCAGGTCCAGCACGAACAGCCGGGTGTGGTCGGCGGCCGAGCTCGGCGGCAGCCCGAGCGCCTCGCTGACAAGGCGGCTGGCCGGCGGTGGCGTGGCGGTCAGCGCCCCCAGGGCGCGCAGCAGCTCCCACCGATCGGCGTCGGTGCCGGCGTCGGTGCCGGTACCGGTACCGGTGCCGGTGCCCTCGACACCGTGCGCCGTGGGCACGGCGCCCAACCGGGCGCCGCCCGCAGGGAAGGGATCGGCGAGGTCGGCGGCGGCGGCCGGGGCGGCGGGTGTCACCGGTCGCCTTGGTCGGTCCCCGCGACGGCCCCCGAGGCGGCGGGCTCGGGGATGGCGAAGCTGCCGGCCGCCGGCTTGAGCGGCCGCATGAGCCACGCCGGGCGGCGGGTGGCGTCGGGCGAGTACGACCCGGCCGGCCGGGTCTCGGCCATCCACTGGCGGTACACCTCACGGGCCCGGGCCGTGTCGACGGCGATGTCGCCGTGGCTGTCACCGGGCTGCGCGGGGGTGACGCGCACCGCCTGGTGCCAGCAGTGCATGCCCGAGATGGGGTCCGGATGGACCGGGAAGGTGAGGTTCTGGTGCACCCCGGTGTCCGACCACCAGATGCGGCGGGTGTCGGGATCGGACGACTCGTAGGGCTTCACCCGCTCGCGGGTGCGCATGCTCCAGCCGTCGCCGTCCTCGTGCAGCGACACGGTGGCCATCAGGCCGCCGGACGCCACGGCGTCGTGCCCGACCAGCTTCCACCGGCCCATGTGGTGGCTGCAGGCCACCACCCCCGGGCGGATGCCCTCGGTGATCCACGCCTTGGCCACGAAGTAGCCGATGTCGGTGGCCACCCGCAGCAGGTCGCCGGTGCGGGCGACGCCCAGGCGGGCCGCGTCCGTGGGGTGGATCCACACGGGGTTCGTGTGGGACAGCTCGTCGAGCCACTTGCTGTTGGCGGAGCGGGTGTGGATCTGGGTGGGGAGGCGGAAGGTGGACAGGAGCACCATCTGGTCGGGCGCCATGTTCTCGGGGTGCACGTGACTGCGGATGTAGCCCGGCAGGGCGTGCTCGGGCCAGCCCCAGGCGGCCAGCGTCGACGACCAGTACTCGAGGCGACCCGACGGGGTGGGGAAGCCGCGGCGGACACTGCCGTCGATCATCACGCCGACCGCCCGGCGCCCCTCGTCGTCGGGGGCCGGGGCGCCCATGGGGGCGATGTTCGGCCCGTCCGGCTTGGGCGCTCCCGTGTAGACCCGACCGGTCGGGGTGACGTGCAGGTCGGCCAGCTCCTCCTCGGGGACCGGCTGGGCGTAGACCGCGCCCTGGCCCCGGGTCACCTCGAAGGCGCCATAGCGGCGCATGTACTGCAGCGGGGTCAGTTCCTCGGCCGCCGCCGCCTCGGGCAGCCCCGGCACGGAGTGCTCGAACATCCAGCCGTAGTACTCGTCCACGGTCAGCTGCTGCCCCGGGTTGGCCCGCGACTCGTGGTACTGGCGGATCCCCAGGCTGCCGTCGGGGTCGATCCGCCACGACAACTCGATGTAGAACTCGTTCTCCTCCCACACCTCGCCCGGGTTGACCTGGCGAGTGTCGGTCACCTCCTCGCCCAGGCGCTCACGGGCGGCCCGCAGTACCGGCTGGCGGAACCCCACCCACTGCCCGTCGTACTGCTCGTAGGAGTGGGTGTCGTGCCGCTCCGAAGCCAGCCCCATGGGCAGCACCCAGTCGGCGAAGTAGGCCGACTCGTTCCAGGTGGGGGTGAGGGCCACGAAGCACCCCACCTTGTCGGGGTCGGCGAGCACCTCCATCCAGCTGACGCCGTCGGGGTTGGTCCACACCGGGTTGTAGACCCGGGTGAAGTAGGTGTCGAGCCGGCCCCGACCGTCCTTCAAGAAGTGCGGCAGGAGGAAGCTCATCTCGTTCTGGGCCAGGGGGAACTCGAGCGGCCACGACAGGTCCTGCCACACCTTCGGATGGGGGGGCACGTGGATGGGCCGCGGCACGAACTTGTTGTAGGCGTTGGGGAAGGTGCCGCCCGGGGTGGCCACCGCCCCCAGCAGCGCGGCGACGAAGAACAGGGTGCGGCTCACCTGCCACCCGCCCAGGTTGCCGGCCGCCGCCGAGCGCCACGAGTGGCACGAGAAGGCGGTCCCGGCCCCCGCCACCAACTCGGCCACTTCGGCCAGCACCGCCGCGTCGACGCCGGACTCGGCCGCCGCAAGCTCGAAGGTGTAGCCGTCGTACTCCTCGGCCAGCGCCCCCTGGAAGGCCTGGAACGTCTGCGGGCCGTCGGGGCGGCAGGCAGCCAGGTACTCCTGCCAGTTCCACCAATCGCGGATGAAGTCCCAGTTGGCCCTGCCGGTCGCGATGATGTGGCGGGCCACGGCCAGGTTGATAGCCGCCTCGGAGCCGGGCCGGGGCGACAGCCAGTGGTCGGCATGGGTGGCGGTGTTCGACAGCCGGGTGTCGAGCACGATGACCTTGGCACCCCGGGCTCGGGCCTCGGTGATGCGCTGGGCGTGGGGGTTGAAGTAGTGGCCGGTCTCGAGGTGGGCGCTGATCAGGTAGATCACCTTGGCGTGGGCGTGGTCGGGGCTCGGCCGGTCGATGCCCGTCCAGAACTGGAAGCCCGTCCGCCCGGCCGACGAGCACACGTTGGTGTGGCTGTTGTGGCCGTCCACCCCCCAAGAGGCCAGCACCCGCTCGGTGAACCCGTCCTCGCCGGGGCGGCCGATGTGGATCATGATCTCGTTGTGGCGGTCCTCGGTGATGGCGGCCCGCAGCCGCGCCGCGAGGGCGTCGAGCGCCTCGTCCCAGGTGGCCCGCTCCCACTTGCCCTCGCCCCGGGCCCCCGCCCGCTTGAGCGGGTAGAGGATGCGGTCCGGGTCGGTCACCTGGTTGATGGTCGCCGGGCCCTTGGCGCAGTTGCGGCCCCGCGACCCGGGGTGGGCCGGATTGCCCTCGAACTTGCGGACCTGGAGGGTGTCACGGTCGACGTAGGCCAGCAGCCCGCACGCCGACTCGCAGTTGAAGCAGGTCGTGGGGACCAGCATCGATCGGTGCTCGACCCGCGCCGGCCAGGCGCGCGAGTCGAGCTCCACCCAGTCGTCCCACCGCTCGGGCGGGGGGAACGACGCCAACAGCGTCTGCGACGGCCCCTGGTAGAAGGTGTCGCCGCGCGCCTCGGCGGCGCCGCGGGCGGCGGACACCCGCTCACCGAGCGCGCCGAGGTCGGGGGTGGGGGCGGGGGCGGGCTGGCCGATCCGTCGGCGAGGCATCAGGGAACTGACCTCCTTGGTGGGGGGCCGGCGGGGGCGGCGGGTGCCGGCGCATACCGGACCCGGTCGGCAGGACGGGTGGTCACGCCAGGGGGACCGCCTGGCCGGCCTGGACGTAGGCGTGCTCGTGGAGGACCAGGCCCACCAGGGCCAGCGCCGTGGCCGCCGTGCCGATCCAGGGCGCCGCGGCCGCGACGGCCACCAGCACCAGTCCGGGCCAGAAGAAGCCGGCGAAGCGGCCGCGGGTCATCTGCTCGCTCGCCAGGTGGGCATGGGCCGTGGGGTGGCCCACGGTGAGCTCGCCCACCACGAGGAGGACGTGCAGCCCGGCGGCCACCGCCAGGGTGACCTCGATGGCCAGCGCGGCGGCGGACCCCATCCCCGGGGCGAAGGGCAGCAGGGCGGCCGCGCCGACCAGCGCCGCCTGCACGGCCAGGTGGGGGGGCAGCAGCGGGCTCTGCCACAGGTCGCGCGCCTTGGCCTGGGCGAACAGGAAGGCGGTGTAGCAGGCGGTGCCCACGGCGCCGGCCAGGGCGAAGCCGCCGATGACCTGCTCGGCCGTGGACGTGGCACCACTCCCGATCGCCCCGGTCTGCCCGAGGATCCCCACCACCAGGAAGGCGGTGGCCGCGGCGCCGTAGAAACCGATGACGAAGGACCCCCGGACGAGCCACGACTGCCATCGGTGGCGGGTGAAGATCATCCAGAACCGCATGGGGTGCTTCAAGTCCCAGATGAGCAGCACCCCGGTGGCGGCCAGGAAGGCGAGCGCCAGCGAGGGGGCGGCCAGGTCCACCGTGGCGCCGGAGAAGGACAGCCGGCCGAGGTAGGCGAGCACCACGGCCACCGCGAGGGCGCCGGCGGCGATGCCCTTGGTCCAGGTGTAGAGGCTGACCCGCCAGCCCCAGGGGGCCCGGTGCGGCACGTCGTAGGACAGCAGGGCGGCGGCCGACGAGGTGTGGGTCCCCGGATGGCCCGAGGGGACCAGCTGGGGGTCCGACCGGTCGCCCTGGGTGGCCCACGCGTACAGGCCCCCGTCGGGGCGCCGCGCCGCGATGGGGTCCAGGGTGGCCTGGTGGGCGCCCTTGTAGAAGAGGGCCGGCCGCGTGCCCTTCTCATGGCGGCGGACGGTCACCGGCTGCCGCTGGACGATCTGGGCCACCTTGGAGGTGGGGTCGTTCACGTCGCCCACCAGGATGGCCTCGGTGGGGCAGACGGTGACGCAGGCGGGCTCCAGTCCGATCTCGAGCCGGTGAGCGCAGAAATTGCACTTCTCGGCCGAGTGGTCCTCGGGGTTGATGAAGATGGCGTCGTAGGGGCAGGCCGCCATGCACGCCTTGCAGCCGATGCAGATCGACTTGTCGAAGTCGACGATGCCGTCGGGGCGCGCGTACATGGCGCCGGTCGGGCAGGCCGCCACGCAGGGCGCGTCGTCGCACTGGTTGCACCGCGTCACCTGGAAGGCCCGGCGGACCTGGGGGAACCGCCCCACGTCCACCGACTTGACGTAGGTGCGGGTCACCCCGACCGGCACGGCGTTCTCGCTCTTGCAGGCCGTGGTGCACGCGTGGCAGCCGATGCACCTCGTCTGGTCGAGCACCTTGACCCAGCGGGGGGGTGCGGTGCTGGCGGTGGTGACGGGACGCGGCTCGGCGAGGGTCATCGCTCCTGACGGTACGCCCGAAGCTGCCGGCCGCCTAGGTACTGACTGCTTGGGAGGTCCAAATCGGAGCTTTGGACTCAGCGCTGGGCACCGCTCACCTGGCTGGCGGCGGCGACCAGGTGCGCGGCCAGGGGGCCCAGCCCGCCGTCCGACCGCCACACGGCCCGGATGGTCCTCGACAGGGCGAGCTCCGACACCGCCACCTGGCAGAGCCGCCCCGAGGAGATATCGGCGTCGGCCGCCAGGCGGCTGAGCACCGCCGGGCCCTCGCCGTTGATGGCGGCCGCCAACACGGCCGTGGACGAGCCGAGCTCCAGACGCGAGCGCGTCCCCCCCCACGGGCGCAGCGCCTGGTCGAGGACGGCCCGGGTGCCCGACCCGCGCTCACGGACCACCAGGTCGGCAGCGGCCAGCTCGGTGCCGGTCAGCGGCCGGCGGCGGCGGGCCCACGGGTGGCTCGGTGCCACCACCACCACCAGCTCGTCGGTGGCCACCGCCCGCTCGTCCCGTGCGAGGGACGGCTCGTCGGGGCCCTCGACGAACCCGACGTCCACCCGCCGCTGGTCGACGGCGGCCAGCACCTGCGAGGAGTTCAGCACCTCCAGGGTGAGGGCGACGTCGGGCGCCGACGCGTGCAGCGTCTCGATCCAGGCGGGGACCAGGTGCTCGGCCACCGTGAAGGAGGCGGCCACCCGCAGGTGCGCCGCGGCATCGGCCCGCAGGCGCTCGGCCAGCGTGGTCAGAGCGGCGCCGGCGCCGAGCACGGCACGGGCGGCGGCCAGAACCTCGTGCCCGGCGGGCGTCAGGCTGGTCCCCGACGGCTCCCGCCGCAGCAGCTTTAGGCCGAGCGTCCGCTCCAGGGCCGTCATGCGCATGCTGACAGCGGGCTGGGTCAGCCCGTAGCGCACGGCGGCGGCGCCCAGGCTGCCGGTCTCGGCCACGGCGACCAGCAGCTCCAACTGCACCATGTCGACCGGCCGGCTCGACAGCACGCCGGCAATCTACCGGTTGGCCACCGGCGGCCTTCGACGGTCCGGCGCTCCGGATTGCGCCCGCGATCGGCGGTGGGGTCGACGGGTCGCCCGGAACCGGGCGGCGACAGGCATCGCGACCGTAGAGCGCTTCGTGGAGGAGCATCATCGGCCTGAACCGGGACCCGCCGAATCGACAATTGTGGGAAACAGCGGGGCTGGGCAGGACATGAACCTGTAGGAGCACCGTCGACCGCCGCGCGGCAGGGGGCAATGGACGACTCGCGGAGGGAACGGTTCACGGCGCTCTACCGCTCAGCGCGGCCCCGCGTCATCGCGTACGCGCTCCGACGCGCCCCGTCGACCGAGGATGCACTCGACGTCGTGGCCGAGACCTTCGCCATCGCTTGGCGCCGGCTCGACGACATCCCCCAGGGTGACGACGCCCTGCTCTGGCTCTACGTGACCGCACGCAACGTCTCGGCGAACGAGGCACGCCGCGCTCACCGCCGCACCGAGCTGGTCGCCAGGGCAGCGCGGGCGCTCGACCACAGCGGGTACGAGGTCCTCCCTCGTGACGACGAGGGCTACACGGCGCTCGAGTGCCTGCGCTCGCTGCCCGAGCCCGATCGGGAGGTGCTGATGCTCTCGGCCTGGGAAGGCCTGGGCTCCACCGAGATCGGCCGGGTCCTGGGGTGCTCGCCGACCGCGGCCCGGATCCGGCTCCACCGGGCGAGGCGACGCCTCGGCGGAGCCGTCGTCACCCTGGACGCCGCCGAACCGACCGCCTCGAAACGCGTGCGTGCTCGCGGACATACAAGAAGTGAGAGCCCGGCGATGCCCTGCACCCCCGAGGAGGCCTGAGGGACGTGCGCAACCGAACCATCCTCGAGCACCTCGACCCCGTCGACGACGAAGCCGTCGGGTGGGCCATGGGGCGCCCGGTGTTCGACGAGCTCGTCGACGAGCTCGTCGCCGGCGATGGGGATGCCATGCCGGGCTCGGGCGCCGTCACGGTCCCCCTGCTCCGCCGGCCGCCACGGCACCGCCGTGGCCTGATCGCCGCCGCTGCCGCCGCGGCGATCTTGGCCGGCACCCTGGCCGGCGTGAGCCTCCTCGGGTCGACGAGCTCGCTCCACGGGCCCCTCACGACGCCGTGGCGAGCCGCCC
>DAHUZJ010000060.1 GCA_027306585.1 Acidimicrobiaceae bacterium | reverse complement strand
CGCGCCACCGGCACCGGGTCGGTGGCCCAGGCACCGGCCGCGCCAGCCCAGGCACCGGCCGCGCCAGCCCAGGCACCGGCCGCCGCCGCACCTCCGCAAGCGCCGCCGGCACCGGCGCCCACCCCGCCAGCTCCTGTTCAGGTGCCTGCCGCCCCACCCCCTGCTCCTCCTGCGGCGCCTGCCCCGGCGCCGTCGACGGCGCCGGTGCGAGCTGCCCAGACGGCGGTCATGCGCTACGGGGACCGGGTCATCCCGTTCTCCAACATGCGCCGGCGCACCGCCGAGCACATGGTGCGTTCGAAGGCGACGTCCCCCCATGCCTACATTGCCTACGAGGTCGACTTCGAGAACGTGGACCGGGTCCGGCGGGCGTGGAGCGCCCGGTTCAAGGCAGAGGAGGGCTTCTCCCTCACCTACCTGCCGTTCGTGGCGCGGGCCACCGTGGAGGCGCTGCGAGAGTACCCCCAGCTCAATGCCTCGGTGGTCGACGACTCCCTCGTCCTGCACCAGCAGATCAACCTGGGCGTCGCCGTGGACCTCAACCACGAGGGCCTCATCGTGCCGGTCGTGCACCGGGCCGAGGAGATCACTCTGCGCGGCATCGCTCGCCGGGTCCGTGACCTGGCCGACCGGGCCCGGTCTCGCCAGCTGACCGCCGACGACATCGCCGGGGGCACCTTCTCGGTCACCAACGACGGACCGTTCGGCACGTACTTCACCGTTCCCATCATCAACCAGCCACAGGTCGCGATCCTGGCCACCGACGGCATCCGCCGCCGACCGGTCGTGGTCGAGCTGCCTGACGGGTCCGAGTCGATCGCCATCCATTCGGTCGGCGTGGTCGGGATGAGCTGGGACCACCGCGCGGTGGACGGGGCCTACGTGTCGTCGTTCCTGCGCCGCCTGGCCGAGGTCGTCAACACCCGCGACTGGGTAGCGGAGCTGTAGCGGCGCTCATGCTGCGGGTCCGCCGGCTGGGCACCGTGCCCTACTCGGAGGCAGCCGCACTCCAGCACGCGCTGGCGTGCTCGGGTGACGACGACTACCTGCTGGTGCTCGAGCACCCGCACGTCTACACGCTCGGCGTGCGGGCCGACCCGACGCACGTGCTGGCCGATCCTGCCGACGTCGGAGCCGAGCTCGTCCGCACCGACCGCGGTGGCGACGTCACGTACCACGGCCCCGGACAGCTCGTCGTGTACCCGGTGGTGACGGTGCCGGACGAGCCGGGGGCGGGGCCTGCCCACGTCCACCGGCTCGAGCAGGTCGTGATCGACGCCCTCGCCGACGTCGGCGTTCCCGGCGCCGCTCGGCACCCGGGCTACCCGGGGGTGTGGCTCGGGGTCGCCGAGGGGCGGCCGCGCAAGGTGGCAGCGGTCGGCGTGCGCACGGTGCGGGTCGCCGAGGGGCGTCGGCGCACGCTGCACGGCGTGGCGCTCAACGTGGACTGCGATCTCGGCATGTTCGGCCACATCGTTCCGTGCGGCATCGCCGAGTACCCGGTCACCTCTCTGGACGCCGAAGGTTCGCCGGCCACGATGGCCGAGGTGCTCGAGGCGGTCGTGGGGCGGGGGACCCTGGCCTGGGGGACGGGCGGCGTCGAGCGCCAGGACGTGACGACCGCCCACGCCGCCATCCACCCGGCGCCGGTGGCCGCCGCGCCGACGGGGATGCCGGACGAGCGACCGCTCCTGCGCCGGCTCCGTCAGGCCGGTGTCGACCCCGGTGCAGGCCTCCCGGTGGCGACCCGCAAGCCGGCGTGGCTCCGGGTGCAGGCCCGCATGGGCGACGACTATCTGTCACTGGGCCACACCATCCACGATCTCGGCCTGGTCACGGTCTGCGAGGAGGCGGGCTGTCCCAACATCTTCGAATGCTGGGCGGACGGCACGGCGACGTTCATGGTGAACGGGGCCCGCTGCACGCGGGCATGCGGGTTCTGCCTCGTGGACACCCGGCGCCCGCTGCCGCTCGACCCGACGGAGCCCGAGCGGGTGGCCGAAGCGGTGGAGCGGATGCGGCTCGCCCACGCCGTCATCACGTGCGTGGCCCGGGACGACCTGCCTGACGGCGGCGCCGGCGCCATCGCCGCCACCGTGGCGGCCATTCGCCGGCGCCGATCCTCGACCACGGTCGAGACCCTGATCTCCGATTGCAAGGGTGACGCGAGATCGCTCCAATTAGTCTTCGACGCGCGGCCTGACATCCTCAATCACAACATCGAGACCGTCGCCCGCCTGCAGCGAGCGGTCCGGCCTTCGGCCGGGTACGCGCGCAGCCTGGGCGTGCTGGCGCGAGCCGCGGCGACGGGGCTGGTGGTGAAGTCGGGCCTCATGGTGGGACTGGGCGAGCGAGAAGAAGAGGTCATTGCGACGCTCGCCGACCTGCGGTCGGTCGGCGTCTCGATCGCCACGATCGGCCAGTACCTGCGACCGAGCGCCGTCCATCTCCCCGTCGCCCGCTGGTGGACGCCCGAAGAGCTCGACCGGCTGGCGAGGGTGGGACGGGAGCTGGGGCTCACCCACGTGGAGTCCTCGCCGCTCACCCGTTCGAGCTACCACGCCCGTGGCGCCGCCGAGGCAGCGGGGGTGGTGCCGGTCGTGCTCTCGACCCGGCACTGACGTCCGTCACGGGACCCGTTGGCAGGCCGACTCGCGACGTGCAACCGGGCTCCCAGGTACCTCTCAGGGCTTCTCGCAGTGAAACTTGACAGCCCTGTCGTAATCACTATGATTCTGACCACCAACGGGTGCTATTAGTAACCCAACGGTAACGGGCCCGTTCATGGAGCCCGTTCACGGTGCCCGTTCATGGTGGAAGCCGGCGCTCGCCGGCAGTTCGACAACCAGCTTCCGGTCGCGGCCGGACTCAGCACACGGGGGGATTCATGGTGTGGGCAGTAAGGACCGTGCGCCTGCGTCGGTCCGGCGTACCGGCACCGAGCGTCGAGCGACGCTCGAGCTCCCCCACGCCGGGGGGACCGGCGTGAGCACGTTCATGTTGGGGGTCGGCTTCGGTCTCGTCACGGCGGCGATCGTGGCGCTCTCCACGGTCGCCCTGTCGTTGCAGTTCTCGGTGACGCGGTCCATCAACTTCGCCCACGGCGAGCTGATGACCATCGGCGCCTACGCCGGCTACCTGGTCGCCAAGCACACGTCCGACCTCCCGCTCCAGGCGATCGCGGCGATGGCGGCCGGTGCCCTGCTGGCATGGTTCCTCAACTGGGGCCTGTTCCGGCCGTTCGCCCGGCGGGGTGGGAGCAACCTCGTCCTGTTCGTCATCAGCGTCGCCGCTTCGCTGATCCTGCAGAACGTCTTCCAGCTCATCTTTGGCGCCAGCTACGTCGACTACCACACCTCTGCGACGAGGGCGTACCACGTCGGGCCCTTCCAGTGGACGACGATCGACATCGTGATCATGGTGGTGGCAGCGGCCGTGCTGCTCTTCATGCACCTCATGATCCGCCGCACGAAGTTCGGCAAGGCGCAGCGGGCCGTGGCCGACGACATCCTGCTGGCCCGCACCGCCGGGGTCGGGGCCGAGCGGATCATCAGCCTCACGTGGGTCCTCGACGGGGCGATCGCCGGGCTCGCCGGCATGTTCCTCGCCCTCCAGGTCGGGAGCTTCACATCGACGCTCGGGTTCACCTACCTGCTCGTCGTCTTCTCAGCGGCCATCGTGGGCGGGATCGGGAAGATGTACGGGGCGATGCTGGGCTCCCTGGTGATCGGTCTGGTGATGGAGGTGAGCGCCATGTACATCAACCCCTCCTACAAGGAGACGATGGCGTTCCTCATCCTGGTGCTGGTGCTGCTCTTCCGGCCGCAGGGCATCATCCCGGCGCTCTCGGAGGGTGCGGTCCGATGATCCAGTACATCGTCACGGTCGCCACGACCGGCGCCATCACGGCGATCATGTGCCTGGGGGTCAACGTCTCCTGGGGCTGGGTGGGGCAGATCGACCTGGCGTACTACGCCTACGTCGCCATCGGCGCCTACGGCGCCATGATCCTCGAGCTGCACAAGGCCCACCCGACGGTGACAACAACCAACAGCTACATCCTCGGGCTCCACTGGCCGTTCATCCCGGCGGTGCTGGCAGCCACCGCCATGGGCGGAGCAGCAGCCCTGATCGTCGGGGCCATCGCCCTGCGCCGCCTCCGGGGCGACTACATCGCCATCATCACGGCGTGCACCGCCCTGATGCTGACCGCGGTGACCGGTCAGGACAACCAGCTGGTCGGTGGCTTCATCGGCCTGTACGGCCTGAACCAGCCGCTCAACTCCACCCTGCACCTCGGGGCGACAGCGTACTCCTACTTCTATCTCGGCCTCTGCATCTTCTGTCTCGGGCTCGTGTACGTGGTCCTGGAGCGGATCTACCGCAGCCCCTTCGGGCGCTCCTTGCGGGCCGTACGGGAGAACGAGACGGCGGCGGCCGCCTTCGGGAGGAACCTCTTCTGGCTGCGGTTGCGGGGCTATGCCATCGGTGGCGCCGTCGGCGCCTTCGCCGGCGCCCTCTACGCCAACTACCTCCTGGCGTGGAACCCAGCGTCGTGGAACCTCATCGAGGTCGCCCTGCTGATCGCCGGCGTCGTGGTCGGGGGGCGGGCCAACTCCCGGGGGGTCATCATCGGCTCGATCATCATCGACTCGCTGCTCCCCGAGATCTCTCGTCTCTTCCCGCTCCTCACGTCCAACACGTCGATCGGCCCGTCGATCGCCGCCATCCTCGGTGCGGGCGGCATCATCGTGATGCTCCGCTTCCGCCCGGGCGGGATCCTTCGAGAGCGCAAGACCATGGACCGCTCGCCGGCGCCGATGCCCTCGCTGGTCCCCGACGTCCCAGCGGTGTCGCTGGCCGGGATCAGCAGTGCAGAGACCACCAGCGTCGGGAGCACCGCGGAGGGGAGCACCGATGAGTGAGGCGGCAGGGACGACCCTGCTCGAGGTACGGGGTCTGAAGAAGCACTTCGGCGGGGTCAAGGCCGTGAACGGGTGCGACCTCGAGATCCACCAAGGCGAGCTGGTCGGCTTGATCGGTCCGAACGGTGCCGGCAAGTCGACGGTGGTCGAGTTGCTGAGCGGGCTGGTGAAGCCCGACGCCGGCACGGTCGTGTTCGACGGCCGGGAGATCCAGGGCCTCGCGCCACACGAGATCTTCGCCTCCGGGCTGGCCCGCTGCTTCCAGCTGGCCAAGGAGTGGCCGCAGCTGACCGTGTTGGAGAACCTCTTGATCGCCATCCCCCCAGACGGGAAGGACACGATCTGGCGGGCGTTCGGGTCGCCCCGCAAGGCACGTGCCGCCGAAGCCGAGGCCCGGGACCGCTGCCTTGCGATCGCCGAGAAGTACCGGCTGTTCCCGTTGCGCAACGACTACGCCTTCACGTTGAGCGGCGGCCAGAAGCGGCTGCTCGAGTTCGCCCGGATCGCCCTCGCCCGGCCCAAGCTGGCGCTGCTCGACGAGCCGATGGCGGGCGTGAACCCCGTGCTGCAGGTCCAGATCGAGCAGGGCATCCGCAACCTGCTCGACGGTGGCTCCACGGTGCTGCTCATCGAGCACAACCTCGGCTTCGTGGAGCGGATCTGCGACCGGGTGATCGTGATGGTGGAGGGCCGGGTGGCGGCGAGCGGCTCGCTCGCCGAGCTCCGGGAGAACCCGATCGTGCAGGATGCCTACCTGGGGGGTGTCGGTGCCGCCTGACGTGTTGCAGGGCGAAGAGAAGCCGGGGGCGCCGGGGGCGTCATCGCCGTCATCGGCGCCGACGCTCATCGTCGAAAATCTGACGGTCGGCTATGGCAGCGCCCCGGTCGTGCAGGACGTGAGCATCCGGGCGAAGCCCGGCGAGCTCACCGCCATCGTCGGTCCCAACGGTGCCGGCAAGTCGACCCTCCTGAAGGGCATCGCCGGGGTGCTGCGCTCCACCACGGGAAGCGTCCGCATCGGCGACGACGACGTGACCAACCTGGTGCCCGAGCGCATCGTGCGCAGGGGCCTTTCCTACGTGCCCCAGGTGGCCAACGTCTTCCCCTCGCTCTCGGTCCGAGAGAACCTCGAGATGGGGTGGTACATCGGGCACGGCGACGGCAAGCACCGTGTCGAAGAGATGTGCGAGATGTTCCCCGCCCTGCGGGACTCGCTGCACCGTCCGGCCCGGACGCTGTCGGGTGGCCAGCGCATGATGCTGGCGTTCGCCCGCGGGCTCATGCTCAAGCCCAAGGTGCTGCTGCTCGACGAGCCGACCGCCGGCTTGGCGCCGAAGATCGTGGAGCAGGTGTGGTCGCACGTCCTCGAGATCAAAGCGTCCGGGCCGGCCATCTTGGTGGTCGAGCAGAACACCCGTCGCTCCTTGCGGGACGCCGACTGGGGCTACGTGCTCACCAACGGCCGGAACAACCTGGAAGGGCCGGGTCCCGAGCTCCTCGCCGACAAGGACCTCGTGCGGCTGTACATCGGCGGCTAGGCCGCGCCATTCGCCCCGACAGGCTCAAGAGCGCGGTATCGCACCGGGCAATGCCATCAAGCAGCATTCATAGCAGCATTCATAGAGGGAGGGAATATGGGTAGGACCAAAGGGAAGGGAAGGCGTGCCGCCATGGTGAGCGCTTCGGCGCTGTCGGCGCTCGCCCTCGTCGGAGGGTTGGGCGCCAGCAGCATCGCTGGTGCCAGCTCCAAGAAGGCGGGCGGCCTGAAGGGCACAGTCCACTTCACGGCCATCGGGCCCCTGACCGGCAGCTACGCCGCGCTGGGTACGCCGATCGTCCAGGGTTCGAAGACGGCCGCCTACCTCATCAACAAGGCTGGCGGCATCCTGGGCAAGAAGCTCGTGATCGACCCCGTCGACACGCACGGTGACCCGGCCGACGCGGCGACGGCCCTCACCCAGGAGGTCGCCCTCAACCACCCGGCGGCGCTCATCGGGCCCATCACGCTCGAGATCCACGGCGTCGAGCCGATCTTCACCCGGGACAAGATCCTCGACGGATGGAACGGCGGCACAGCAGCCTTCGACCACAACACGAACAAGTACCTCTGGCGCTGCAACCCGTCCGACTCCCAGCAGGCGGTCGCCATGGCAGGGTACGCGGCGACCAAGCACTACAAGACGGCCGCCATGCTGTTCACGACGTCGGCCGCCTCGCAGTCGTTCGAGCCGCTGATCAAGTCGTACTACGACAAGCTGGGCGGGAAGGTCGTCAACACCCAGTCGATCCAGGCCGGGCTGTCGACATACGGCTCGGAGATCACGTCGCTCGTGAAGTCGAAGCCGACAGTGATCTTCACCCAGCTGACACCACCGACGGCGGCGGCAGTGTTCAAGGAGATGCAGTCGCTCAACGCGCTGACAACCCCCTGGATCGGGACGACATTCATGGCCGGCTCCACAGTGATCCAGGCCATCGGGCCGACAGTGTCCAAGGCGCACATGGTCGAGTTCCAGGGCAGCACAGCCTTGACCGGCGCAGCGAAGCTGTTCAGCTCGACCTACAAGACGGTGAACGGCACCACAGTCCAGTCCGGGGCCAACTTCGCCTATGACTGCACGGTCGACTTCGCCCTCGCCATGGACAAGGCCAAGAGCACCACATCGACAAAGGTCATCAAGGTGCTCAAGACAGTGTCGAACCCGCCGGGTACGAAGGTGACCACCTACGCCCAGGGCTACAAGCTGATCAAGCAAGGCAAGAAGATCAACTACACAGGCGTGAGCGGCCCGATGGACTTCAACAAGTTCCACAACGTCATCGGTGGCTGGAGCGCCGTCCAGGCCAAGGGCACAAAGACAGGCAATGTGCAGGTGGTCGAAACATTCACTCCGACCCAGATCGGCAACTTCATTGCCGGCAAGGGGAAGATGTAGGGCGACCTGCTCCTGTAGCAACTGAAGTAGTGCGAGGGGTGTCCCCGGCGGCCAGTGGCGCCAGGGACACCCCTCGTCACGCATCGGCGTGACCTGAGTCGTGCAGGGAGGACGGCCGCGCCGTGCAGCAGACCGTGCAGCAATCGATCGATGGAGGGGGCCGTGCTCTCGTGCGCTCGACGTGCTCGGCGGACAGCCGGCCGGCAGTAGCGTGCCCTCCGTGCGCTACTCCGTCGACCGCCCGTGACCCCCGCTGACGCCGCGGCCGCCCTCGGGGCCGGCATTGCCTGCGGGACCATCAACACGGTCGTCGGATCGGGAACCCTCATCTCGTTCCCCGTGCTCCTGGCGCTCGGCTATTCGCCGCTCGTCGCCAATGTGTCCAACACGGTCGCCGTCGCCCCGGGTGGCGCCAGCGGCGTCGTCGGCTACCGCCGGGAGCTGTACGGCCAGCGCCGCCGCGTGGTCACCTTGGGACTCGCGGGGTTGGCCGGAGGCCTCGTTGGTGCCGTTCTCCTCCTTGCCCTGCCGGCTTCCGTGTTCAAGGGGGCGGTGCCCGTCCTCATCCTGGTGGCGTGCGCGCTCGTGCTCCTACAGCCATTGGTGCGGCGAATGGTGGAGGACCGTGGGCGCAGCGGGAGCGAGCACGGCGGCTGGGGAGTGCGCGTCGGCGTCTTCCTCAATGGCATCTACGGTGGCTACTTCGGTGCGGCCCAAGGTGTGATTCTCATGTCCCTCCTTGGGATGACCTTCAGCGAGAGCCTGCAGCGGCTCAACGCGTTGAAGAACGTCCTGGCGTTCGCCGCCAACATCGCGGCCGCCGTGGTGTTCGCCGTGGCCGCTCCGGTGTCGTGGCCGATCGTCGGGGTGCTGACCGTGGGAACGATCGTGGGCGGCTACGTGGGGGCGAAGATCGGGCGGCGCCTCCCACCTCGCGTGCTGCGGGGGCTCATCGTGCTGATCGGCGTTGCCGCGGCCGCCCGGCTCCTCGCCTGAGCCGGCGCGTCGCCCGGCTCAGGATCGCTGGGCGACGTGCTGGGTCCAGGTGCTGCCGTCCCAGTAGCGCAGGGTGTCCGGAGCGCCGCTCGGATCGGGCAGCCACCCAGCCGGCGTGCCCGGTGCCGGCGTGATCGGAGCCGGCGGGGCGGTCGGAGCCGGCGGGGCAGGCTGCGGCACGGGCTGCGGAGCGTCGGCGGGGACAGTTTGGGCAGCGTGCGGCGGCACCGCGGCGGGGGCGGCAAGGGGGGTCGGGCCACTTGGCACGGCCGGCGCTGGGGTGGCCGCCGGCGGACCGGCGGGCGCGGAGGTCGGAGGAGCCATGTTCGCCGTGACGCCGGCGGGCGCCGTCGGCGACCCGATCACGGCGCCGGGCGTGCCGCCCGCCGGGCCGCTCGCCGCCTCGGGCCCACCGTTGGTCGACGGTGTGCCGGGCGCCGCGCCAGCGCCGGGGAAGCCGACCGGAGGGGTGCCGGGGGTTGCCGTCGCGAACCCGGCGAACGGATCCGGCTGGCCGGTCGGCGCCGACTGGGACTGGACGTCGCCGTAGTAGTTGGGCGTCGACTGCGGTGCCTGGGGCGCCGCAGGCCTGCGGTTGCGGATGCTCAGGATCACGATGACCACGAGGACGACGACGATGAGACCGATGATGGCGATCTCGGCGATCATCAGCGACTTGCTCAACGCCAGCTGCTCGGCCATCCCCAGCACGGAAATCCCCACGGTTGCCATGCGCGAACGGTACAGCCATGCCCCCCGGGGGTCAACGAATGTCCACGTCGAATGTCCACGTCGACGGTCCACGCCGAATGCCGCATGGGGCACTGGCGGTGGCGGCGGCGTCACTGCCGGCCACTCGCATGGCGGGGTGGGGCATTGGCCGTGGCGGCCGGGTTGGCAGCGGCGGCGAAGGTGCCGTAGATTTCGAGACAATGTCCCGCTCAATGAGCCACTCCTGACGGGCCGCTCCGGTGACCCCGTGGCTGTGAAGTGGGACGACGTCGGCGGGGAGCCCGTCGAAGGCCACGCCACTGGCCGTGCGCCGATCCGGTCGGCGGCCGAGAAGGCGGTCCTCGTGCTGGAAGCGTTGGCGGCCCAGGACGCGATCGGGGTGCGGGAGGCGGCACGCACCAACGGGATGGACAAGAGCGCGGTGTCGCGGCTGCTCGAGCAGTTCGCGCACCTCGGCCTGGCGGAGCGCGATCCGACATCCGGGCGGTTCCGGGCCGGACCGCGCTTGTTCGCGCTGGGCGCCTCCGTGCACGGGCGCGACAGCCTCTGGCAGGCGGCGGAGCCCATTGTGCGCCGGCTGTCCAGCCGGTTCAACGAGACGTGCTACCTGGCCGTCCGCGAGGGGGACGAGGTCGTGTTCAGGGACAAGATCGACTGCGACCACCACGTGCGCTACGTGATCGACAGCGGCGAACGGGGACGGCTTCACGCCGGTGCCGGCGGCCGAGCCGTCCTTGCCGGGCTGCCACCTGACGAGCTGGCGCAGGTGCTCGACCGGATCGAGCTGCTGCCGCTGACGGGCCACACGCTGACCGACCGCGACGCCCTGCGCCGGGTGGTGGAGGAGGACCGCCGGCGTGGTTACTCGCTCAGCGTCGGGGAGCGCATCGTCGGCGGTGCCGCGGTGGCCGCGCCGTACTTCGTGGCGAGCGGCGGTTGCCGGGGCTCCATCGTCTACACGTGCCCGGACGTACGGTTCGACATCGTCCGGGTCGGCGAGATCGCCGAAGCCGTTGTGGCGGCCGCTCGGGCGCTCTCGGCCCGGCTGGGCCACGTGGACGCCTCGGACCCAATGTCCGCGGGCAGAGGAAGGGGGTGACGTGGACCTCGAGTTCACGGACGAGCAGGAGCAGTTCCGGGCCTCGGTGCGGGGCCTCTTCGAGAGGCGGTTCGGACCGGACTACGTCCGCACCTGCGACGCTCGGCGCGAGCCGCCCCGTGAGGCCTTCCAGGCGCTGGCCGAGCTCGGCTGCCTCGGGCTGAACGTCCCCGTCGAGCACGGCGGGGCGGGCGCCACCGCGGTCGACGTCGCCATCCTCCTGGAGGAGCTGGGCCGGGGCTTCCTCGACCTCGCCTTCTGGGTCTTCCGCAACGTGAGCCACGGTGGGCACGCGCTCACCACTCATGGCAGCGCCGCCCAGAAGGCCGAGCTGCTGCCTCGGTTCGCCGCCGGTGAGCTGTCCATCTGCTTCGCGCTGACCGAGCCGGAGTCGGGTTCCGACGCGGCCGCGCTGCAGACGCGCGCCATCCTCGACGGCGACCGCTACCAGGTGAACGGGCAGAAGGTCTTCTGCTCGGGGTTCCGCGTGTCGGACTACGTGCTCGTGGCCACCCGCACGGGGGAGGACAAGCACGGCGGCATCACGGCGCTCCTGGTGCCGACGGACGCCCCGGGCCTTACTGCGTCGCCGATCGAGACGATCGGGCACTGGCCGCTCGGCACGACGCTGCTCGCCTTCGAGGACGTCGAGGTGCCCGCCGATCAGGTGCTCGGGGTGGCCGGTGGCGGCTGGCGGGTCATCACCGACATGCTCCAGTACGAGCGCCTGTGCCTTTCGGCGGCCCGAGCTGGCGCGGCGCAGGCGGCACTGGCCGACGCCGTGGACTACGTGCAGCAGCGACACCAGTTCGGGCGCCCCATCGCCAGCTTCCAGGCGGTCAGCCACAAGCTCGCCGACATGCAGGTCATGGCGGAGGTGGCCCGGATGCTCGTGTACCGCTTCGCCCACCGGCTGGACCACGGTCGGGCCACGGCGAGGGACGCCGCCATCCTCAAGCTGTACGTATCGGAGGCCTACAAGTCCATCGCCGACATGGGGCTGCAGGTGTTCGGGGGCTACGGCTACACGATGGACTTCGACATCCAGCGGCACTTCCGCGAGTCGCGCCTCGGCGTCATCGGCGCCGGCACGTCGGAGATCCAGCGCAACATCATTGCCAAGACGATGGGGTTGTGAGGTGAGCGACCAGGACCGGCCGAGCCCGGAAGCAGCGATGGCGCCGCAGGCACCGGGCACCGCCGGGTCGCTCGCCGCACCCGGTGCACCCGGTGCACCCGGTGCACCCGGTGCCGAGCAGGCCCCGGGGATCACCGAGGTGCGCGCCCTGTGCGAGCGGTACTCCAACTGGTCGCGCTGGGGCGACGACGACCAGCGGGGCACGCTCAACCACGTCACCGCCGAGGACATCGTGCGGGCGAGCCGCCTGGTGACCAAGGGCGCCGCCATCTCGCTCGCCCTGCCCTACGACGAGCATGGACCCCAGGACGGCATGCTCGGCCGGTTCAACCCGATCCACCTCATGACCCGAGACGGGGCGGACGCCTTGGTCGGCACCTCGATCCGGGACTTCTACGGCGGCGTGGACCGTCACTTCCACGGCACCGACGACGTGGTGATCATGCCCCTCCAGTGCGGCACCCAGTGGGACTCGCTCGCCCACGTGGTGCACGACGACCACATCTACAACGGCTACCCGGCCGACCAGGTGAGCAGCAAGGGCGCGTTCCGCAACGACGTGACGAACGGCGCCAGCGGCATGGTGGGCCGTGGCGTCCTCCTGGACATGCCGCGCGCCTTGGGCCTCGAGTGGCTCGAGGCCGGCACCGCCATCGGGCCCGCCGAGCTCGACCGGGCCTGCGCCCTCGGTGGGGTCGACGTCGGGCGCGGCGACTTCGTGTTCGTCCGGACCGGGGCGATCGCCGAGGTCCGCGCCAAGGGCGCGTGGGGCCGGTACGCCGGAGGTCCGGCGCCTGGCCTGGGCCTTGCGGCCGTGCCGTGGCTCGCCGACCGGTCCGTTGCCGCCGTCGCCACCGACACGTGGGGGATGGAGGTGCGGCCCAACGAGACGCCCGACGTCCTGCAGCCGCTCCACATCGTCTTCATCGTGCACATGGGAATGTGGATCGGCGAGATCTTCGACCTCGAGGCGCTGGCCGACGATTGTGCCGCCGACGGGCACTACGAGTTCTTCTTCTGCGGGCCGCCCCTGCCGTTCACCCAGGCGGTCGGCTCGCCCCTCAACCCGATGGCCGTCAAGTGACCTCGATCGCACGCCGGGCCCCGGCCGCCCGTCCAGGCGCGTGCGCGGGGCGAACGAGGAGAACGGAGGGAGCAGCACCATGAGGTCGATGCTCTTCGTGCCGGGCAACCGGCCCGAGCTCGTGACCAAGGCGGTGGCGTCGGGGACCGACGCCGTGATCTTCGACCTCGAGGACGCCGTCCCCGAGGCGTCGAAGGCGGCGGCGCGTGAGAACCTGGCCACCCTCGGGCCGGTGGGCGTCCCGTTGTACGTGCGGCTCAATGGCGGCACGACCGAGCACTTGTGGGACGACGTGACGGCGGCGGGCTCCGCCGGGGTGGCCGGGGTGGTGCTCCCGAAGGCCGAGGACCCGGCGCTGCTGCAGCGGATCGACGGTGCCCTCACGGCACTCGAGACGGCACGGGGGGCGCCGCGCGGCTCGACGGAGATCGTCCCGCTCATCGAGAGCGCCGCCGGGGTGCTCGCCACCGCGGACCTGTGCCGCGCCACCCCGCGGGTCCGCTCCGTGCTGTTCGGCTCCGGCGAGGAGGGTGACCTCGTGGCCGACCTCGGGTGCGAGTGGACGCCGGACGGCACCGGCCTGTTGACGGCGCGTGGCCTCGTCCTGCTGGGGGCACGCGCGGCTGGCGTCGAGGAGCCGATGGACGCGGTCTTCATGGACTTCAAGAACCTCGACGCCCTCCGCACCGAGTGCCTGCTCGCCCGGAAGGTCGGCTACGTCGGCAAGGTGGCCATCCACCCCCAGCAGGTGTCCGTCATCAACGAGGTGTTCACGCCCTCGGCCGAGACGGTGGCGCAGAGCCGGCGGATCGTGGAGGAGTTCGAGCGGGCGGTGGCGCAGGGCTCGGCGTCGATCGCCGTGGACGGGCGCATGGTGGACTACGCCGTCGCCCGGGTCGCGCGCGCCGTCCTCGCCCGGGCGGCCGCCACGCAGGGGGTGGGCAAGTGACGCGGATGCTGTCGGGGATCACCGTGCTCGAGCTGGGCCAGGTGATCGCCGGGACGTACGCCGGCACGATCCTCTCGGACATGGGGGCGGAGGTCATAAAGATCGAGCCTCTCCGGGGCGACACCAACCGCAACCCGAACATCGCACCGGTGCGCGGCGAGAGCGCCATCCATCTCTTCGGGAACCGCGGGAAGAAGAGCGTCGCGCTCGACCTCAAGGACCCGCGAGGCCGCGACCTGTTCCTGCGGCTCGTGGGGACGGCGGACGCCGTGGTCGACAACTTCCGGCCCGGCGTGCTGGCGCGCCTCGGCGTCGACCACGCGGCCTTGCGTGAGGCCAACCCGGAGATCGTGACGGCGTCGGTGACCGGGTTCGGGGAGGACGGACCGGCCCGGGACCGCCCCGCCTTCGACCTCGTCGTGCAGGCCTACACGGGCCACCTCTCGATCACCGGGGAGCCCGACGGGCCGCCCGCCCGGGTCGGCGTGCCGTTCGCCGACCTGGCCGGCAGCCTGTTCGCGTGCCTGGCGGTGCTGGGCGGCCTGTGCGGTCGCCTCCGCCAACGGCAGGACTTCCATGTCGACGTGGGCATGCTCGACTCCCTCGTGTCGCTGCTCGCCTACGACGCCCTGCACCAGATGAACACGGGTGAGCTGCCGCTCCGGATGGGGACGGCGCACGCCCACATCGTCCCGTGGCAGGCGTTCGCCGTGCAGGACGGCTACGTCGTCATCGCCGCCCGGGACGAGAAGTTCTGGCGTGCGCTGTGCGACATGATCGGGCGGCCCGACCTCAAGGACGACCCCCGGACGCGGGACAACAAGGCCCGCGTCGCCAACCGGGAGCTCGTGGTGGACACCCTGGCGGCGTGCTTCGCCTCCCGGCGCCGCGACGAGCTGCTCGCCGAGCTCCAAGCGCACGACGTCCCGGCGGCGCCGGTCAACGACCTCGCCGAGGTGGCGGCCGATCCGCAGGTGGCGGCTCGGGGACTGGTGCAGGCGTACGACCACCCGACGATCGGCCCGGTGCGCTACGTCGCCACGCCCTTCCTGCGAGCACCCGAGGACCGCCCGCACGCGCACGCGCCGCTGCTCGGCGAGCACACGGCAGCGGTGCTCACGGGGCGGCTGGGCCTCTCGGACGCCGAGGTGGCGGATCTCGCCGCCGCCGGCGTCGTCGGAGTGGCGCCCGGCCCCGAGGGCGCTGCCGGAGCAGCCGAGGCCGCCGAAGCCGAGGCCGCTGGGGCGGGGAGTGCCCACAGTGGCTGACGTCGTCGCCGCCGCCCACGAGGACCCCGGGGACCTGGACCGAGCCCTCGAGGAGTGGGCCGGCTCGGTCCGGCTCACCCTCGAGCACCGCGTCGATCGCAAGGACATCGTGCGCTTCGCCGTGGCCACGGGGAACACCGATCCCCTCCACCACGACCCGGCGGCGGCCCGGGCGGCGGGCTACGCCGACGTGGTGGCGCCGCCGATGTTCTACGTCTCGCTGCGGACGGCCGTCTTCAACCTGGTGCCTCTCGGTGAGCTGCACCCGGAGGGCACCCCGTGGCGCGACGCCCCGCCGATCGACTTCACCCAGGCCATGGCCGGCGAAGCCGTGGCCGAGCTGACGCGCCCGTTCGTCGCCGGCGACGAGGTGTGGTGCGGGCGCCGGGTGGAAGGGATCGAGCGCAAGACGGGGCGGAGCGGGCACCTCACCTTCGTCCGGTTCGAGTACCGCTACGACGACCCGCAGGGTGCGCCGTTCGCCGTCGAGCACTTCACGAGGATCTTCCGGTGAGCGCGATGCGGCCCGGCGAGGCACTGCTGCGCTGGCCGGCGGCAGCCGGCGACACGGCAGCCGGCGACACGGCAGCCGGCGGCGTCAGCCACGAGCCCGGCGACGCGCCCGATGCCGACGGCGTCGCGGTGCTCGCGACCCGGACCTACCAGCCCCTCGAGCTCTTCCTCTTCAGCGCCGCCGGCTGGCACCCGCACCGGATCCACTACGACCAGCCCTACACCACCGACGTGGAGGGCCACGAGGCGGTCGTCGTCCACGGGCCGCTCCAGACGGTTCACCTCGTCGATGCGCTCGTCGGCGCGCTCGACGTCCCGGTCGACGTCCGGACCGTCGCCTCACGCCATCTCGCCCTCCTCACCGTGGGCGACGTGGCGGTCATGAAGGGCCGCCTGCGCGATGCGAGCGACGACGGGTCGTCGGCGACGTTCGAGGTGTGGATGGAGCGGGGTGACGGGGCCCGCACCACCACGGCGACGGCGACGGTCGAGCGACGGTCGAGCAGTCCGGTGGCGGGTCCGGCGACGGGACGGGGGACGGGGGACGCTCGATGAGCGGGCTCGACGGCGAGCAGGAGGTCCGGGGCGGCCTCCTCGTGGAATGGGACGTCGGCATCCCGATGGACGACGGGGTGGTGCTGCGCGCCGACGTGTTCCGCCCGCCGGGAGACCACGACCCGCTACCTGCCCTGGTGACGCACGGCCCGTACGCCAAGGGGCTGGCGTTCCAGGACGGCTACGGGCGGCAGTGGGAGCAGCTGGCACGCGAGGCGCCCGACGCCGTGACCGGCACGTCGAACGCCTACCAGAACTGGGAGACGCCCGACCCGGAGAAGTGGGTGCCCGACGGCTACGTCTGCGTCCGGGTCGACTCCCGGGGCACCGGCTCGTCGCCGGGGGTGCTCGACGTGTGGTCGGCGCGCGAGACCGTCGACTTCGCCGCCTGCATCGAATGGGTCGCCGAGCAGCCGTGGTGCGACGGCAAGGTGGGGCTCTGCGGCATCTCCTACTTCGCCATGAACCAGTGGCAGGTCGCCGGGCTGCGCCCGCCTCACCTCGCCGCCATGGCGCCCTGGGAGGGAGCCTCGGACTTCTACCGCGAGCTGTTCTTCCACGGTGGGCTCCGGAGCCAGTTCGTCGACCGCTGGTACCCGCGCCAGGTGGGGAGCGTCCAGCACGGCCAGGGCCAGCGCGTCCCGCCCAACCGCTTCACCGGTCGCCCGGTGGCCGGCCGCTCGACCCTGAGCGACGAGGCGCTGGCGGGCAACCGGCGCGACATCGCGGCCGACGCCGCGGCCCATCCGCTCGACGACGAGTGGCACCACCGCCGGACCCCCGACCTCGAGCGCATCGACGTTCCGCTGCTGTCGGCCGGCAACTGGGGCGGGGCCGGCCTCCACCTGCGGGGCAACATCGAGGGCTTCCTGCGGGCCGGCTCGTCGCAGAAGTGGCTCGAGGTCCACGGCGGCACCCACTACACCGCCTACTACACCGACGACGGGCGGCTCCTCCAGAAGCGGTTCTTCGACCACTTCTTGAAGGGCGAGCGCAACGGGTGGGAGAAGGAGCCGAGGGTGCGGCTCCAGGTGCGCCACGCCGACGGGCGCTTCGTCGAGCGCCACGAGGCGGAGTGGCCGCTGGCGCGCACCGTGTGGACCCGCCGGTACCTCGACCCGGCGAGCGGGGAGCTCCGGCCGACGGTCCCGGCGGCGCCCGGTGCCCCCTACACCGCCGGCGGGGAGGGGCTGACGTTCTCGCTGCCCCCCGCAGAGGAGCCCCTCGAGCTCACCGGACCGATCGCGCTCACCCTGTGGGTGTCCTCGTCCACCACCGACGCCGACGTGTTCGCCGTCGTCCGCCTGTTCGACCCGGCCGGCGACGAGGTCGTGTTCCACGGGGCCAACGACCCGCACGCGCCGATCGCCCAGGGCTGGCTGCGGGCGTCCCACCGCGCCCTCGACCCGGAGCGGAGCCAGCCGTACCGGCCGTACCACCCGCATGATCGGATCGAGCCGCTCGTACCGGGCCGCCCGACGGAGCTCCAGGTGGAGGTGTGGCCGACGTCGATCGTCGTGCTGCCCGGCTATCGGCTGGCACTGACCGTCCGTGGGACCGACTACCACTACGGCGGCGAGATCTCGGCGGAGCACCGCGCCATGGACTACTTCGGCTGCGCGCACTTCGTGCACGCGGACCCCGCCGACCGTCCGGCCGAGGTGTTCGACCACGAGGTCACGCTCCACGCCGGCCCCGAGCACCCGTCCTCCGTGCTCCTGCCGGTCATCCCGGGCTGAGCACGCCCCGCCTCGATCAGGCGGGCTCGATCAGGCCCCGTGGCCGCGGTCCGCCAGGTGCTGCAGGGCCTCCTGTTGTGCCGGGCCGCCCTCCAGGGTGTGCTGGAGGAGACCCACGGTCGCCCACTGCTGGGGGTGCAGCGGCTGGGTGGCGAGCCGCAGCGCCTGCTTGGCGGCCACCAGGGCCGGCCGCGGGCGCTCGGCCATCCGCAGGGCCAGCCGGCGGGCTGCCGGGAGGGCGTGGGCCGGGGCGACGACCTCGTCGGCGAGGCCTACGGCGCCGGCGCCGGCGGCGTCGAGCGGTGTGCCGGTGTACGCGAGCCGGGCGAGCGTGCCCGCGCCGACGACCGTCGCCAAGGCGAGCAGGCCGCCGCCCGACGTGATGCCCTGCTGCACCTCGGGGAGCCCGAGCACCGCACCCTCCTCGACGACCCGGTAGTCGCACACCGCCGCCAGCTCCAGTCCGGCGCCGAGGGCGTGCCCGTGGACGGCGGCCACGATCGGGACCGACACGTCGTGCACGGCGGCCGAGGCTCGTCGCACCGCCGCCAGCACGGTCGCGCTGCCCTCGGCACCGGCCAGGCGTGCCTTCATGTCGGCACCGGCGCAGAAGCTCGGTCCGGCGCCGGCGAGCACGATGGCGCGGACACGCCGGTCGGCGTCGACGCGAGCCAAGGCGGCGGCCAGGTCGGCCGCCAGCTCCGGGCCCACCGCGTTCCGGCGGTCCGGGCGGTCGAGGGTCACCACCGCGACGCCCTGGCGCACGGCCGAGGTCCGGACGTACCCGGTGCGCTGCCCGGCGGAAGCGGTGCGCTGCACGGCGGAAGCGGTGGGTGGCACGGCGGCGTCGTCCGAGCTCAGGCCGGGAGGGGCCATCAGGCGACGAAGTACTTGGCCTGCGGGTGGTGGCACACGATGGCGTCGGTCGTCTGCTCCGGGTGGAGCTGGAACCCGTCGCTGACCGACACCCCGATCCGGTCGGCACCGAGGAGCTCGACGACCTTGGCGTTGTCCTCGAGGTCGGGACAGGCAGGGTAGCCCCAGCTGTACCGGCCCCCTCGGTACTGCTGGCGGAACAGGCCAGTGAGGGTGGGGCCGTCCTCGCCGGCGAACGCGAGCTCCTCGCGGATGCGCCGGTGCCAGTACTCGGCGAGGGCCTCCGCCATCTCTACCCCGAGCCCGTGGAGGAACAGGTACTCCTGGTAGCGGTTCTCGGCGAACAGGCGGGCGGTCTCCTCGGACACCCGCGGGCCCATGGTGACGAGCATGAACGACGCGTGGTCGCCGTCGGCGTCGTCGCCGGTGGTGCCGGCCGGGCGGAAGAAGTCGGCGATGCAGAGCCACGGTTCCTTGCGCTGGCGGGGAAAGGTGAACCGCAGCCACTCGGCACTGCGGCTCTCGTCCTTGTAGATCACGAGGTCGTTGCCCTCCGACGCCGCGGCGAAGTGGCCGTAGACGACCTGGGGCACGAGCAGGTCCCGCTCCTTGGCCCGTGCCAGTTGCTCGCGCAGGACGGCCTGGACCCTGGTCTTGAAGGCGGCGTCGTCCTCGCCCTCCTCGGGGCGGAACCCCCACGGGTTGCGGAAGAGCGCGGTCTGGTTGAGGTAGGCGGCTATGTCGTCGAGGGGGATGCCCTTGGCCACCCGGGAGCCGACGAACGGCGGCGGGAAGAGCGGGTTGTCGCCGACGACCGACGGTGCCCGCGACGGGGCACCGGGGACCGGGGTGGTGTCCGGTTCGAGGCGGCTGCGCGCGGGCACCCGTCGCTCGGAGATCTCGCGGCCGAAGCCGGGGTCGTCCTCGCCGGTGCGCCGCAGCTCGGCCAGGCGGTCCATGGTGCGCAGGCCTTCGAAGGCGTCCCGGCCGTAGAACAGGCGTCCCTCGTAGACCTGGCGGAGGTCGCGCTCGACGTAGGTGCGGGTGAGCGCGGCACCGCCGAGCAGCACGGGGAGGTCGGCCAGGCCGCGCCGGTTCAGCTCCTCGAGGTTCTCCCGCATGATGAGAGTGGACTTCACGAGGAGCCCGCTCATCCCGAGGGCGTCGGCGCCGTGCTCCTCGGCGGCGGCGATCATCTCGCCGATCCCGACCTTGATGCCGAGGTTGACGACCTCGTAGCCGTTGTTGGTGAAGATGATGTCGACCAGGTTCTTGCCGATGTCGTGGACGTCGCCCTTGACGGTGGCGAGGACGACCTTGCCCTTGCCGCCCTGGTCGGCGTGCGCCATGTGCGGTTCGAGGTAGGCCACGGCCGTCTTCATCGTCTCGGCCGACTGCAGCACGAAGGGCAGCTGCATCTCGCCCGAGGCGAACAGGTCGCCCACCGTCTTCATGCCGGGGAGGAGGAGCGTGTTGACGATGGCGAGCGCTTCGTGGCCGGCCGCCAGCGCCTCGTCGAGGTCCGCCTCGAGCCCGTTGCGGTTGCCGTCCACGATGCGCTGCTCGAGCCGCCGCTCCACGGGCCAGTCGTGGTGGTCGTCGGCCGGCCCCGCCGTGACGGACACCCCCTCGAACAGTGCCAAGAGCTCCTGCAGCGGGTCGTAGCCCTCGTGGCGGCGGTCGTGGACGAGGTCCAGGCACACCTGGCGGACGCGCTCGTCGATGCGTGCGAGCGGCAGGATCTTGGAGGCGTGCACGATGGCGGCGTCGAGGCCGGCCTCCACGCACTCGTGCAGGAAGACCGAGTTCAAGACCTGCCGGGCGGCCGGATTGAGGCCGAAGGACACGTTCGAGAGCCCGAGCAGGGTATGGACGCCGGGCAGCTCGGCCTTGATGCGGCGGATGCCCTCGATCGTGTCGATGCCGTCGCGGCGGCTCTCCTCCATCCCGGTGGAGAGGGGCAGGGCGAGCGGGTCGAAGAGGAGGTCGCCGGGCTCGAGGCCGTAGCGATGGACGGCGATGTCGTGGATGGCCTTGGCCGCCCGCGCCTTCCACTCCGCCGTGCGGGCCTGGCCCTCCTCGTCGATGCAGGTGCACACCACCGCGGCGCCGAACTCCCGAGCGAGGCGCAGGAACGTGTCGAGGCGGGTGCCCGGGCCGTCGCCCTCCTCCAGGTTGACCGAGTTGAGCACGGGCCGACCGCCCAGCCACTGCAGCGCCGCCTCGACCACCGGGCCCTCGGTGGAGTCGATCATGAGCGGCACGCTCGACTGCGTGGCCAACCGGCTGGCCACCTCCGTCATGTCGTGCACGCCGTCCGCGCCGGTGTAGTCGACGCACACGTCGATGACGTGGGCCCCCTCCTTGACCTGGTCCCGGGCCATGGCGACGCACGTGTCCCAGTCGCCGGCCAGCATCGCCTCCCGGAACCGCTTCGACCCGTTGGCGTTGGTGCGCTCGCCGACCACGAGGAACGAGGTCTCCTGGGCGAAGGGGACCGCGGCGTAGATCGACGCGGCAGCCGGTTCGTGCTCGGGGTGGCGGGGGGCGGGGCGGGCCGGACCGACCTTCTCCACCACGGCTGCCAGGTGGGCGGGCGTGGTCCCGCAGCACCCGCCCACGGCCGACACGCCCAGCTCGGTGACGAAGCGGTGGAGGTGGTCGGCGAGCTCGGCGGGGGTGAGGTCGTAGTGCATGGCGCCGTCCACCACCGAAGGCAGGCCGGCGTTCGGGATGACCGAGATCGGTACCCGGGCGTTGGCCGAGAGGTGGCGCAGCGGCTCGTACATCTCGGCGGGGCCCGTGGCGCAGTTCATCCCCACCACGTCGACCTGCATGGCGTCGAGGGTCGTGAGGGCGGCGGCGATCTCGGTGCCGGGGAGCATGCGACCCGTCAGCTCGATGGTCACCTGGGTCTGGATCGGCACCCGCCGCCCCACGGCGACCATCGCCCGCCGGCAGCCGTTGATCGCCGCCTTGGCCGACAGCAGGTCGAACACCGTCTCGATCAGCAGGAGGTCGACCCCGCCTTCGAGGAGCCCCCGGGCCTGCTCCTCGTAGGCGTCGCGCAGGGTGGCGTACGGGATCTGGCCCAGCGTGGGGAACTTGGTCCCCGGGCCCATGCTCCCGGCCACCCAGCGGGGGCGACCGTCGGCAGCCGCCTCGTCGGCCAGACGGCGGGCCAGGCGCGCGCCGGCCACGTTGAGCTCGTGCGCCCGCTCGGCGATGCCGTACTCGGCCAGGACGGTGGAGAACGCCCCGAAGGTGTCGGTTTGGATGACGTCGACGCCGACGTCGAGGAAGGCGCGGTGGACCCGCTCGACGGCCCCGGGGTTGGTCACCAGGAGGACTTCGTTGCACCCCTCGAGCTCGTGGCCCCCGAAGTCCTCTGCGTCGAGCCCCTGGAGCTGCAGGTTCGTCCCCATGGCGCCGTCGAAGACGACGACGCGCTCGCGGAGGGCGGTGAGGTAGGCCGACTCGGCCGGGTCGAGGCGACCAGGCGGCACGGGGACGGCGGCAGAGAGCGGGGAGTTCGCCATGCGGACTTCCAAGGCTACCGCCGGTGCCCGGTAGCATCGGCCAGGGTGCGCATCTACACGCGGAAGGGCGACGACGGCACCACCGGTCTGCTCTATGGCGGGCGGGTGCCCAAGAGCGCCTGGCGGGTCGAGCTCAACGGCGTCGTCGACGAGGCCCAGGCGGCGCTGGGCATGGCTCGGGCGGAGGCGGCACCGGGCTCCGAGGCCGACGAGCTCCTGATCGCCCTCGAGCGAGAGCTCTACGTGCTCATGGCCGAGGTGGCGACGGCACCCGAGCACCGCGCCAAGCTGACGGCCGGTGCGAGCCTCGTCACCGCCGACATGGTCACCGCTCTCGAGCGGCGCATCGACGACCTCGACGGTCGCTACGAGATGCCGACCGAGTTCGTGGTGCCGGGCGCCAACCGGTGCGCAGCCGCACTCGACCTCGCCCGCACCGTGGTGCGGCGCGCCGAGCGCGTGCTGGCCGCCGGCGAGCCGCTCGACGCCCGGCCGGAGGGCGGTGACGGCTCCCAGGTGGGCCCGTACCTGAACCGCCTCTCGGACCTGGTGTGGACGATGGCCCGGTGGCTGGAGGGGGAGGAGCACCTCGCGGCTCGCTCGGGCGGACCCGCGAAGCGCCGGCGGGGGGCGCCTCGATGACGGTGCAGGGAGGCGGGACGGCAGCGGTGCCACAGGGAGGAGGCCCGGGCGCGGTGGGCCTGGGGGTCGAGTGGGCCGGCGCGCTACCCGAGGGGGTCGCGGCCGTCGGCGTGCCGTGCTGGCAGGTCGGCGACAGCTGCCGCCCGGCGGGCACCGACGTGGTGGCCGCGGCGGCCGCGGCGGGTGCGAGCGACGAGCTCGCGGGCGCCATGTCGGCGCTGGTCGGCGAGCCCGACGCCGACTGGCTCCGCCAGCAGGGCTTCACCGGCAAGGTGGGCCAGTCGCTGGTGCTGCGCACGGCAGACGGTCCGCCGTCGGTGGTCCTGGTCGGACTGGGCGTGCCCGACGGCGACGACACCGAGCGCTGGCGTCGAGCCGGAGCCGCGCTCGTCCGGGCCGCAGGGGAGCAGGGCACGGCGGCGCTCCTGATCGAGGACACGGGTCGGGCTGACCCCACGGCGGCAGCCGCCGCCGTGGCCGAGGGGGCGGTGCTGGCCGCGTACCGCTTCGACGCCTACCGGTCGACACGCCGGGCGCACGGGATCGAGCGGCTGGTGGTGGTGGGGCAGCCGGCCGGTCTCGCCGACGGCGTCCGTCGCGGCGCCCGGGCCGCGCGGGCGGCGGTGTTCGCCCGCGACCTCATCAACACCCCGCCGAGCGACCTCACGCCGAGCGTCCTCGCCGAGCGGGTCGCCGAGGCGCTGTCGGCCGAGCCGCGCACGACGGTCGAGGTGTGGGACGAGACCCGCATCGCCGACGAGCGCATGGGCGGGCTCCTCGGGGTGAACAGGGGCTCGGCCCAGCCCCCCCGGTTCGTCCGGGCGACCTACGAGCCCGAAGGGGCAGGACCCGAGGTCCCCCACGTGGTGCTGGTGGGGAAGGGCATCACGTTCGACTCGGGTGGCCTCTCGCTCAAGACGCCCGACGGGATGACGACCATGAAGACCGACATGAGCGGCGCCGCCGTCGTGCTCGCCGCGCTCTCGGCCTGTGCCGGCCTCGATGTCGCGGTGCGGGTGACGGCGCTCGCGCCCATGACGGAGAACATGCCCGGCGGTGGCGCGATGAAGCCCGGGGACGTCCTCACGGCCCGCAACGGCGCCACGATCGAGGTGCTCAACACCGACGCCGAGGGCAGGCTGGTGCTGGCCGACGCGCTGGCGCTGGCCGTCGAGCTCCAACCCGATGCCATCGTCGACGTCGCCACCTTGACGGGTGCGGCAACGGTCGCCCTCGGCACCGGCGTCGCCGCGCTGTTCGGCACCGACGAGTCGCTGATCGAACGGGTACGGGCCGCCGGGGCGTCCGCCGGCGAGCGGCTGTGGCCGCTGCCGCTGCCCGAGGACTATCGGGAGCACATCGACTCCGACGTGGCGGACATGAAGAACTTGGGCCGCGCCGGCCAGGCGGGAGCCATCGCCGCCGCCATGCTGCTGTCCCGCTTCGTCGGCACCGTCCCGTGGGCGCACTTGGACATCGCCGGGACCGGCCGGTCACAGGAGAGCTCGGGCTACCTCACGAAGGGCGGCACCGGCTTCGGGGTCCGGACGCTGCTGGCGCTGCTCACCGGCTACGAGGGCTCGGTCGGTGCCGGCTCGGGGGCGACCGGTCCGGACGAGGCCGCGCGCACGCCGGACCAGGCGGCCACCTCCTGAAGGTGCGCCGCCCGCAGGGGCGGCGGGAAGCGGGCCAGATTGCGCTCCGGGACCCGACCGGCCGCCCGGCGCAGGGCGAGCAGCTCGCCACCCAGCGGGCGCACCAGCCCGAACCGGGCGCACCGACGCAACGCCCGATGGATCGGGGCGTGGCGGCTGTCGGGTCCGCCAACGCCGAGCGAGGCGGCGAGGTCGGCGAGGTCGACGTCGAACCCGTCGGGAGCTCGATCGAGCCCGTCGGCCAGGCGCCGCAGGAGCCACGTGGCGCTCGGACCGAGCACCGGGAGCCAGTACCGCTCGACGTAGCTCGAGCGGAGGTCCACGCCCGCAGCGTCGAGGACGGGGTCGACCCACGCCACGACGTGGAGCCGGGCCGGCGGGAGTGGGACGGCAGGCGGGGCGACGCTGGCGACGGGTGCGCGTAGTTCGCGGGTTGCGCGTGCCGTGCCCATGGACATGCCGTCACACTGCCATCCTGGTCTTGCCAGGGACCTCGCAGAGACCCTTGCCGGCACCAGCCTCGACGCAGCACTGGGTCACGAGGGGACCGATGAGGGGAGGAGCGCAGAGGTAAGGTGACGGGGCCGCGGCTCCGAGGGGGGAGCGGTGTGCAGGCGCCCGTAGCTCAGAACGGTTAGAGCACCGGCCTTGTAAGCCGGAGGTCGCGGGTTCAAGTCCCGCCGGGCGTTCCAGCGTCATCGGCCGCGCCGGCGCACAGGCCGGGTCTGTGCCCGGCCTGGGGCACGGGCCCCAGGCGGGCCACCCGGAACAGGAGCGCGAGTTGC